>JAGWPD010000120.1 GCA_028870705.1 Gammaproteobacteria bacterium
CGGGCAGATGACGCTGCTGGTGCCGATGGCCGGGTTGATCGATCCGGTCGCCGAACTCGCGCGGCTCGACCGGAACGCGCGCAGGACCCGCGAGGAAATTACGCGCGCGCAGTCCAAGCTGGGCAGCGAGAGCTTCGTGCGCAGCGCCCCGCAAGCCGTGGTTGCGCAGGAACGGGCGCGGCTGGCCGCCTTCGAGCAGACGCTGGCCGGCCTGGAGCGGCAGCTCGCACAGGTGCGCGCCTTGCAACCATGAGCCGGCTGAGCGACGCGGTGGGCGCGGTCGAGCGCGTGATCCTCGGCAAGCCGGCGCAGATCCGCCTGTGCCTCGCCTGCCTGCTGGCGCGCGGCCACCTGCTGCTCGAGGATGTCCCGGGCGTCGGCAAGACCACGCTCGCGCACACGCTTGCGCGCGTGCTGGGCCTCGGCTGGCACCGGTTGCAGTTCACCAGCGACCTGCTGCCGGCCGACGTGGTCGGCGTCGCGATATTCGACCGCGACAGCCAGCAGTTCCGCTTCCGTCCCGGGCCGGTGTTCACGCAGCTGCTGCTGGCCGACGAGATCAATCGCGCCAGCCCGAAGGCGCAGAGCGCGCTGCTGGAGGCGATGGAAGAGCGGCAGGTCAGCATCGATGGAATCACGCACCCGCTGCCCGAGCCTTTTTTCGTGGTCGCGACGCAGAACCCGCACGAGCAGCTCGGCGCCTTCGGCCTGCCGGAATCGCAGCTCGACCGCTTCCTGATGCGCGTCAGCCTCGGCTACCCGGACCGCCAGGCCGAGCGTGCGTTGCTGCTCGCGGGCGAGCGCCACGAGCTGCTCGAGAGCACGCAGGCGGTGCTGACGCCAGCCGAACTGCTGGCCGCGCAGCGCGCGGTGCGCGCCGTATACGTCGGCGCCACGCTGCTCGACTACGTGCAGGCGCTGGTGGAGCGCTCCCGCTCGCTGTTCGCGCTCGGCCTGTCGCCGCGCGCCGCGCAGGGGCTGGTGCGTGCCGCCCAGGCCTGGGCTCTGCTGGCCGAGGAACGCGCGGTGCTGCCCGAGCACGTGCAGGCCGTGCTCACTTCGGTCTGCGCGCATCGACTGGAGCAGCACGACGGTGGCGCGTCCGGCAAAGGTACCCTGCTCGCTGCCCAATTGCTGGCGGCGGTGCCGGTGCCGATCTAGGTCCGATCCGTGTTCGCCGCGTCGCGTCGCCACCTGACCGGGCGCGTCGAGCAGTGGGCCCGCAGGCGCCAGGGCGATGACGCGCTGCCGCTCCGGCTGCACAGCCGGCGGCTGTATATCCTCCCGACACGGACCGGTCTCGCCGCGGCGGCGCTGCTGTTCGTGATGCTGGTCGCGGGACTGAACTACGGCAACAGCCTCGCGCTGTTCCTCACTTTCCTGCTCGCGGGCGTGGTGCTGGTGGGGATGCATGAGTGCCAGCGCACCCTGCAAGGGCTGGAGCTGGCGCAGGCGGAAGCGGCCGATTGCCATGCAGGGGCGATCGGCACCGTGGAATTGCGCTTCGTCAACGCCGCGGCGCAGCCGCGCCGCGCGCTCAGCCTGCGCGCGCCCGGCGCCGCGGCCACGCAGTTCGAGGTAGCGGCCGGCGCCGCGGCCA
>JAGWPD010000121.1 GCA_028870705.1 Gammaproteobacteria bacterium
GCGAATCGTTGAAATAGGCCGGCACCGTGATCACGGCCTCGGTGACTTCCTCGCCCAGATAGTCCTCGGCGGTCTTCTTCATCTTCATCAGCACGCGCGCCGAGATCTCGGGCGGAGCCATTTTCTTGCCCTGCGCCTCGACCCAGGCGTCGCCGTTGTCGGCCTTGACCACCTTGTAGGAGACCATGCCGATGTCCTTCTGCACGACCTCGTCGGCGAATTTGCGGCCGATGAGGCGCTTCACCGCGAACAGCGTGTTCTGCGAATTGGTGACCGCCTGGCGCTTGGCCGACTGGCCGACGAGCACCTCATCGTCCTTCGTGAAGGCGACGATCGACGGGGTGGTGCGATCGCCCTCGCTGTTCTCGATGACGCGCGGCTTGCCGCCCTCCATCACCGCGACGCAGGAGTTGGTCGTTCCCAGGTCGATGCCGATTACCTTGCTCATGGCTTGCTCCGGAATAGCAGATTCTTGGCGTGTTATCTGAGGACGGCGGCCGCCGATTTCAAGCCGGGGCCTGCGGCGCACGCGCGACGATCACGCGCGCGGGGCGCAGCAGCCGCCCGTTGAGCTGATAGCCAGACTGCAGCACCTGCAGCACGCTGTCGGGTGCGGCCGTGGCCGATTCCTGCACCGCGACCGCTTCGTGCAGCGAGGGGTCGAAGGCGGCGCCGAGCGGGTCGATGCGTTGGATCGAGAATTTCTCGAACGCGGCCGCCAGCAGCTGGAGCGTGGCCTGCTGCCCCGCCGCCAGCGTGGCCGCATCGGCGCTCGCCGCATTGAGTGCGGCCAGTTCCAGGCTGTCGCGCACCGCCAGCAATTCCCCGGCGAAGCGCTCGAGCGCAAAGCGGTGGGCGTTCTCGATGTCGCGCTGCGTGCGCTTGCGCACGTTGTCGAGTTCGGCGGCGCCGCGCAGCTGCGCGTCGCGCGCGGCGGCGCTCGCCTGCCGGGCCGCCTCGAGCGCGGCCTTGAGCTCGGCGAGCTCGTCGACAGCCGCTTCTGCGACCGGAGCGCCCGCGGGTTCGCTGGTTTCGTTCGGGGCTTGAGCCTGGGCTTCTGCGTTCAATTAACTTGTTCCATTACAATAGGTTATGAAATATATATAATGCGCATTCTTACCAGCGCCCGCGCCCCATCGCGCGATATGGGGGCTAGCGGCGTGAATTCAAGGCCGATCCCAGCAGCTTTGCCGTGATGTCGACGATCGGAATTACGCGTTCATAGGCCATGCGGGTGGGCCCGATCACGCCCAGCACTCCCGCCACGCCCTCGCCCGTGCTGTAGGGGGCCGTGATCACGCTGCAATCGTCGAGTATCTGGTAGCCCGATTCGTGGCCGATGAAGATCTGCACGCCATCGGCCCGCAGGCTCTGGTCGAGCAGGTGCAGGATATCGCGCTTCTCGGTGAAGGCCTCGAAAAGTCGCTTGAGCTTGTCGACGCTCGACAGGTCCGCCAGGCCCATCAGGTTGGTCTCTCCGGCGATCACGTATTCGATCCCCTCCTGCGCGGCGCCCTGCCCACTGACCTGCTGTGCGATCGAAATGGCATCCAGCATCACCTGGTTGATCGAGGCGTGCGTATCCTTCAGCTGGCGCAGCAGCTCGCCGTGCAACTCCGCCAGCGAGCGGCTGCGGCAATGTTCATTGAGGAAGTTCGCGGCGCGCCGCAATTCCTCGGGACCGTAGCGGCGCTCGAGCTGGACGATCCGGTTCTGCACCTCGCGGTCGTTGAACACTAGGATCACCAGCACCCGGTTCTCGGTCAGGTTCACGAACTCGATCTGCGTCAGCGTCGCCGCCGGGGCCAGTGGCATCGTGACGAGGCCGGCCAGGTGCGTGATGCGCGAGAGCAGCTGCGAGGCTGCGGCCACCAGCTCCTTGGGGCCCTCGCGCGCCGCCTCGAACTGCTCGCGCAGGTCCACCAGTTCGGCAGTTTCGGCCTTGGGCAGCTCGGCGCGCAGGAGCGAGTCGACGAAGAAGCGATAGCCGCGATCGGTGGGGACCCGCCCGGCCGAAGTGTGCGGCGAGCTGACGAACCCGAGTTCCTCCAGATCCGCCATCACGTTGCGGATCGTGGCGGAACTGAGGCTCAGGCCCGAATCGCGCGAGAGCTGGCGCGAGCCTACCGGCTGGCCCTCGCGGATGTAGCTCTGCACCAGCACCCGCAACAGGTGCTGTGCGCGCTCATTGAGGTTTTCGGCGGGATTCGAATCGGCGCTCATGTCGGGTGCGTTCCGGGCAGACGGGGCAGGCTACCGAGCCTGTTTCCGCCGCGTCAAGCAATGCTTCCCGTGAGCCGCGTCGCAAGCGCGCCTTAAGGTCAGATTCGCGGCGTTGGCCGCCCCGGCCGGGCATGCTTAAATGGCCGCATGAAGGCCAGATTCCGCAGCTGCGCCCTGATCGGACACTTTGCCGACGCGCGCATTGCCGACAGTGCCGCGGCCGCGCTGCACGCCCTGGCCCGGCGCTCGATCGCGGTGCTGGTGCCCGCCGACGAGCCGGGCGGCTTTGGCGATGCGGTCCGCACGGTGCCGCGCGCCGAGCTGGCCACGCAGGCCGACTTCATGATCGCGGTCGGCGGCGATGGCACCCTGCTCGAGGCCGCGCGGCTGGTGGTCGGGCGCGAAGTACCGCTGCTCGGCATCAACCGCGGCCGCCTCGGCTTCCTCACCGATGTCCTGCCGCAGGACATCGCGGCCGGCATCGACGCGGTGCTCGATGGCCACTGTGCCGCCGATCCGCGCCGGTTGCTCGAGGCGCGCTTGCAGCGCGGCGAGCGTGGCACCGTGCGGCGCCTGGCCCTGAACGACGTGGTGCTGCTGCGGCGCGAGACCGGGCGCATGCTCGATTTCCAGACGCGGGTCGACGGCCGTTACCTCAATTCGCACCGCGGCGATGGCATCGTGATCGCCACCGCCACCGGCTCGACCGCCTACGCGCTTTCCTGCGGCGGGCCGATCGTCGATCCGCGGCTCGACGTGCTGGTGATGGCGCCCATCTGCCCGCATACGCTCTCCGACCGTCCGATCGTCGTGCCCGGCGACGCCGGCATCGAGGTCCGCTCGCTCGATCGCGGCTCGGGCCTGGCCGAAGTGACCTGCGACGGCGCCCGGCTCGGCGACCTGCAGCCCGGCGACCGGCTCGAGGTCTCGGCCGCCGGCGGGTCCATAACGCTGCTGCACCCGCCCGGATACGACTATTTCCGGCTGCTGCGCTCGAAGCTCCGCTGGGGCCGCGGCGCCGAGCAGCAGGAACGCTGAGCATCCACCCGGGTACCCGCCATGCTGCGAAACCTGCAGATCCGCGACCTGGCGATCATCGATGCGGTCGAGATCGACTTTGCGCCGGGCCTGACCGTGCTCACCGGCGAGACCGGCGCGGGCAAGTCGATGCTGGTCGATGCGATCGAACTGCTGAGCGGCGGCCGCGCCGGCGCCGAAGTCGTGCGTACCGGCGCCGAGCGCGCGGACCTGAGCGCTACCGTCGAGATCTCGAAGGTGGGCGGAGCGCTGCCACGGCTGCTCGAGGAGCAGTCGATCGCCCACGAGGGCGAGTTGCTGCTGCGCCGGGTCATCTCGACCGACGGACGTTCGCGCGCCTGGATCAACGGTCAGAACGTGCCCGTGACCGTGCTGCGTTCGGTGGGCGAACTGCTGTTCGACATCCATGGCCAGCATGAATTCCAGTCGCTGATGCGCAGCAACGCGCAACGCGAGCTGCTCGATACCTACGGGCAGCTCGAGGCGCTGGTCGGTCAGGTGCGGGCCACGCACGCGAGCTGGCTCGGGTTGATGAACCGCGGTGTGACCGTCGAGGCGGCTGCCAGCGAACGCCATGCGCGCCTCGACCTGCTGCGCTACCAGGTGCAGGAACTCGATGCGATGCGCCTTGGCGCCGATGAATTCCAGCGCCTCGGGGTGGAGCGCACACGCATCGCCAATAGCGGCAAACTGGCGCAGTCCGCGCGCGCGGCGCTCGAAGGCCTGTACGAATCGGAACAGGGCAACGCGCACCAGTTGCTGGCGCGCGCCGGCTCGGCGCTGCGTACCGCCAGCAGCCTCGATGCGCAGCTTGCCCCCATGCACCCGCAGCTCGAGCAGGCCGCGGCGCAGGTGCAGGAAGTGGCGCATGCGCTCGCGCACTACCTGGAATCGCTCGAATTCGATCCGGCACGCCAGGAACAGGTCGAGCGGCGCCTGGCCGGGATCGAGGAACTCGCGCGCAAGCACCGCGTGGAGCCGGGCGATCTGGTCGCCTGGCACGGCGCGCTGCAGCGCGAGCTCGCCGGCATGGAATCGGCCGCCGCCGACCTGGGCTCGTTGCGCGCGCAGGTCGCCGCCGCCCTGGCGGCGTACCAGGAGCAGGCCCGCAAGCTCACCGCCGCGCGCGCCACGGCTGCGCGCGCACTTGGCGCGGCGGTCACCCGTCGCATGCAGGAACTGGGCATGGCCGGGGGCAGTTTCATCGCCGAGGTGGCGCCGCTCGATGGCGCGGAACCCGCAGCGCACGGTGCCGACCGCGTGGAATTCCGTGTCAGCACCAATCCGGGCCAGCCGCCACGCGCCGTGGCCAAGATCGCATCCGGGGGCGAACTGGCGCGCCTTTCGCTGGCGGTCCAGGTCTGCTGCGCGCGCCACGCGGCGCCCTGCATGGTGTTCGACGAAGTCGATGCGGGCATCGGCGGCGCGGTAGCGGAAATCGTCGGCCGGGAATTGCGCGGCCTGGGGAGCGCCGCGCAGGCGCTGTGCGTGACGCACCTGGCGCAGGTCGCCTGCCAGGGTCACCAGCATCTGCGCGTCACGAAACTCACCGACGGACGCGCCACCCGCATCAGCGTGACCCCGCTCAGCGGCGACACGCGGGTCGAGGAGATCGCCCGCATGCTCGGCGGGCTCGAGATCACCGCCAAGACCCGCTCGCACGCGGTCGAGATGCTGCAGCGTGCCACCAGCCTGGCGCCGCCCGCCGCGCGCCGCGGCCGCAGCGGCCGCAGCGGCAATTCCTAGCGGCTGGCGACCGCGGCCTTGGCCTTGCGGTGCGGGCAATCGGTGCGCTGGCAGCGACCGTGGATGATCAGCGAGTGCTCGCTGATCCTGAAGCCATGCTGCTGGGCGATCGCGTCCTGGCGCTTCTCGATGTCGGCGTCGACGAACTCTTCGACCTGGCCGCAGTCAATACACACGATATGGTCATGATGGGCGCCCTGCGCCAGCTCGAACACCGCCATGCCGTCCTCGAAATGATGCCGCGCCACCAGGCCTGCGGCCTCGAACTGCGTCAGCACGCGATACACGGTCGCGAGGCCGATATCCTCCGAGGACACGATCAGGCTGCGGTAGATCTCTTCGGCCGACAGGTGGCGCGTACTGCTGCGCTCGAGGATCTCGAGGATCTTCAACCGCGGCAGCGTGACCTTGAGGCCCGCCTTGCGCAGATCTTTCCCTTCCATGAATTGGCCCGGACGGTATGATTGGGAGCATGCAAGCTACCATATTGCGCGCCGCGACGACCTTAATGGCCGCGGCGGCCCTGCTCGGTGCCGCCGGCTGCGTGTACCACATGCCGATCCAGCAGGGTAACCACCTCGATGCCAAGACCATCGCGCAGGTCAAGCCCGGCATGACACGTGCGCAGGTGCGCTACCTGCTCGGCACCCCGATGATCCCGGGCGGCTTCCAGAATGACCGCTGGGATTACGACTACTACCTCAAGCTCCGCCACCTGCAGCATCCGTACCGTTCGCATGTGGTGGTCTATTTCCGCAATGAGCTGGTCGATCACGTCGACAGC
>JAGWPD010000122.1 GCA_028870705.1 Gammaproteobacteria bacterium
GCTGCCATTCCTCGACGACTACTACGGACCGGAGCTGATCGGGCACCCGATCCACCTGTACCGCTGGCTGCAGCACGGCAGCAGCCTGCTGGGTCTCGCGGCGGTGGTCTTCGCCGTGTGGCATTGGACGCGCGGCGCTGCCGCGGCGGCGCGTGCACCGGGTGAGCAGGGGCCGGGCGTCGCTGGCGGCAGGGAATTCCGCCCGCAAGAGCGGCTGTGCTGGTTGGCTGCCTACGTGGCCGTGCCGGCCCTGGTGCTCGCCGGCGCCTTGCTGCTTGGGTATCCGCGCCACAGCCCCTGGACCACGCTGGGCGAAAAGCTCACCAATCTCGCGGTCATTGCGCTCGATGGCGCGGCCATCTCGCTGCTGCTGGTCAGTGCGCTCATCCGGCTGCGCAGCCGGTGCGGCGCGCTCGACGGCTGAGCGTCGCTCCAGTAGTCTCACGCCCGTATGTGGGGCATCACGCGTTACCAGTGGCTGGTGTTGTTCGCTGCCTGGCTCGGTTGGGGCTTCGACGTCTTCGACGGCCTGCTGTTCAACTACGTCGCCCCGAACTGCATCCCGACGCTGTTGCACCTGCCACTGGGTTCGGCCGCGGCGCGGTCGGCCACGCTGTTCTGGACTGGCACGCTTACATCGCTCCTGCTGGTGGGTTGGGCGCTCGGCGGTATCCTGTTCGGCTTCATCTGCGATCGCTTCGGGCGTATGCGCACGCTGCTGTTCACGATGGTGCTCTACGCGCTGGGCACGGCGGCCTGCGCCGCGGCGACGAACCTGACGATGCTGGCCGTGTTCCGCCTGGTGGCGAGCCTCGGGATCGGCGGCGAATGGGCGGCCGGCGCCTCGATGGTCGCCGAAGTGATGCCCGAGAAGCGGCGGGTCGAGGGCGGCGCGCTGCTGTATACCGCTGCGCCCTTCGGCCTGTTCCTGGCGACCGGCCTCAATTACCTGGTTGCCGGAGTCTGGTTCGCAAACGATGCCGCGCAATCCTGGCGCTACGTGTTCCTGTGCGGGCTGTTGCCGGCTGTGGTGGCTTTCACGGTGCGCTGGTTCATCCATGAACCCGAGCGGTGGCAATCGGTGAAGGAGCGCAGCCAGGCGCGGCTGCGGCAGATCTTCACGCCCGAGCTGCGCCGGCGCACGCTGCTCGGCACGATGACCACGATCATCGCGCTGGCCGGCTGGTGGAGCTGCAACGCCTTCATACCGGTGATCGCCACCGGGCTCGCGCGCGGCGAGGCGGCGCTGCGCGGGTTCGACCAGGCCGCGACGCTCGGTCTGGTCGAGCAGTGGAAGTTCACCGCAACACTCTGCTTCAACCTCGGCGGCCTGATCGGCACGCTGCTGACGATTCCGCTCGCCAAGCGGCTCGGCCGGCGGCCGATGTTCGCCTGGTATTTCGGCGCTTCGGCCGCCGCGATCTTCGCCACCTTCGGGCTCGACATGCCGCCGGCGGCGCGGCTGTACATGTTCTTCCTGATCGGCGCGCCGGTATTCGGCGTGTTCGGCGCCTTCCCGTTCTACCTGACGGAGCTGTTCCCGACCCGGCTGCGCGCGACCGGCGCCGGCTTCTGCTACAACATCGGGCGCGTGCTGGCCGCGGTCGGGCCGTTCATCGTGGGCGCCGCCGCGGCCCGTGGCACCGCGATGCAGACGATTTTCTACGTCGGCTTCGCGCCGCTCCTGGGGCTGCTGCTCGTGCCCCTCATCATCGAGACGCGCGGCGGCGCGCTCGCCGACTAGGACTGCGCATCGCCGTGGATTTCATCGACCTCAAGACGCAGTACCGCGCATTGCGCGGCGAGATCAATGCCCGCATCCAGGCGGTGCTCGATCACGGCCAGTACATCCTCGGGCCCGAAGTGCGCGAGTTCGAGCAGCGCCTGGCCGCGTACGTGAACAGCGCTCACTGCATCTCGGTCGCCAGTGGCACCGATGCGCTACTGATCGCGTTGATGGCCCTCGGTATCGGCCCGGGTGACGAAGTCATCACCTCGCCGTTCACCTTCGTGGCCACCGCCGAGGTCATCGCGCTGGTCGGCGCCAGACCCGTGTTCGTCGACGTGGAAGCCGACACCGCCAACATGAATGCGGCGCTGCTCGACGCGGCGATCACCGGCCGCACCCGGGCCATCATGCCGGTGAGCCTCTACGGCCAGCCCGCCGACATGGACGAGATCAGCGCGATCGCCGCACGGCGCGGCAATATCGTGGTCATCGAGGACGCGGCGCAGAGCTTTGGCGCCACCTACCAGGGGCGGCGCAGTGGTGCGCTCTCGGGGCTGGGTTGCACCAGCTTCTTCCCCAGCAAGCCGCTCGGCTGCTACGGCGACGGCGGTGCGATCTTCACCGACGATGCGGCGCTGGCGCAGGCCTGCAGCGAGATCCGCGTGCACGGGCAGAGTGCGCGCTACCTGCATACGCGCATCGGCATTGGCGGCCGCATGGATACGTTGCAATGCGCGATCCTGCTGGCCAAGCTCGGGCGTTTCGACTGGGAGGTCGCACGCCGCATCGAGCTCGGGCAGCGCTACGCCGAGGCGATCCGGGCCAGCGGGGCGCGCGCCGAGCTGCTGAGCGTGCGGCCCGACCGGAGCTGCGTGTGGGCGCAGTACACCGTGCTGGTCGAGAATCGCGATGCCGTGCAGGAGAAGATGCGGCAGGCGGGCGTGCCGACCGCCGTGCACTATCCGCGCCCGCTGCACCAGCAGCCGGCCTACGCCGGGCTCTGCGATCCAAAGCCGATGCCCGTGAGCGAGATGCTCGCTGGCCGGGTGCTCAGCCTGCCGATGAGCGCCGACCTGAGCGACTCGCAGCTCGAGCTGGTGGCCGCGGTGCTGGCGCGGGCCACGGCCTGAGGCCGCACCGGCGCCCCGGGCCGGGCGACCGCTCTAGGCTCAGCGCTCGCGATCCTTGAAGTCGTCGGGCATCAGCTGGTGGCGCCCGAGCAGCTTGTAGAAATCGGTGCGGTTGCGCTTGGCGAGCCGCGCCGCCTGGCTGACGTTGCCGCCGGTGATCTGCAGGATCTGCGACAGGTAGCTGCGCGTGAATTCATCGCGCGCCTCGTCGAACGAAGGCAGTTTCGCCTGCGTGCCGCCGATCGACTGCTGCACGAGTTCCACCGGAATGATCGGCGTCTGCGCCAGTGCGCAGTTCTGCCGCACCACGTTGGCCAGCTGGCGTACGTTGCCGGGCCAGTCGCTCGTGGCCAGCAGTTCCACGGCCTCCGGCGCGTAGATCTTGCGTTGTCCCGTCTCCTTGGCCAGCTCGGCCAGGAAGTGCGCCACCAGCAGCGGGATGTCCTCGCGCCGCCTGCTCAGCGCCGGCAGGTCGATGTGCACGACATTCAGCCGGTAGTACAGGTCCTCGCGGAACTGCCCGCCCGCGACCAGCGCCAGCAGGTCGCGATTGGTCGTGGAGATGATGCGCACGTTGGGCGAGGCGTGGTCGGCGCCGGCGGTGTCCGCTCGCTCCTGCAGCAGCTGCAGCAGGCGCAGCTGCGCACGCATCGGCAGCGCACCGATCTCATCGAGCAGCAGCGTGCCGCCTTCGGCCGACTGGAACAGGTCGCCATCGAAGATGTCCTCGGCCACCGCGCTGCAGTTGGCCAGCACGAAGGGCTGCGCGCGCCGCGGGCTCGCCTTGTGGATCGCGCGCGCCAGCAGTTCCTTGCCGGTGCCGCTCTCGCCGGTGATCAGCACGCGCGCTTCGGTGCCGGCGACCATGTGCGCCTGTCCGAGCTTCTCTTCCATGAGCGCACTGCGGGTGATGATGCCCGCGCGCCAGTCCTCCCCCGCGTCGACGAAGCCCGAGATCTTCAGCGCCTTCTGCACCTGCGCGAGCAATTCCTGCTTCTCGACCGGCTTGGTCAGGAAGCCGAAGGCGCCCATCTGTGTGGCCTGCACCGCATCGGGTATCGTGCCGTGCGCCGTCAGCAGGATCACCTTGAGCCCCGGCCAGCGGATCTGCAGTTCCTTGAGCAGGCCTATTCCGTCGAGCTGATCCATGCGCAGGTCGGAAATCACCAGGTCGGGCCGGAAGCGGCTGGCGGCGGCCAGCGCCTGGACGCCGTTCTCCATCGGCTCGACTTCGTAGTTCTCCGCGCGCAGGCGGATGGTCAGCAGGCGCAGCAGCCCCGGGTCGTCATCGACCACGAGGATGCGTGCCTTGCGTTTCACAGTCGGATTCACTTCTTGCGTACCTCGGAGTTGCTCTTGCGATCGGGTTGGTTGCGTTCGATGTTGGCCAGCGCCTCGAGCTTGGCCTGCGTCTCTTCGAGCAGGCGGCGCAGGCGGGCGTTCTCATCGAGTTCGGCCTGCAGGCGACGGCTGGTGGCCGCGTAGCGGTCCTGGTCGACGCTGTGGCTGGCGTTGGCCTGCAACCGCTCGTTGTCGCCCAGCAGCCCAAGCTCGCGATCGAGCTGCGCCAGCTCGAACAGCGACAGCGCCCGCTCGACCGGCGCCAGGGTCTCGGGCTGCGCCGCGAGCTCCCGCAGCAGCTGACGGGCGCGCACGGCATCGTGGCCCGGGTGACCGGGCGTGGCCAGCACCAGCGCGTAGCGCAGCTGCGCACTGCCGCCGCCGCCGCGCTCGTAGGACTGCTGCGCCGTGGTGACGATCTCGGCCTGTTCGGCCGGACTGGCGCTGCTCAGCCGTTGCAGCGTCTGGATCATGTCCGCCACCAGCACCGCAACCTGCGTGTCGCGGTCGTAGACCGGGCTGGACGGTTTGCCGCCGCCGTGATCCGCATGCAGCGCGCCGAGGCTGGCGCAGCCGCCCAGCAAGGCCACGGCCAGCGCCAGTGCCAGGGCATTGCGGGCCGGGTCAGGCCGCATGTGCCTTCCTGCGCGCAGCCGGCAGGCCGGCCGCCGCAGCCGGCGCCGGCTGCTCGGCCCGCAACGGCATGCGGATCCGGAAGTGCGCGCCGCGGAACTCGCCGTCGACGATCTCGATCGTGCCGCGGTGCACCTGCACGAACTCCTGCACCACGGACAGGCCGATGCCCGTGCCACGCACGTGGCCGCCCGGTGCGCGCCCGGTGTGGAAGGCCTCGAAGATGTGGCTGCGCTCGCCAGGCGGAATGCCCACGCCGCTGTCGGCCACGTCCAGCACCAGTTCGGGCCCGGCGGCGTGCGCGCGTACCACGATCGTGCCGCCGCGCGGCGAATACTTGATCGCATTGGAGAGCAGGTTCTCCAGGATCAACCGCAGCTTGCCGCGATCGGCGTAGAGTGTGAGATCCTCGATCTGGACGTCGAGCCGCACGCGCTGCGACACCAGCGTCAGCTGCTGGTTCTCCAGCACCTGCTTGACCATCGGGCGCAGCCTGAACTCGGCCGCGTCGAGCCCGAGGCTGTTGCTCTGCCAGGCGCTGTAGGACAGCAGGTTCTCGATCATCCGCTGCAGCTTGATGCTGTTCTCCTGCAGGATGGCCGCGACTTCGCGCTGGCCGGGCCGCAGCGCGCCGACGGCGCCATCCATCAGCAGCTCGGCGCCCTCGCGGATGTTGGCGAGCGGCGTCTTGAGTTCGTGCGACATGTGGCGCAGGAACCGGTTGCGCTCCTGCGCCAGCTCGAGCAACCGGCCGCGCAGCCATTCGAGCTGCAGGCCCAGCCGCTGCAGGTCTACAGGTCCGCTGACCGCGATCTCACGCGAGAAATTCCCGCCGCCCAGCTCGGTGATCGCGCGGTCGACCTGGCGGATCGGCCGGCCGATGCCGAGCGTGAAGCTGAGCGTGGCCGCCAGCGCCAGCGGGATCAGCAGGCTCGATTCCCAGAACAGCAGGCGCCGCGCCGCATTCGTCTGATTCTCGAGCGAGGCGAGCTCGGCCGCCTTCTGGGCATTGGCGAAGCGCGAGATGCGCGCCGCCGGTTCGTCCAGCGGTTCGAAATCGGGCATCGCCCGCGCTGCGGCTGCGCCGCTGGCCACGCGTGCGGATGGCGGCGCGCGCACGCTGGCGGCGATTTCGCGCTGCACAGCGGTGAAGGAATCGATCGCGCCGCGCGCTTCCGGCGCGCGCAGCGCGGCGCGCAGCTCGCCCATGGTCGAGGCCAGCTCGGCATCCTGGTTGTTGAAATTGGCGAGGTCCTGGGCGCTGCCGAGGACGTGGTAGACCTTCGCCTTCTGGCCGAGGGAATTGCGCCGCTCGAACATTTCCTGGATCAGTTCGGTCGTGTGGACGCTCTCATCGACCAGCGACTGGCTGAAATCGGTCAGGCGGCGGATCTGGAAGGTCGCATGCAGTATTGCCGCCAGCAACGGCATCGTGATGACCCCGATGCCGAGCAGCAGGTAGCCGTTCAGTGACTTTGGCAGGGCCGCACGCATCCGGCCATTCTAAGTCAGTCCCGCCGCCGGGGCGCGTGCCCTGGGCGTCGCCGCCCGGCGACCCCGGGCGGCCGGCACGCTATCCTTCGCAGCCATCATGAACAGTGCATTCCCGTTCCGTCCGTGCCGCCCATGCTACCGCTAGCCGCCGGGTCAGAGGCCGTGCGGCCCGGCGGGGCCCGGGCGTGAGCGCGCGCGGCGACCCACGCCCGTTCGCGGCGCTGACGCCCGATGCGGTGCTCGATGCGGCCGAGGCGGCCGGGCTGGAACCCGACGGCCACGTGTTCGCGCTCAACAGCTACGAGAACCGCGTCTACCGGCTCGGCCGAGCGGATGCGCCGCCGGTGGTGGTCAAGTTCTACCGCGCCGGCCGCTGGAGCGACCAGCAGATACTCGAGGAGCACCAGTTCGCTGCCGAACTGGCTGCGGCCGAGATTCCGGTGGTGGCGCCGCTCCGGCTCGGCGACGCGACGCTGTACCACGGTCCTGGCGTGCGGATGGCCGCTTTCCCGCTGCAACCGGGCGGTGCCCCGGACCTCGACCAACCCGAAGCGCGCGAGCTGCTCGGCCGCACGCTCGGGCGCATCCACGCGATCGGCGCCTTGCGCAGCTTCACGCATCGGCCCTCGCTCGCCGGCGAGCGGCTGGGCGCGCGGGCGCGCGCGGCCGTGCTCGCATCGGGGCAACTGCCGCAGCACATGCGCGCGGGCTATGCGCGCATCAGCGCCGAGTTGCTGGCGCATATAGACGCCGCGGACGTTGCCGGCTGGCGCCCGATCCGCCTGCACGGGGATTGCCATCTCGGCAATATCCTCTGGCAGAGCGCGGGTCCGGTCTTCGTGGATCTGGACGATTGCCTGAATGGACCGGCGGTGCAGGACCTGTGGATGTTCCTCGCCGGCAATCCCGACGAACGGCGACGACAGTGGAGCGAACTGCTCGCCGGCTATGAGCGCTTCGCCAGCTTCGATCACAGCCAGCTGCGCCTGGTCGAGGTACTGCGCGCGGTGCGCATGCTCAATCACGCGGCATGGATCGCCGAGCGCTGGGCCGACCCGGCGTTCCCGCGCGCCTTTCCCTGGTTCGGCGAGGCGCGCTTCTGGGAACAGCACGTCAATGACCTCGCCGAGCAGGCCTCGGTCCTGTACGGCGGTTCGTGATAGATTGCCGGGCGCATGAATTGCTCGCTGATGGCCCGTTGTTCGCTGGCGCTGGCGGTGGCCGCGCTGGCGTGCGGGTGCGGGCGCGACGCGGACCGGGTGCGGGCCGAGCACGACGCGCACGCGCGGGCCAGGGCCGGCGCAGACCGGACCGCGGGGGCGGCCGCC
>JAGWPD010000123.1 GCA_028870705.1 Gammaproteobacteria bacterium
CAGCTGCTCACGGGCGAGCCGAGCGCGGAACTCACCGCTGAACCCGCCACGGCCGGCGCGTCCGCCCCCGCCACCGGACCGGGTGCGCACCCCGGAGCGAAGGACGACGGGCGCAGCGTGCAGCTCGAGGCCGAGCTGCGCGCGGAAGTGGCCGAACTGCGCGCGGAAGTGGCCGAACTGCGCCGCGAGCTGGGCGGGCTGCGCGCCCAGTGGCAGTCCCTCCTGTGAGCCACGGCCCGGAAATCCGCTGAATCCACGCCGCGCCATGCAGCCTGTCGTACCCAACAAGAGCTGGCGCGCGGTGAGCGTGGTACCCGCCGGCGCGGCCTGCGAAGCCGCACTGCAGTTGCGCGGACGGCGCTTCCTGACGAACGCAGCGCCGCGCCTGCCGCTGCCGGAGTGCAACCTGCAGAATGAATGCCGGTGCAAGTACCGGCACCTGGCCGATCGGCGCGGCCCGCCGCGCCGCCAAAATGACAGCGCCTTCGGCAGCGCGCCCAAGCCCGTGACCGAGCGGCGCCGGCCCGGCGAGCGGCGCGAGCGCCGCGGTTGAACCGCGCCCGCTAGGGCTGCGCCGCCGGCGCGGCACCCGGGTTCGTGCCCGCCTGCTTCGAGGGTGCGGCGGCCGGGCCCAGGCCGTAGTAATCCAGCAGCGGGCCGACTTGCGGGTCGCGCCCGTAGAAATCGCGGAACAACTCATCCGGTTCGCGGGTGCGGCCGCGCGAGAGGATCTTGTCGCGCAGCAGCTGGCCGTTCGCACGCGTCAACCCACCGTGCTGGTGCAGCCACGCGCCGGTATCGCGCGCCAGCACCTCGGCCCAGGTGTAGGCGTAGTAACCCGCCGAGTAGTCATCGCCGAAGACATGGCGGAAATAGGTGGCGTGGTAGCGGGGCGGCACCGGCCCGAAGTCCAGGCCGGCCATGCGCAGCGCGTCGCGTTCGAACGCGGCGATGTCCGCCGCGGCCGGCGCCTGTGCGGGCGTCACTTGGTGCAGGGCGATGTCGATCTGCGCGGCTTCGAGCCGCTCGAGGTAAGCGTAGCCCTGGTTGAAGTTCATCGCCGCCAGGATTTTCTGCAGCAGCGCGGGCGGGATCGGTGCGCCGGTCTGGTAGTGCCGCGCGTAGTGCGCCAGCACCGCCGGCTCGCGCTGCCACATCTCGTTGAACTGCGACGGGAACTCGACGAAGTCGTTGGGTGTATGGGTTCCCGACAGGCTCCGGTAGCGTACGTTCGAGAGCATGCCATGCAGCGCGTGGCCCATCTCATGGAACAGACCGTTGACGTCGTCGAAGCTCAGCAGCACCGGCTCGCCCGCGGGCGGCTTGGGGATGTTGAGGTTGTTGACGATCACCGGCAGTTGCCCGAGCAGCCGCGACTGGTCGATGAAATTATCCATCCAGGCGCCGCCCTGCTTGTTGCTGCGCGCGAAGTAGTCGGCCAGGAACAGCGCGAGCGGCTTGCCGTCGGCATCGGACACCTCGAATACGCGCACGTCCGGATTGTAGACCGGCAGGTCGGTGCGCTCGCGGAAACTGATGCCATACAGTTCATGCGCGGCATAGAACACGCCGTCGTTCAGCACGTGGTTGAGTTCGAAGTAAGGCCGCGCCTCGGCTTCGTCGTAGTCGTACACCGCCTTGCGCACCTGTTCGGAGTAGAAATCCCAGTCCCAGGGCTGCAGCTTCTCGGCCGGCCGGCCGGCTGCCGCCGCCTGCTGGTCGATGAATTTCTGCAACACCGCCGCTTCGCGTTCCGCCCCGGCGCGCACCGCCGGCGTCAGCTCGCGCAGCATTGCCTCGACCGCGGCGGGCGTACGGGCGGTTTCCTCGTCCAGCACCGCCGCCGCGTGGTTGGGAAAGCCGAGGATCTGCGCGCGTTCGGCGCGCACGCGCAGCAGCCGCGCGATCGTCGCGGTGGTGTCGTCGGGCCCGCCGTTGCCGCGGTTCACCGCCGCGCGGTACAGCCGCTCGCGCAAGGCGCGGTCACGCAGCTCCGCCAGCATCGGCTGCGTCGTGGTGTTGGTCAGCACCAGCAGCCATTTGCCCTTGAGGCCGCGCCGCGTGGCCGCAGCGGCGGCTGCGGTGATTTCCGCGGCGCCCAGGCCATCGAGCTGGCGCACGTCGTCGACCACGACCGCGCCGTCATTGTTGGCCTTGAGGAGCCGCAGCCGGAAGCGCGCCATCAGCTCCGCGATCTCGGTGTTGCAGGCCCGCAGCTTTGCCTTCGCGGCCGCCGGCAGCTGCGCGCCCGCGCTCACCATGATGCGGTGCTGGCGCATCAGCAGCTGGTACGACTCGGGGTCGAGCAGCAGGTGCTCGCGCTCGCGGTACAGCGCATCGATGCGCGCGAACAGCGCCGGATCCAGGTTGATCGCGTCCTTGTGGGCCGCGAGCCGCGGTTGGATCTCGGCATCGAGCTGGTCGAGCGCGTCGTCGCTGTTCGACGCGTTCAGGTTGGTGAAGGTCGCGCGCACCCGCGTCAGCAGCGCCCCGGATCGCTCCAGCGCCAGCGAGGTGTTGTCGAAGCTCGGCGGCGCGGGATTGTCGGTGATCGCCTTCACTTCAAGCAGCTGCCCGGCCATGCCAGCCTCGAAGGCTGGCAGGAAATCGCTGTCTTTGATGCGGTCGAAAGGCGGCAGGCCAAAAGGCAGCGGACTGGGCGCCGCAAACGGATTCTCGGGCGACAGCGCGGCTGGGGCCGGGGCCACCGGCGCAGCGGCTGCGGCAGCCGCCCCCGCTGTGGCGGAGGCGACGCTGCCCGGCGGCAGGCCCAATGTGCAGGTTGCGACCGCGATCCAGGCGGCGCCGGCGATGCGCATGCGATACTCCC
>JAGWPD010000011.1 GCA_028870705.1 Gammaproteobacteria bacterium
ACGATGGAGTTCTCGCACTACGACCCAGTGCCGCGCCAGGTCGCGGAGGAAGTGATCGAACAGGCCGCCAAGACCAAGGCGGCCGCCTCGGCCTAGCGC
Source organism: Gammaproteobacteria bacterium (assembly GCA_028870705.1). Taxonomy (GTDB): domain Bacteria; phylum Pseudomonadota; class Gammaproteobacteria; order Steroidobacterales; family Steroidobacteraceae; genus FEN-1191. The sequence goes on from JAGWPD010000011.1 coordinate 100, forward strand.
CCGGGCCCGGACCTAGGCCGCGGAGGCGAGCCGGCCGCTGCGGTAATCCGCGACGGCCTGCTCGATCTCCTCGCGCGTATTCATCACGAACGGGCCGTACTGCACTACCGGCTCGCGCAGCGGCCGCGCAGCCAGCAGCAGGAAGCGCACGCCACCCGCATCGGCGCGCACGCGCAGCTCATCACCGTCGGAGAGCACGCCCGCCGCGCGCTGCGGCAAGGGGCGGCTCGCGCCCTCGGCACCGATCGCGGCACTCCCCTCGTACAGATAGAGAAACGCGTTGTAGCCCGCGCGGATTGGCGCGGTGAATGCCGCGCCGGCGGGCAAGCGCACGTCCACGTACAGCGGATCGGTGCTGAGCTGCGCGGCACCGCCATTGATCGGCCCCGCGGTCGGGGCGCCGTCCACCTGCAGCGTACCGGCGATCACCCTCGCTTCCCCGCCACCGGCGAGCTGCACCGCCGGGATCTCGCGCGCCGGTATGTCGCGATAGGCCGCGGGCTTCATCTTTTCCCGGGCCGGCAGGTTGAGCCAGAGCTGGAAGCCGCGCATGCGGCCTTCGCTCTGCTGGGGCATCTCGGAGTGGATGATGCCGCGCGCCGCGGTCATCCACTGCACATCGCCCGGGCCGAGGTCGCCGCGGTTGCCCATGTGGTCTTCATGCCGCATGTGGCCGTCGAGCATGTAGGTCACGGTCTCGAAACCGCGGTGGGGATGGGCGGGAAAGCCGCCGATGTAGTCATCCGGATCGTCCGAATAGAATTCATCGAGCATCAGGAACGGATCCACGTGCACGCCGCGCTGGCTGCCGAGGCTCCGGCGCAGCTTCACGCCGGCGCCGTCCGCCGTGGGGATCGATTCGATGACCTGGGCCAGCGTGCGCGTCGTCATGATGGGTCTCCTCGAAATGCTCCTGATGCCATGGTCCCGGAAACTAGGCCGCCAGCCGCTCGATCTCGGCTGCGGCGCGCGCCAGCCCGGCCTCGCGGCTCTGCGCATTCACTGCCAGGCCCTCGGCATAGACGAAGGTTACGTCGCTGATGCCGATGAAGCGCAGGAAATCGCGCACGTAGCCCGTCTGCGTGTCGAGCGGCGAGCCGGCGTAGACGCCGCCGCGGGTCGCGAACACGTAGGCTTTCTTGCCCGTGAGCTGGCCCACCGGCCCCTGCTCCGTGTACTTGAAGGTCACCCCGGCGCGCGCCACGTGGTCGAAGTAGGCCTTGAGCTGCGAGGGCACGCCGAAGTTGTACATCGGCAAGCCCAGCACGATGACATCCGCCTTCCGCAGCTCCTCGATCAGCATATCCGAAAAGGCGACGAACGCCTGCTGCGCCGGCGTGCGCGCTTCCGGCTGGCTGATGAAGGCGCCGAAGCGTTCAGCGTCGAGGTGCGGTATGGGTTCGGCCGCGGCCACGTCACGCACCCGTACCTGCACGTCGGGATGCGCCTTGCGGTAGCTGGCGACGAACTGCCGCGCCAGCTGGCTGGACTGGCCGTTGCCGTTGTTGATGCTGGTGTTGATCTGCAGCAGGGTCGTCATGGCACATGTCCTCGTGGGTCAGGTGGTAAGGACTGGTTTCCGATGTGGTCATTTAGCTATTGATTCAGTAGATAAAAAAGCGCAAATTGTTGGTTATATCTATCTATTTTGTAGATAATTATGCCTAGCCAACCGCGTATTTCGCTCGAACAATGGCGAGCCCTGCTGGCGGTCGTGGATGCCGGCGGTTACGCACAGGCTGCCCAGGCGCTGCACAAGAGCCAGTCGAGCGTGACCTACGCAGTGCAGAAACTGGAATCGCTGCTCGGCGTGAAGGCCTTCAAGGTGGTGGGACGCAAAGCGCGGCTGACCGCCGGCGGCGAAGTGCTCTACCGCCGCGCCAAGGCCTTGCTGGAAGAGGCCAGTGCGCTCGAGGGCGCGGCGGCAAGCCTCGCGTCCGGCTGGGAATCCGAGCTGCGCCTGGCGGTCGACATCATCTTTCCGACCTGGCTGCTGCTGCAATGCATGGCGCGCTTCGGCGAGGAGCAGCCGCAGATACGCATAGAACTGTACGAGAGCGTGATCAGCGGCACCGAGGAGGCGCTCGTGCAGCGGCGGGTGGACCTCGCGATCACGCCGCACGTGCCGGCGGGCTTTGCCGGGGACTCGCTGATGCGGCTGCGCTTCATCCCGGTGGCGCATCCGGACCACGCCCTGCATCGGCTCGGGCGCGAGCTCACGTTGCAGGACCTGCGGCGACATCGCCACCTGATCATCCGCGACACCGGCAGCCAGCGGCGCAGCGGCAGCTGGGTGGGCGCCGAGCAGAGCTGGACCGTGAGCCAGAAGGCCACTTCGATCCACGCGGCCGGCAGCGGGAGCGGCTTCGCCTGGTTTCCGGAGGATACGATCCGTGGCGAACTGGAACGCGGCGAGCTCAAGCCGCTGCCGATGCGCGAAGGCCGCGAACGCTGGGGCGAGCTCTACCTCGTCTTCGCCGACCGCGACTACGCCGGGCCCGGCGCACTGCGCATGGCGGAAATCATCAAGGCCCAGGTGGCCGAGCAATGCCTCCGGCTCAAGCCGCCGCCGGCGGTCCGGTAACGAAATCCGCATCAACACATGCGAGCATTGGGGCGCG
>JAGWPD010000012.1 GCA_028870705.1 Gammaproteobacteria bacterium
CGCTCGAGGCGCGCCACCGCCGCCAGCTGCGCGGGATCGCTTCGCCAGCCGCGCGCGCGCAGCTCGCGTTCGTACAGCCCCGCAAGGCCCGGCACGGCGCGCGCGCGCATCGTCGCTACAGGTTCTGGTAGTTGGGCCCGGATCCGCCCTCGGGCGTGGTCCAGGTGATCAGGCGGTAGGGATCCTTGATGTCGCAGGCCTTGCAGTGCACGCAGTTGGCGGCGTTGATCTGCAGGCGGCGCGTGCCGTCATCGGCGGTGAGGATCTCGTAGACCGCGGCCGGACAGAAGCGCGTGCAGGGATTGGCGTATTCGCGCGCGCAGCGATCGGCGCAGATGCCAGTATCGGCGACGTGCAGGTGCACGGGCTGGTTCTCCTCGTGCGCGGTCGAGGCAAGGTAGACGGCTGCAGTGCGATCGCGCGGCGGCAACGTGCGTTCGGGCCAGTCGGCGCGCGGTGTGGCCGGCGCGCCCGGCCTATCCAGCAGCCGCAGCGTCTGGTCGTTGGCGCTATGGCGCAGCGTCCAGGGTGTGCGGCCGCCGAGCGCGGTCTCGAGCGCCGCGTTCGCCAATCCCAGCCACAGGCCGCGCTTGAAGCCGGGCTTGATATTGCGGACCGCCTGCAACGAGCGCCCACCAGGCGAGGCGCGCCACGCGGCGTCGTAGCCGGCCGGCAGCTTCCGCGCGTGCAGATGGTCGGCGGCCAGCATCCCGGAGCGCATCGCCTGGTGGATGCCCTTGATGCGCGCGGCATCGAGCGTGCCAGCGGCATCGCCGATCAGCAGCGCGCCGGGCATCTCCATGCGCGGGAGCGATTGCGCGCCACCGGCGGCGATCGAGCGCGCGCCGTAGGCGAGCGGTTCGCCGCCCGCGAGCAGTGCGCGCAGCGTCGGATGGTTTTTCAGCTGCTGGAAGGCCTCGAAGGGCTGGAACTGCGGGTCGCGATAATCGAGGCCGACCACCAGGCCGACATAGATGCGATCCTGGTCGAGGTGATAGATGAAACCGCCGCCGAAAGTGTCGCGCGGCATCGGCCAGCCTATTGTGTGCTGGACCAGCCCGGCGGTGGCGCGACCCGGCGGGATTTGCCACAGTTCCTTGAGGCCAAGCGCGAAAGTGGGCGGCGATCGGTCCGCGTCCAGCCTGTAGCGCTCGATCAGCTGCTTGCTGATGCTGCCACGGCAACCTTCCGCGAATACCGTGACCGGCGCGCGGATCTCGGCGCCGGGCGTGAAATGCGGACCCGCGCTGCCATCGCGCGCGCGTCCCATGTCGCCGAGCTGCACGCCGCGGACCGCGCCGCCGTCATCGTACAGCGCTTCGCTGGCGGCGAAACCGGTGAAGATGTCGACGCCGGCGGCTTCGGCCTTCGCACCCAGCCACGGCACCAATTGCGAGATCGAGACGATGAAATTGCCATGGTTGCGCTGCTGCGGCGGAGTCGGCAGCCGGTAGCTGCCGCGCGCCGTCAGGAAGCGGAACTCGTCGCGCCGCACCGGCACGCAGGTCGGCGGCGGCGTCGCGCGCCAGCCGGGCACCAGCGCGTCGAGCGCCACCGGGTCAAGTACCGCGCCGGAGAGCGAGTGCGCACCGAGGCTCGCGGCCTTCTCGACCACGCACACCGAGCGCTCCGGATCGAGCTGCCGCAACCGCAGAGCGCAGGCGAGACCCGCGGGGCCGGCGCCGATGATCGCCACGTCGTAGTCCATCACGTCACGCTCGTTCGTGCCCGAGTTCATGCCTTGGCCTCCGCTGCGTCGATTTCGCCGGTGGCGGCAAGGATGGCGGCGCGCGCTGCGTCGCGCAAGGCCGCTGCGCCATCGGGGCAGGCAGGCAGCGGGTGCAGCAGCGGCAGACCCCTCACGGTGATGCGGCCGGGCCGTGGCAGCATGCTGCCCGGTTCGAGGCAATGGCGCGTGCCGAGGATCGCCAGCGGCATGATCGGCGCGCCGGCGCGCTCCGCGGCGGCGAAGGCGCCGGTATGGAATCGCAACAGCCCGGGCTGCTGCAGGAAGGTGCCTTCGGGGAAGAAGGCCAGCGATCCGCCGCGCGCGGCGCTGCGGATCACGCGCAACGCGTCACGCGAACCGCCGGAGCGATTGCCACGCGTGACGAATTGCACGCCGATGCGGCGCAGCAGGAAGCTGGCCAGCGGCACCGCGGCCATCTCGCGCTTGATGACGAAATCGAAGCGCGGCGGCAGTATCGCTGCGAGCACGACGCCGTCGAGGTAGCTGCTGTGATTGGCGACGACGATGCAGGGATCGGGAAGCTGGACTGCCCAGTGCACGCGCACCGGCATGCCCATCAGTGCCAGCGAAGCGCGGCCGGTCCATTGGATAAGGCGGCGCCGGCCTGCCAGCGTCGGGATGAGGGCCAGCGGCAGCAGCGCCAGCAGCGCCAGCCCAAGGAATGCGCTGGCCGCATACAGGCCGTAGATCAGGCGCAATGGCAGCCACGCCAGGCCGACCGTGGTGCGCTGCGGGGAGGCGGGTGGCGTCACGATTTTGCTGCTGTCGTCGTTGTTTTGTGTGACCCAGGTCTCCCTATATTAGCCGTTGGCGTGGTTGTGAGTCCCATCACACCGCCCGGTACGGCCCCCTTTGCATACTGCGGACCTGAGGCAATCCGCCACCGCACCAGGAACGGCATTGAGCAGACACGCAACTGTGACCGCAGAGCCGGCCGCCGAAGTCGTTGATCCGATCATCGGCCGCTTCCTGGACGCGGTGTGGATGGAGCGCGGGCTGTCGCCGAACACGCTGGCCGCGTACCGCGCCGACCTGATCGCGCTGTCGCGCTGGCTCGCGCAACGCAATATCGTGCTGGTGCGCACCGGGCGAGCCGACGTGCTGGCCTTCATCGCCGCGCGCGCCGCTGGCGGTTCGCGGCCGCGCTCGACCGCGCGGCAGCTGTCCTCGTTCCGCCGCTTCTTTCGCTACCTGGTGCGCGAGGGCGTGGTGCGCGAGGATCCGACCGCGCAGATCGCGATGCCACGCATCGGCCGCTCGCTGCCAAAATCGCTGACCGAGGCCGAGGTCGAGGCGCTGCTGATGGCGCCATCCGTCAGCGACCCGCTCGGCAACCGCGACCGGACGATGCTCGAAGTACTGTACGCCACCGGGCTTCGTGTCTCCGAGCTGGTCAGCCTGCGGGTCGACCAGGTGAACCTCAATCAGGGCGTACTGCGCGTGCAGGGCAAAGGCAACCGCGAGCGGCTCATTCCGCTGGGCGAAGAGGCCGTGCGCTGGCTCGGTTCCTTCATCGGCAGTCCGCGCACCGAGATCCTGCTCGACCGCAGCACCGATTACCTGTTCCCGACCCGCCGCGGCGACCGGATGACGCGCCAGGCCTTCTGGCACATCATCAAGCGCTACGCGCGCAAGGCCAGCGTAAATCACGACCTCTCGCCGCATACGCTCCGCCACGCCTTCGCGACCCACCTGCTGAACCACGGCGCCGACCTGCGCGTGGTGCAGATGCTGCTCGGCCACAGCGACCTGTCGACCACGCAGATCTACACGCATGTGGCGCGTGAGCGCATGAAGGAATTGCACGCCGAGCATCACCCGCGGGGATGATCCCGGCGCGACGGCCGCGGCGGTGCCCGCCGCGCTCTGATAGAATGACGGGCCTATGAAACCAACCAACAGCCTGCGCTGGGGCCTGGCGACCGTATTGTGCGGCGCCGCGCTGGCGTTGCGCGCAGCGAGCGCGCCGGCACCGTCTTCGCCGCCGCCGGCTGCAGTCCCGCCGACCACAGTCCCCGCCGCGACGACCCAGCTCGGGGCCGAGCTGGCCGCGGTAGCCGCGCACATCCCGGGCGCCCATGCCGGCGACCTGCGCACCACGCCGATCCCAGGCATCTATGAATACCGCCAGGGCGCGGAGCTCGTGTACGTGACCGCGGACGGGCGCTACGGGTTCGCCGGCGATCTCTACCGGCTAGCCGACCGGAACAACCTCAGCGACGCGCGCCGGCGCGAGCTGCGCCTGGAATTGCTGCGCGCCGTGCCCGAATCCTCGATGGTGGTGTTCGCGCCGGCCCAGACCAAGTACACGATCACCGTGTTCACGGATGTCGATTGTGCCTACTGCCGCGCGCTGCACAAGCAGATCGCCGACTACAACCGCCTTGGAGTGAAGGTGCGCTACCTGTTCTTCCCGCGCACGGGGCCGAATACCGAGAGCTGGTCGAAGGCCGAGCAGGTCTGGTGCTCGGCCGACCGGCAGGCGGCGCTGACCCAGGCGAAGCTGGGGGTGGCATTGAAGACCGCGGTCTGCAAGCCCAATCCGGTCGCGGACGACTACGCGCTTGGGCGCGCGATCGGGCTGACTGGAACGCCGGGCATCGTCACTGAATCGGGCGAGCTGCTGCCAGGCTACGCGCCACCCGACGAACTCGTGCAGGAACTGCAGCGGGACAAACTGCAGGACAAACCACCGGGCTAGCCCGCGGCGTGCGCGCTCAGCGCTCCAGCAGCTTGAGCTTGTCGGGTTTCCCGTCCCATTCCTTGGCATCGGCAGGCGGCGCGCCACGCTCCGAGATCACCGGCCACTGCTTGGCGAGCTCGGCATTCAACGCGGTGAATTTCTCCTGGCCGGCCGGCAGTTCTTCTTCTGAAAAGATCGCTTCGGCCGGACACTCCGGCTCGCACAGCGTGCAGTCGATGCATTCATCGGGGTCGATGACCAGGAAGTTCGGCCCGGCATGGAAGCAGTCGACGGGGCAGACTTCCACGCAGTCCATGTATTTGCACTTGATGCAGTTCTCGGTGACGACAAAGGTCATTTAGGCTCCGGATCAGCGGGGCGCGGCACGGCGCGGCAGGGAACGCGCTATTTTGCCAAACGGCCGCGCCAGCGCAAGCGCGGTGTCCCTAATGTGCCCGGCGCTCGATATCGTGGAAGTGGATGTGCTCGACCCGATCCCGCCGGTCGCCGAGGTAGCGCTCGAGCGCGAAGCGGATGCTGGCAAAGGCGATGTCGTCCCAGGGGATCTCGCGCTCGTGGAACAGCGCCGTCTCGAGGCTTTCGACCCCGGCGCCATGGCGGGCAGTGCGCATGCGCGCGCGGAACATCACGTGCACCTGCGCCGCGTGCAGCACGTTGACCACACTCAGCAGCGTACCCACCTCGACCTCGGCCAGGGCCTCTTCGGCCGTTTCGCGCGCGGCCGCCGCGTGCATCGATTCACCGATCTCGAGGAAACCGGCGGGCGCGGTCCAGTAGCCGCGCCGCGGTTCGATCGCGCGCCGGCACAGCAGGAGGCGACCATCCCACTCGGGCACGCAGCCGACTACCACGCGCGGATTCTCGTAGTGGACGGTCCCGCAGTGATCGCACACCGCGCGCGGCAGCTGGTCGCCCTCCGGGACCCGGCGGGTCACGGTCTGTCCGCAGTTGCTGCAGAACCTGATCGTGGACATGTGTGGCCTGTAGTCGGGTGATTTGAGGTATCGTACGCGAATTGCCCTCGGGCCTCGTGGCGGAACTGGTAGACGCAGTCGACTCAAAATCGACCGGGCTTGCCCATCTCGGTTCGACTCCGAGCGAGGCCACCATCCCCCTGAGAATGCGCCGCAGCGATTTCGACTACGCCTTGCCGGCCGAGCTGATCGCGCAGGAACCGCTGGCGCGCCGCTCGGCCAGCCGCCTGCTACTGCTCGATGGCGCCGTCGGCGCGCCAGCCGACCACGAGATCGCCTCGCTCCCGGAATTGCTGCGCCCGGGCGACTTGCTGGTATTCAACGACACACGCGTGCTGCCGGCGCGGCTGGCGGCGCGGCGCTCATCCGGCGGTCGCGTGGAAGTCTTCCTCGAGCGCGCGCTCGGTGGCCACGCCGCACTGGTGCAGACGCGCGCCAGCAATGCATTGCGTGAGGGCGAGCGGCTCGACAGCGATGGCGGTCCGCTGCGGCTCACCGCGCGGCGCGAGGACCTGTGGGAGGTCGCGCTGCCGGGGCCAGCGGTGGAATTCTTCGAGCGCTGGGGCTCGGTGCCGCTGCCGCCGTACATCGACCGCGCGCCCGACGCACGGGACCGCGAGCGCTACCAGAGCCTGTTCGCGCGCGTGCCAGGTGCGGTCGCGGCGCCCACCGCCAGCCTGCATTTCGACGCCGCGCTGCTCGCGGCCCTGGCCGCGCGCGGGGTACTACGAGCCGAGCTAACGCTGCACGTCGGCGCCGGTACCTTCCATCCGGTGCGGAGCGAATCGCTCGAGGAGCACCGCATGCACGCCGAGTGGTACGAGGTGCCGGCGGCAACGGCGAGTGCGATCGCCGCGGTGCGCGCCGCCGGGGGGCGCGTGGTCGCAGTCGGCACCACCGTGGCGCGCGCGCTCGAGGCCGCCGCGGCCGCCGGCGGCAGCATGGGCGCAGGGCACGGCGAGACACGCCTGTTCATCACGCCCGGGTACCGCTTCCTGGCGATCGACGGCCTGGTGACGAATTTCCACCTGCCGAAATCGACGTTGCTGATGCTGGTGGCCGCCTTCGCCGGACGCGAGGCCGTGCTGGCGGCCTACCGGCACGCGATCGCGCACCGCTACCGGTTCTTCAGCTATGGTGACGCGATGCTGGTCTGGCCCGCAAACGGCGCGCGCGCGTGAAACTGCGTTTCGAGCTGCTGCAGGCGGACGGGGCCGCGCGTGTCGCGCGCGTGCACCTGCCACACGGGATCGTGGAGACACCGGCTTTCATGCCGGTCGGCACCTACGGCACCGTCAAGGCGATGGCGCCACCGGAACTCGCGGCGCTCGGCGCGCAGATCGTGCTCGGCAACACCTTCCACCTCTCGCTCCGTCCCGGCGCGGACATCGTCGCGCTGCACCGCGACGGTTTGCACGGTTTCATGGGCTGGCAGCGGCCGATCCTCACCGATTCCGGCGGCTTCCAGGTCTTCAGCCTCGCCACACTCCGCCAGATCAGCGAACAGGGCGTGCGCTTCCGCTCGCCGGTGGACGGGGCGGAAGTGCACATGAGTCCGGAGGATTCGATGGACGTGCAGCGCGCGCTGCAGTCCGATGTCGCAATGGCCTTCGACGACTGCACCGCCTACCCGGCGAGCGAGTCGCAGGCGCGCGAGTCGATGGAGCGCTCGATGCGCTGGGCGGTGCGCGGCCATGCGCATTACTACCGCGATGAACCGCCTGGACACCTGTTCGGCATCGTGCAGGGTGGCATGCACCTCGCGCTCAGGACCGCATCGCTGGAAGCGCTGACTGCGCTCGACTGGCCGGGCATGGCGATCGGCGGGCTGGCGGTCGGCGAGCCGGAAGAGGAACGGCTGCGCGTGCTCGAACACACGCTGCCGCTGATGCCATCCGACCGGCCGCGCTACCTGATGGGGGTGGGTTATCCGCATGAGATCGTCGCGGCCGTGGCGCGCGGCGTCGACATGTTCGACTGCGTGATGCCGACGCGGCATGCCCGCAACGGGCACCTGTTCACGAGCGAGGGCATCGTCAACATCCGCAATGCGCGCTTCCAGCGCGATACCGGTCCGCTGGACCCCGCCTGCTCCTGCAGCACCTGCCGGAACTACTCGCGCGCCTACCTGCGGCACCTGGATCGGTGCGACGAAATCCTCGGCGTGCAGCTTGGAACCGTGCACAACCTGCACTTCTACCTCGAGCTGATGCGCCGGATCCGGGCCGCGATCGCCGCCGGCGAGTTCGCCGCGCTGGCCGCCCGGATTATGGCGATTCCACGGCGCACCGCGCCGCCTGTGGCATAATGCCGCCCTTTTTCGCAGCCGGGCAGGTGTCCGGGTGCCCCGACTACTGAACACCACAACCGGAAGGTCTGCCCATGGATTCCCTGATTTCACCGGCTTATGCACAGGCTGCAGGAGCGCCCGCCGGGGGTGCGTTCCCCCAGATCCTGATCCTGGTCGTGTTCGTCGCGATCTTCTATTTCATGCTGATCCGGCCGCAGCAGAAGCGCATGAAGGAACAGCAGGCGATGCTCGCCAAGCTGGCGACCGGCGACGAGGTCGTCACCAGCGGCGGCATCCTCGGACGCATCAGCGAGGTGGGCGAGAGCTTCGTCACGCTGGAAGTGGCGGACGGCGTGCGCATCAAGGTGCAGCGCGCCCAGATCTCCCAGCTCATGCCCAAGGGCACGCTGAAGGGCGGCTGAGGTACGGCCATGCTGGAATTCCCGCGCTGGAAATACCTGCTGGTCGGGCTGGTGCTGCTGCTGGCGCTGGTGTTCGCGTTGCCGAATTTCTTCGGCACCGACCCGGCGTTGCAGGTGGTGCGCAAGAACCGGCTGCCGATGGACGATTTCGCGCGTACGGCCGTCGAGCAGGTGCTCACCGGCCATGCCGACGCCTTCCGCGGCTCCTATATCGATGACGGCAAGCTGATCGTGCGCTTCGCGAGTGTCGCCGACCAGCTGAAGGCGCGCGATTCGGTCAACGAGAACCTGGCGGCCGATTACGTCTCGGCGCTCACCACCGCCTCGCGCGCGCCGGCGGTGTTGCGCAGGTTCGGGTTGCGGCCGATGCCGCTCGGCCTCGACCTGCGCGGCGGGTTGTACCTGCTCTATCAGGTCGACGTGAACGGCGCGGTGGCGCAGCTCCTCGACAGCTACGATCAGGGCTTCCGTCGCACGCTGGCCGCGGCCAACCTGCCGTTCACCGACATCAACGCCTATACCGGCAGCAAGAGCAGCATCCCGAACGCGCTGCGCGTGATCCTGCCGCCTGGCGCCGATATCGGCGCGGTGCGCGATGCGCTGCGCAAGGCCAATCCCGACCTGAGCTTCAGCATCGGCAGCGGCGAGACGGGGCCCACGATCGAGATGGAGATGAGTCCGACGCAGGTGAAGGTCCGCCAGGACTACGCGCTGCAGAAGAACATCACCACGCTCCGCAACCGCGTCAACGAGCTCGGCGTGTCCGAGCCGATCGTCGCGCAGCAGGGGATCGATCGCATCAACGTGCAGCTGCCCGGCGTGCAGAACTCGGCCGAGGTCAAGGACATCCTCGGCAAGGTCGCGACACTCGAGTTCCGGCTCGAGGATTCCCAGCACAGCGCGATCGAGGCCAAGCAGCTCGGCCGCGCGCCGCTGGGCTCGAAGCTCTACGACATGGATGGCCGTCCGGTGCTGCTCAAGCGCGAGCTGATCGCCACCGGCGACCAGCTGACCAACGCCACCTCGAGTGCCGGCAACGAGGGCCCCGAGGTCAACGTCACGCTCAACGGCCAGGGCGGCGACTCGATGCTGCGGGCCACGCGCCTGAACGTGAAGAAGCGCATGGCCGTGGTGTACATCGAGAAGAGCCGCGAGACCCGCATGGTCGGCGGGCAGAAGACCACGCACGATGTCACTACCGAGAAGATCATCAGCCTCGCGACCATCCAGTCGGTGCTGAGCAACCAGTTCCGCATCACCGGGCTGACCGCGGTCGAGGCGCGCGAGCTGGCGCTGCTGATGCGCTCGGGCTCGCTGTCGGCGCCGATCTTCGCGGTCGAGGAGCGCACCATCGGTCCGAGCCTCGGCGCCGAGAACATCCGTATGGGCGTGCGGGCGCTGCTGATCGGCATGCTGGCGGTGTTCGCATTCATGGCGCTCTACTACCAGCGCTTCGGCTGGGTGGCGAACCTGGTGCTGCTGGCGAACGTCGTGCTGCTGACGGCGCTCCTGTCGATGATGCGCGCCACGCTCTCGCTCCCCGGCATCGCCGGCATCATCCTCACGGTGGGCATCGCGGTGGACGCCAACGTGCTGATCTACGAGCGCATCCGCGAGGAGCTGCGCAACGGCGTGTCGCCGCAGGCGGCGATCCGTGCCGGCTTCGAGAAGGCCTTCTCGGCGATCCTCGATTCCAACGTCACGGCGTTCATCGCCGGCCTGGTGCTGTGGGTGATCGGCCGCGGCGCGATTCGCGGCTTCGCGGTGGTGCTGACGCTCGGTATCGCGACCTCGATGTTCACCGCGCTGATGGGCAGCCGCGCGCTGATCACCCTGATGTATGGCGGGCGCCGCAAGATCGAGCGCCTGTCGATAGGCTAAGGAGAAAGCAGGTGGAATTTTTCCGGAAAGCCACGAACTTTCCCTTCATGTCGACCCGCAAGCTCTGGTATGGGCTGTCTGTGGCTTTGATGGGCATCTCGATTGGCTCGTTCTTCGTCCGCGGCCTCAACCTGGCGGTCGACTTCACCGGCGGCGTGCAGGTGCAGGTGGCTTTCACCAGCGCGGTGAACGTCGATGCGCTGCGCAGTGGCCTCGAGGGCGCGGGCTTCCGCGAGCCGCAGGTGCAGATGCTCGGTTCCTCGCGCGAGGCGGCCATCCGGCTGCCGCCGCAGAACGGGCAGACCGGCGATGTGATCCGCGCGCGCGTCGAGGGCGTGCTGCACGCGATCGACCCCAAGGCCGAGGTCACCAGTCTCGATGTGGTCGGTTCGCAGGTCGGCGACGAGCTCAAGAGCGGCGCGATCAAGGCCCTGGCCGCAACGCTCGGGCTGATCTTCATCTACATCGCGCTGCGCTTCCATACCTGGCGCCTGTCGCTGGGCGCGATCCTCGCGGTGCTGCACGATCCGATCCTGGTGCTGGGCGCGTTCTCGCTCTGGCACACCTCGTTCGACCTGCCGGTGGTCTCGGCGATGCTCGCAGTCATCGGCTATTCGCTCAACGATACCGTGGTGGTGTTCGACCGCATCCGCGAGCGCTTCGAGGGCAGCCGCCGGCTCGAGCCCGTCGCGGTGCTGGACCAGTCGATCAACCAAACGCTCTCGCGCACCATCATGACCAAGGTGGTCACGCTGATCGTGGTGGTGGCGCTGTATGCGCTCGGCGGCCTCGCGCTCAAGGGCTTCTCCGAGGCGCTGATCATCGGCATCCTCGCCGGCACTTACTCGTCGATCTACATCTCGAGCGCGATCGCGCTCGACTGCGGGCTGAAGGCCGAGCATCTGCTGCCGACCGCGGTCAAGAGACCGGTGGACGACCTGCCCTGAACATGCTCGCCGATCCGGCCACCTGGGTGGCCTTCGCCACGCTCTCGGTGCTCGAGATCGTGCTCGGCATCGACAACGTGATCTTCCTGGCGATCCTGGTCGGACGCCTCCCGCCGGCGCGCCAGCCGCGCGCGCGCTTCGTCGGCCTGGGCCTCGCGATGCTGACGCGCATCGCGTTGCTGTTCTCGATCGTGTGGCTGACGCGGCTGACCCAACCGTGGTTCGAACTGCTGGGGCAGCAGATCTCCGGGCGCGACCTGATCCTCGGCGGCGGTGGCCTGTTCCTGCTCGCCAAGAGCGTGCTCGAGATCCATCACACGCTCGAGGGCGCCGCCAGTACGCACAAGGTGCGGGCGGCCGTCAGCTTCATGGCGATCGTGCTGCAGATCGCGCTGATCGACATCGTGTTCTCGCTCGATTCGGTGTTCACCGCGGTCGGGCTGGCGCGCCCCGACCAGGTGCCGGTGATGGCCGCGGCCATCATCGTGTCCATCATCGTGATGATGTGGCTGTCGGGGCCGATTGCCGCCTTTGTCGAGGAGCACCCCACGGTGAAGATCCTCGCGCTGGCCTTCCTCATCCTGGTAGGCGTCGCGCTCATCGCCGAGGGCATGGATTTCCACATCCCCAAGGGCTACCTGTACTTCGCGATGGCCTTCTCGGTGCTGGTCGAGATGATCAACATCCGCCTCCGCAAGCTCCTCGACGCGCGCCGGGCGCGGCGCGACTGAGGCCACGAGCGGGGCCGCGAGCACGGCCGCCGACCAGGCTGCGATGCCTTCAGCCGGGGTTGGCTGTGGCCGCGAGCCGCTGCAGCGGCCCGCCGTGCAGGCGGTAGATGCACCACTCGTGCATCGCGACGGCGCCCAGGCCCAGGTAGAAGTCGATTGCGAGGCGATTCCACTTGAGCGCGGACCACTCGAGGCGGCCGCAACCGCGTTCGACGCACAGGCGCGCGAGGTGTTGCAGCAATGCCTTGCCCACGCCGCGCGTGCGGTATGCCGGGTCGACGAACAGGTCTTCCAGGTAAATGCCGGGCCGCGCCAGGAAGGTCGAGTAGTTGTGGAAGAACAGCGCGAAGCCCGCGCATTCGCCGTCGCAGTACGCGAGCGCGACCTCGGCGTAGGGGCGCGCGCCGAACAGCGTCGCGTGCAGCGCCGCCTCGGTGGCGACTACCTCGGAGGATAGCCGTTCGTACTCGCCCAGCGCGCGGATGAAGCGCAGGATCAGTGGCGTGTCGGCGGGAACTGCGGGTCGGATCGTCACCATGAGCGCATTGTAGGGTTCAGCCGCCGGGCACGGGTACCTGCGGCGCCAGCCGCTTTGCAGCCCGCGGCTTGCGCACCGGACCGTCACTGCCTACGAACCTGGCGGAGGCGCGGCGCCCGCTCAGCCCGGTTTGGCGAGTTCGCTATGGCCGTACGAATAAAGGAAATAAATCGCGATCCCCGCCGCGGACCAGATGAAGAACGCTTCCCAGGTGATCGCGGGCAGTCCCGCCATGAGGAATGCGCAGAAGCCCATCCCGAGGAGCGGTACCAGCGGAACCCACGGTGTACGGAACGGGCGCTTGAGTTCGGGCCGAGTCCTGCGCAGCACGATGACGCTGGCGCAAACCAGGAAGAAGGCCGAGAGCGTGCCCAGGTTGACCAGCTGCGCCACCTTGCCGATCGGTGACAGGCCCGCAATCAGGGCTATGACGACGCCCGCTCCCAGGATGAGGCGCACCGGGGTCTGGGTCCTGGGATTGACCCTGGCCATGGGCGTGGGCAAGAGCCCGTCACGCGACATCGCCAGCACCACGCGGGTAAGGCCGAAGTAGAGCACCAGCATGACGGTAGTGATGCCGGCCAGTGCGCCGAGCGAGATCAGCGCCTCCGCCCAGCCGATGCCGAGCTGCTTGAGCGCATCGGCGATCGGCGCCTTGACGTCTATCTGGTCGTAATGCACGACGCCGGTGAGGATGCCGGACACCAGGATGTAGAGCACCGTGCAGATCAGGAGCGACGCGATGATGCCGATCGGGAGGTTGCGCTGCGGATTGACCGTTTCCTCCGCCGCGGTGGAAACCGCATCGAACCCGATGTAGGCGAAGAAGATCAGCGAGGCGCCGGTCAGGATACCGCCCAAGCCGAAATGCGCCTGGCCGGCGGCGTCCGTGACCTGCGGCGGGATGAATGGATGCCAGTTGGCCGGATTGACGTGCGGCGCGGCCACCGCGATGAACACGAGGACCGCAGCCAGCTTCACGAACACCATCACCGTATTGAAGCGGGCCGATTCGCTGACGCCGATGGACAGCAGCACCGACAGCAACAGCACGATGACCATGGCCGGCACGTTGGCGATGCCACCGTCGAGCGGCGCATTGGTCAACGCGTGCGGCAGGTGCAAGCCGGCCAGCTCCAGGATCTTGCCGAAATAGCCGGACCAGCCGATGGCCACGGTGGAGGTGGCGACGGCGTATTCCAGGATGAGATCCCAGCCGATGATCCACGCGATCAGCTCGCCGATTCCGGAGTAGGCATAGCCGTAGGCGCTGCCGGCGCCGCCGATCGCGCCGGCGAGCTCGGCATAGCACAACGCCGCGAACGCGCAGGCGATGCCGGAAAGAACGAACGACAGGACGATGGCCGGGCCCGCGTGCTGCGCGGCGACCACGCCGGTGAGCACGAAGATGCCCGTGCCGATGATGCAGCCGATGCCGAGCATGGTCAGGTCAAAGGCGCCAAGGCAGCGTTTGAGCCCGGTATTGGCGTTGACGTCGATCGGTTTGGTGCGGAACAGACTCATGCGTTCTCCCTGGGAATGCGTGCGTTCGCTGCCGTCGACTCTACACCGTCCGCGCCCGCGCGTACGAGCGGCGCGAATGCCGCCAGCAGCGCGGCGTGGATGCGCGGCGTGCCGGCACAGACATCACCGCCATGGGCGTAGGACCCGCCATCGATGCGGCTGATGAGGCCGCCGGCCTCGGTGATCAGCAGTGCGCCGGCGGCGGTGTCCCAGGGCTTCAGGCCCAGCTCCCAGAAGCCGTCGACGCGCCCCGCGGCAACGTAGGCGAGATCGAGCGCCGCGGAGCCTGGGCGCCGTACGCCTGCCACTTGTGGCATTACGACCTTCAGCATCTCGAGGTAGGTGTCCAGGTCGGCGTTGGCGCGGAACGGAAATCCGGTGGCCAGCAGCGCGCCGTCGAGCCCACGGCGCCTGCTGACGCGGATGCGCCGCCCATCGAGCTGCGCGCCGGCGCCGCGCGTGGCGGTGAACAGCTCCTGGCGCAGCACGTCGTAGACGGTCGCCACCTCGAGGCGGCCGCGCACCTCGCAGCCGATCGAGACCGCGTAGACCGGGAAGCCGTGCAGGAAATTGGTGGTTCCGTCGAGCGGGTCGATGATCCAGCGGGTCTCGTCGTCACCGCTGGCGCCGCTTTCCTCGGCCAGCAGCGCATGCGCGGGGTAATGGTGGCGGATGATGCCGATGATTTCCTGCTCGGCGGCCCGGTCGACCTCGGTGACGTAGTCATGCCGGTCCTTGGCGTGGATCTCGATGCTCTCGAGCTTGGGGATGCTGCGCGCGATCACTTCCCCGGCGCGCCGCGCGGCCCGCACGGCGATATTCAGCAATGGATGCATAGTCAACTAGAATAGCAGCCTTATGACGGCACTGCCGATCCGCATCGTCCTCGTCGACACCTCGCACCCCGGCAATATCGGCGCTGCCGCGCGCGCGATGAAGAACATGGAGCTCGGCGAACTGGTGCTGGTGCGGCCGCGGCAATTCCCGCATCCGGATGCGCGCGCGCGCGCTTCCGGCGCCGACGACGTGCTGGCGAATGCACGCGTGTTCGACAGGCTGACCGCCGCGCTCGCGGGCTGCGGCCTGGTGCTGGCCAGCACTTCGCGCACGCGCGACCACTACTACCGCGTGCTCGATGTGCGCGAGGCCGCCGCGCGCGCCGTGGCCGAATGTGCGCACTCGCCCGTCGCGATCGTGTTCGGCGGCGAGCACAGCGGACTCAGCAACGAAGACCTGCAGCCGGCGCATGCGCTGCTGCGCATTCCGACCGGCGCCGCATACGCCTCGCTCAACCTGGCGATGGCGGTGCAGGTGGTTGCCTATGAGCTGCTGCGCGCGCGCGGCGGCGGCGCGCCGCCGGTCGCAGCCCGTGAACAGCCGCTGGCCGACCCGCCGGCGATGGCGCGGTTGTACGAACACCTCGAAGCCGTGCTCGAGGAGGTCGACTTCCGCGATCGCACGCAGCACGGTGGCAACCTGATGAATCGGTTCCGCCGCTTCCTGCAGCGCGCGGAACTCGACGGCAACGAGCTGAACATCCTGCGCGGCCTGCTCACCGCCGTGCAGCGGCGGCGCCGGCGCGCCGGCGCCGCGGGACCCGCTCGAACGCTGGTGCCGCCCACATGAGCGCCGCGCAGGTGAACCGGTCGCGCCCCATCTACCTCGACTATGCCGCGACCACGCCGGTTGACGCGCGCGTCGCCGGGTGCATGGCCGAGTGCCTGACGGCCGCGGGCGATTTCGGCAATCCCGCCTCGACCCATGCCTACGGTCGCGAGGCACGCACGCGTGTCGAGTCCGCGCGGGCGCAGGCGGCCGCCCTGGTCGGCGCGCGGCCCGGCGAGGTGATCTTCACCTCCGGCGCCACGGAGGCGGACAACCTCGCGATCCTGGGACTGGCGCGCGGTGCGCGCGCGGCGCGCGGCGCGCAGGCGCTGCACGTGATCAGCGCGCGCACCGAGCACAAGGCGGTGCTCGATCCCTGCCGGCAGCTCGAGCGCGAGGGAATAGCGGTCACTCTCCTGACACCCGCGGACGAAGGGCGCGTAACGCCCGCGCAGCTGCAGGCGGCGCTGCGCCCGGAAACCGTGCTGGTCTCGTTGATGCACGCCAACAACGAAACCGGCGCGATCCAGGATGTCGCGGCCTTCGGCGCGCTGTGCCGCGCGCATGGCGCTGCGTTCCATGTCGATGCGGCGCAGTCGGCCGGCAAGCTGCCGATCGACGTGCAGGCGATGGGCATCGACCTGCTCTCGTTCACGGCGCACAAGCTCTATGGGCCGAAGGGTATAGGCGCCCTGTATGTGCAGGCGGCACGTCGGGTGTCCCTCCAGCCCTTGATGTTCGGCGGCGGCCACGAGCGTGGCCTGCGCTCGGGCACGCTCGCGGTGCACCAGATCGTCGGCTTCGGCGCCGCATGCGCGCTCGCCGCGCGCATGATGGATGGCGAGGCCGTGCGCCAGGCGCAGCTGCGCGCGCGGCTGTGGGCGGGGGTGGGATCGCTCCCCGGCGCGTTGCTCAACAGCCCGTCGGTGCACGCACTGCCGGGCGTGCTCAATGTGTCCTTCGCGGGCATCGAAGGCGAGAGCCTGTTGTTCGGGCTGACGGAACTCGCGCTTGCCAGCGGCTCGGCCTGCAACTCCGACAGCGACGAACCGTCCTACGTGCTGCGCGCGATCGGACGCGACCGCGAGACTGCCCAGAGCGCGCTGCGCTTCAGCCTGGGACGGGACACCAGCCCCGAGGACATCGATACCGCCATTGCTGCGGTGCGTCGCGAGGTGCTGCGCCTGAGATCGCTCGCGGCGGTCAGCGCCAGCGGCGGGGAGCCCGAGTGCGTGGCGAGCGGCGAGGCCGGGGCCCGGGAGCAGGGCACCTGGGTCCGTTTTATGTTGAAAATGGAGGGTGGGACCATTGCGGAGGCCAGCCATCAGGCCTACGGCTGCCCCCAGACCCTGGCGGCCTGCGAATGGCTCTCCGGGCAGCTCCGCGGCCGGCCGTGGGCCGATCCCGGCCTGGGAGGGGCCCTGGACTGGGCGCGGGCGTTGCAGCTGGCCCCGGACCGCCTGACACGTCTCCTGGTCATCGAGGACGCGCTGCGGGCGGCGCTGGCTGCCGCACAGCGGCGGGTGGCGCCGGGGTAGTACAATGCGCTCTGCAGGAATCACACTCCCATGAGCATTTCACTGACAGCTTCCGCCGCCGATCGGGTCCGCAGCCACCTGGCCAGCCGGGGGCGTGGCCTGGGCTTGCGCCTTGGCATCAGGACCACCGGCTGTTCGGGTTTCAGCTACGTCATCGACTATGCCGATGCGGCGGGCCCGAACGATCTCGTGTTCGAGGACCGGGGAGTCAAGGTGTTCGTCGATCCGGCCAGTTTCCCGATGCTCGATGGCACGCAGGTCGATTTCGTCCGCAAGGGACTGAACGAGGCCTTCCAGTTCGCCAACCCGAACGTCAAGGCCGAATGCGGCTGCGGCGAGAGCTTCACGGTCTAAAAAACCTTTTCCTTCCGGGACTTCCGCCGGCTACGTGATTGCTGGACGAGGCCCTGTGCGGCTAAACTTCCCGGCTCTTTTCACTTGGCCTGACTTCCAGGAGTACTGCTGATGGCGCTCGAGCGCACCTTGTCCATCGTCAAACCCGACGGCGTCGCCCGCAACCTGATCGGCGACGTCTACCAGCGCTTCGAGCGCGCCGGATTGCGCATCGTTGCCGCTCGCATGCTGCGCCTGTCGACGGCGCAGGCTGAGGTCTTCTACGCGGTGCATCGGGAGCGCCCGTTCTACAAAGACCTGGTGCGCTACATGACTTCCGGCCCGGTGATCGCGCAGGTGCTCGAGGGCGACAGCGCCATCGCACGCCACCGCGACATCATGGGAGCCACCGACCCGAAGCAGGCCGCGCCCGGCACGATCCGCGCCGACCTCGCGCAGAGCATCGAGGCGAACGTCGTGCACGGCTCCGATGCGGCCGAAACGGCGGGGCGCGAGATCGCGTTCTTTTTCAGCGGCACGGAAATCTGTCCGCGCGGGTAGTACCCGCTCATTCCGGAAGCATCCGCCTGGACACGCGCATCAACCTGCTGGGACTGCCGCCGCCGGAACTGGAGGCCTGGGTGCAGGCGGCGGGCTCGCGCACGTTCCGCGCGCGCCAGCTGCAGCACTGGCTGTACAAGCGCGGCGTGGCGGATTTCGAGGCCATGAGCGACCTGGCGAAGGACTTCCGCGCGCAGCTCGCCACCCAGGCGGAAGTGAAGCTGCCGGAGATCGTGCTGGCGCGCCAGTCCGCCGACGGCACACGCAAGTGGCTGTTGCGCGCGGACGCATCGCAGGCTTTCGAGATGGTGTACATCCCCGAGGCCGATCGGGGGACACTGTGCATCTCCTCGCAGGTCGGCTGCGTGCTCGATTGCAGCTTCTGCGCGACCGCGCAGCAGGGTTTCAACCGCAATCTGACGACGGCCGAGATCGTCGGCCAGGTCTGGCTCGCCAACCGCGAGCTCGGCTTCGAGCCCGGCGGCGAGCGGCTGGTGACCAACGTGGTGTTCATGGGGATGGGCGAGCCGCTCGCGAATTTCCGCAACGTGGTGCCGGCGACGCAGATCCTGCTGCACGATGCCTGCTTCGACCTGTCGCGCCGGCGCGTGACGCTGTCGACCTCGGGCCTGGTGCCGCAGATCTACAAACTGGCCGAAGTGAGCAACGTCGCGCTCGCGGTGTCGCTGCACGCGCCCAACGACGCGCTCCGCAGCGAGCTCGTGCCGATCAACCGCCGCCACCCGATCGCCGAGCTGCTCGCCGCCTGCTGGCACTACCTCGAGGCGCAGAACGGC
>JAGWPD010000124.1 GCA_028870705.1 Gammaproteobacteria bacterium
AAAAGGCTTTCATACGGCGTTGCTCGGCGCTGACGTGGAATGACCACGCGGCGCGCCTCGCGCCTGGTCTGAAAGCCTTTTGAGCAGCAACGCATCGATGTCCTGAGTGTGAACAGGCCCTAGCGATTGCGACGCCGGCTGGCCTGGCGCCGCGATTGCCCCTCGAGCATCGCCAGCCACGAATTGACGTCCGCTTCGCCGATCGTATCGGTGACGTCGCGCTCCGCCAGGCGATCGAGCGTCTCCTGGTGGCGCCGGCGCTTGCCGGTCGCGAGCCGCCCGATGGCGACACGCCACCACGGGACGCGCTCGAGCTGCGCGGAAACCAGCTTGTTTTCCGTAGGTTCGCTCATTTAACGATAAGACCGGGCGATGCTCAGCTAAGTTCCGCCTGCAGCCTATCCCACCGGCGCCCGGAACGGCAGCGGGGATTTTACAGTAGGTATTCGGAAAGTACCCGGTCAGGCGAAGGAGCGATCGACCAGCCACAACTCATAGCCGATCAGCAGCACGTACAGGAACGCCGTGCCCACCAGAATCGGTCCGGCCAGCAGCCGACCGAAGGTCGGCACGCGCGTCAGCGCCACCAGGATCGTCACGGCGGTCGCCGTCAATGCCAGCTTCAGGAATGCGAAGCTGCGGCCGCCGCCGATCACCAGCGGCGCCATGATCGGGTTCACTTCGATCGCGCCGTGCTGCACCAGCACCAGCGTGAGGAAGGTATCGGCCATCGACAACAGCAGCACCACCAGTGCGGCCGCGAACCACTGCGGCGCGTGCCAGTCGACCGCGCCGACCCGCACTTTCTCCCCGCGCCGCGGATTGCGGCGCCGTGCCTGCCAGGCGCCGGTCAGTAGCGCGCGCACGGTCTGCGAACGCCGATCGGCGCGAGCGCGCCTCTCGGCGGTCCCGGGACCTGGTTGGTCGGTAGAGGCCACGCGGCGGATCAGCCGGTGGCTGCGAGACGCGGCTCCGCGTCCGCCGGGTCGGCGCCGTAGTGCGGATCGACGATCTCGCGCCCGGCCCGCAGCTCGCGCTGCTCGTCGATGGCCTGGAGCGGCGCCGGCGCACTCGTGCCGAAACCCTGCATGAAATCCACGCCGAGCGCCTGCAGCAAGGCCTGGGAGCGTTCGCACTCGACGTTTTTCGCCACCACGTGCACGCCGGCGACCCGCGCCGCCTGCGCGATCGCCGCGACGCGCGCCTGGTGGCCGCGATCATTGACGAGATCGTGGGTGATCTGCGGGTCGAGCTTCACCAGGCGCACGCCCGGCTGCATCAGCAGGTCGACGCCGGTGTCGCTGAGCACGAAATTGTCGATCACTACGCCGGCGCCTGCCTGCTCGAGCTGCGCCGCGAGGTGCGCGAAGTACTGCGGCTCGCGGCGGCAGAACTCATGCTGAGCCTCGAAGGCGATCAGGCCGCGTGGCAGCTGCGCCTTCTCCATGCACAGGCGCACGAAAGTGAGGAAATTGCTGTCGCTGAGCGACCCGGTGGTCAGGTTGACCGAGAACTGCGCGGGTTCGCCCGACCAGATCTCCGATCGCTGCGCCAGCCAGACGAGCAACTCGCCGACCACACGCCGATCGAGCACCGCGCCCAACCCCAGCGCCTCGGCGCCGCGGATCAGGTCCTGCGGCGCCGAATCCGTGACCGGATTGCCGGCCGCACGCATCAGGATCTCGTAGCGGCGGATGCGCGTGCCCGCCTGGATCGGGATCAGGTGCTGCGCGTGCAATTCCATCTCGAAGGCGCGGAGCTTCTCCAGGTATCGATCGGCTTCGGCATCGTCGACGCGCGGCCCGCCTTCGAGCATCGCGACCAATTGTGGCGCCTTCATTTCCGCGGTCGACGCGGTCATGCCGATCGCGGGGCCCTGCGCTCCGCAACCGAGCGTGGCGCCCCACTCCCGCACGGCACGCACCACCGGGATCGGCAGGTCGGGCGCCGCGGTTCCCTTGCCGCGCAGCCAGCGGTCGTCCACCACCAGCATCACGAAACCGAGGAAAGGATGGAAATCGTCTTCCGCACGCAGCAGCAGCGCCGTGCGGTCGCGCTGCAGCGGATGGTTCACGCGCGCCGGGGCGCCCTTGCCGACGAAGCTCTCGAGCGCCACGCGGATCGCCTCGCGTTCGGCGGGTCCGAGCACATCGCCCTGTTGCCAGTAGATGTGACCGGCCGCATCGTGCAGCGAGACCCACTTGGCCCACAGCAACGGGAGCGAGGCCACGATGCGCTGCCCCAGGGTGGCGGCCTGCATTGGCGGGCGCGGTGATTTCAGGGATATCGGCGCAGCAGGCAGGGACATAAGTCAGAAATTAGCGCGCCACGTGCGTCCGGTCTGTGACAGGGGTCGCCAGTTCGCAACGCGGCGCGCCAGCGCAGTGCGCCGGCCTGTTATAGCGGCTCGAACCTGTTCAATTCGAGGTTCTTGCGCACGCGGTCGGCGGGGAAAACCGCGCCATTGGCGACCACGTAGACCCCGACTGGACATAATTGCACCGCACCGAAGGCCAGGCCGAGGTTGAATTCGGCGTCGCTGTCGGCGAAACGACCGGGCTGCAGCGCACCCGTCAGCACGATGGTCTTGCCGGCAATACCACGCAGTGCCCGCGCGGTCTCCACCATGGTGTCGGTGCCGTGGGTGATGAGCACGCGCGGCGCGGCGCAGCCCGCCACTGCTCCCCGCACGACTTCACGGTCCGCCGCGGTCATCTCGAGGCTGTCCTTGCGCAACAGCTCGGTGATCTGCGGCATCGCGGCCAGGCGCGCGTGCACCAGCAGCTCGCGCACCATCGGCGAGCCGACGTGGTAGTTGCCCTTGGCGTCGAAGTACACCTTGTCGATTGTCCCGCCGGTGGTGAATATCGCGATCTGCATGCTTCAGATTCCAAGCTGTTGCCAGGCCCGCGAGCGCCAGCGCCCGGCCAGCGTGACGCCGACCAGGAGCGTATAGATCACGACGCTGAGCCACCCGCCGCGTGCTCCCAGGCCCCATTGCGGCAGGAAGGCGACCCACCCCTGCCCGGGAGCAAAGCTCATCATGTGCGCCAGCGGCACGAACACGAACCACGAGAGCGCGATCACCAGCGTGGCCGGCAGCATCGCGTCGCCCGCGCCGCGCAGCGCCATGCCGCTCGCCAGGTTCAATCCATCGAAGAACTGGTAGGCGGCTGCGATCCACAGCAATTGCGCGCCGAGCGCAATGACGGCTGCGGCCTGCGCGCCGCCGATGCCGACGAACAGCGGCAGCAGCCACGGACCGGCCAGCGCGAGCAGCAGCCCCATCCCGCCCATGTACAGCGCGGTCATCAGGATCACGCGGCTGCCCAGGCGGTAGGCCCAGTCGCGATCGCCGGCGCCAATCGCCTGCCCGACCAGCGTGGTCCCGGCGAGCGCGATACCGACCCCGGGCAGGTAGGAGATCGCGGTCATGATCATCACGACCTGCGAGGCGGCGCCCTCCACTTCGCCGAGCTTCACCTGCATGATCTGGAACAGCGAGAAACCGATCAGGTCCGCCGCCATCAGCAGGCCCATCGGAAAGCCTATCCGCAGCTGTGTCCAGATGCGGCGCAGGTTCGGCGTCCAGGTCAGGTGCGTGCGATAGCCGTGGCGGTAATGACCGCGCAGGAACGCGTACATCGCCAGCCCCAGCCCGCAGGCCTGCGCGACCATCGTGGCGAGGCCGGAGCCGGCGACGCCCAGGTGCCAGTGGAATATGAAGATCTCGTTGAACAGCGCGTTTGCAAGCGCCATCACCGCGGTGACCAGCAGCGTGACGCGCGGACGCCCGATCGCATTGAAGAATCCCAGCAGCGCCCACACGCCGGCGCCGAAGCAGGATCCGCCCACCCGCGGCAGCCAGAAGGCCGCGGCCAAATCGACGATCGCCGGCGGCAGTCCAAACGGCGCCAGCATCGCGCGAATCGACAGGCCCACCGCGACGAACAGCGGTACGGACAGCAGCAGCGCCCACATCGCGATCCACACCGCCTGCGCGGCGCGCGCCTGGCGTCGCGCGCCGTGCGCCTGCGCCGCCACGGTCTGCACCGCCATACCGACGCCCGACAGCACCATCAGCACGACAATCGCGAGCCAGTGCACGGCGCTTACCGCGGCCAGGGCCTGGGTGGAGATCCGCCCGATGAACCAGACGTCGGTGAGGTTGAGCACCAGCTGCACCGCGCTGTTGGCGATCAGCGGCATCGCCAGCGCGACGATCGCGCGCTGGTCGACGTGGGCAATACCGGCCGCGTCGTAGCGCCGTGCCGGCACCCGATCAGCCGCCGCCGCCCCGATCATTGCGCCGCTGCGCTTTCCGTCGGATGCTCGATGGCGCCCGCGTAACGGGCGATCAGGTCCTCGATGTTGTCGTCGGTCCGGGCCAGGCGTTCGTCGAGCTGCTCGATGACTGCTGTTTCGGACTGGCGCATCGGCCCGTCAGCCAGCTCCTCGAGCGCTACGCGCAGCAGGCTGACGACGCGCACGGCGCCAAGCGCCGAGAACGCGCGGCGCGCTTCCGTCAGCTGCTCGCGCACGTCCGGGCGCAGATGTTCGCGCAGCGTGCCGTGCGCGGCGGCGGCCCAGAACTCGACCGCCTTGAGCAGCGTCTGCTCTTCGCTCGAGAGCGTGCCGTCGCTGCGGGCGTCACGCTTCCGTCCCAGGGCTTCGAGCACGAAGCTGGTGATCGGATAGATGCCGCGCCAGGTCTCAGCCATGTTCAGGCACTGCCTCGGTCAGCAAGGACGACGATATCAGCGCTCTGCCCGCGTCCAAGTATAAATACCTCAACGTATACGTTACATAGAGCCTGAGGAGAAATCCATAGCACCATGTTTCGACTAGATTTAGTGCTGAAGAAGCTGATCCGGGGAGCGCGGCGTCCGCCATTAAAGATGCGTTGATAACTGCAGGCTTCACGCGATATGCTCGCTCTAGGCCTATGATACGCAAGCCTTTCGATATTAAGAACAATTAAGGCACGGATCCCACTTGAACAGCGCCCTCGCCGACCAACTCGAAGCCGCAGTCATCGCGCTCTCGTCGCACGGCGCACTCAGGGATCGCCTGGCCAACGCCTACAGCAATCACCTCTGCGACCTCGACGCGCAGGACCTGCCACTGGAAGTGCAGCAGGATTTCGCCGATCTCGGCAAGGCGATGCATGCCGCGCGTGCCTTGCCGGGCGACACTGTGGTGCGCGCCTCGGTGCGCAAATTCTCGAACGATGAAGCGCAGCGCTACGCGGCGCTGATCGTGCGTGTCTACGGCGCCGAGATGCAGAGTCTGAATGCGGCGCTGCGCCCGCCCACGCGCATCACCAGCCCGGCGCGCGGCAATTCCGCGCTGACGGCCTTGCTGACGCTGGAAGGCGGCAGCGGCGCAGCGGGCCGGAACAAGCACGCCAGCGGCGCCTGACCGGCGGCCCGTGCCCTAAAGACCAGCCTTATTCGATCTTGAACTCGATCGTGTCCCAGCGCGTCGTGTCTTCGTGGCGCGCCTGCTGACGGATCGCATCCACCATGCCGCGCTCTTCCCAGCTGCCGCGCATATCGGCGAGGCTCGCCAGCTCGCGTGGCAGCGGCAGCTCGCGCCCGAAGCCGGGCATCAGCACCACCGGCTTGTCGCTGGCCTTGGCGTAGTGCAGCTGGAACTGCAGCAGGTCGCGGTGCGTGCCATACAGGCTGGATAGCGCCACCACCACTTCCGAGGGGGCAATCTGCCGGCGCAGCTCTTCGCGCAGGCCCTCGACCGATTTGTCGACCGGATGCTGATCCGGGTTGCTGCAATTGCGATAATAGAAATTGCGGGCGCTCTCGAGATATTCGAAGACGCGCAGATAGTCGTCGCCGTGTTCCCAGGCGTGGGTCACGAATACGCGGATCGGATCGCGCTGGGACATGGCTTTAAGTGTACTGTGGGCACCCGGAATTTGCATGCCGGGTCCGCCCGGCCGGCCCGGATCCAGGGGATCGATGCGTTGCGACTGCTCGTCTACAACATCCGTTATGCGACCGGCACCGGCCCGGCCTTTCACCTGCCGCTGCCGGGTGCCGGTTACCTGCGCAGCAGCCGCAAAGTGCTCGAGCAGATCACGCAGTTCATCCGCGACCAGCATCCGGACCTGGTCGGACTCGTCGAAGTCGATACCGGCTCGATCCGCACCGGCATGGTCAACCAGGCCGAGCACATCGCCGCCTCGCTCGGCCACTACACCGCCTATGAATGCAAGTACGGCTCCGGGTCGATCAACCACCTGGTGCCGATCGTGCGCAAGCAGTCCAACGCGCTGCTCGCCGCGCCTAGCGTGCGTGGCGAGCGCTTCCATTATTTCGATACCGGCATCAAGCGCCTGATCATCGAGCTGGAGCTCGAGGAAGTGTGCGTATTCCTCGTGCACCTCTCGCTGAAGTACCGGCACCGCCAGTACCAGCTGCGCACGCTGCACGACCTGATCGCCGGCGCCACCAAGCCGGTGATCGTCGCCGGCGATTTCAACACCTTCTGGGGCACACACGAGATCTACCTGTTCATGCGCGCCTCGGGCCTGCGCAGCGCGAACGCGCAAGGGCTCGCGTCCTATCCGGCGCGCGCGCCGCGCGTGGAGCTCGATTTCATCCTGGTCAGCGCCGGAATCGAGGTCACGGGCTTCCGCATTCCGGAGGCGCGCTACTCCGATCACCGACCGCTGGTCTGCGATTTCGAAATCCGCAAGTGATGAGGGGCAAGCCATGAACGACACCAATGCCTGGCGCCTGGAGCGCGGTAGCGGCGACATCGCCACACTCACTATTGACCGTCCCGGTGGCAGCGCCAACACGCTCGGCCAGCCGGTGCTGCTCGAACTCGAGGCGCGGCTGGCGGAACTGGCGGCCGCGCCGCCCGCCGGCCTGGTGATCCGCTCGGGCAAGCCGTCCGGCTTCATCGCCGGCGCCGACATCCGCGAATTCACGAATTTCAGGAATGCCGCGGAAGCGCTCGCCCACATCAGGGTCGGGCAGCGGGTATTCGCGCGGCTCGAGGCGCTGCCCTGCCCGACCGTCGCGGCGATTTCCGGCTTTGCGCTCGGCGGCGGACTCGAGCTGGCGCTCGCCTGCAGCTACCGGATCGGCGCCAACGACAGCCGCCTGGCGCTCGGACTCCCGGAGGTGCAACTGGGCATCCACCCGGGTTTCGGTGGCACGGTGCGGGCGGTGCGGCTGCTGGGCGTGCGCGCCGCGATGGAACTGATGCTCACCGGCAAACCACTGCGCGCCGAGCGCGCGCTCGCCGTGGGCCTCGTCGACCGGCTGGTCCCGCCCGCCGGACTGGATGCGGCCGCGCGGCAGATCCTGGTGCAGCGTCCCGCGCGCCATGGCGCGCCGCTCCTCGACCGGCTGCTGAACCTGCCGGGCATTCGCTCGCTGCTGCGCGCCTCGCTCGAGGCACGTGTCGCGCGCCAGGCGCGCCGCGAGCACTACCCGGCGCCCTACGCGATCATCGACCTGTGGGTGCGCTACGGCGCGCGCGGCGCGCGCGCCTACGAAGCTGAAGCCGAATCCATCGCCGCGCTGTTCACCAGCGAAGCCGCCCGCGGCCTGGTACGCGTGTTCCTGCTGCAGGACCGACTCAAGTCACTTGCCGGCAGGACGCCCGCGCCGTTGAAGCGCGTGCACGTCATCGGTGCCGGCGTGATGGGCGGAGACATTGCGGCCTGGTGCGCGCTGCGCGGCCTCGAAGTCACGCTGCAGGACCGGGAACAGAAGTACATCGACCCGGCGCTGCAGCGCGCGGCGGCGCTGTTCGGCAAACGGATCCGCGACCCGGTGGAACGGGCTGCCGCGCAGGGCCGGCTGCGCGCCGATGTCGCGGGCGACGGCATACCCGGTGCCGATGTGTTGATCGAGGCGATCTTCGAGGACCTGGATGCCAAGCGCGCGCTCTACGCCCGGGCCGAGCCACGCCTGGCGGGCACGGCGGTACTGTGCAGCAACACCTCGAGCCTTACGCTCGAGTTGCTGGCACAGCAGCTGCGCGATCCGGGCCGGCTGGTCGGCCTGCATTTCTTCAATCCCGTGGCGCAGATGCCGCTGATCGAGGTGATCCATTCGGCGCAGACGCGGCCCGGACCGCTCGCGGCCGCGATGGCATTCGCACGCCGCCTCGACAAGCTGCCGCTCCCCTGCCGCAGCGGCCCGGGCTTTCTCGTCAATCGCGTGCTATTCCCGTACCTGCACGAAGCACTCTACGCCGCGGGCGAGGGCGTCCCGCTCGCGCTCATCGATCGGGTGGCGGTGGACTTCGGCATGCCGATGGGGCCGATCGAACTCTCGGATGTCGTGGGTCTCGATGTCGCTTTGCATGTCGGCGAGATCATCACCCGCGAACTCGGCCGCGCGATGCCGCCCTACGCGGCGCGGCTGCGCGAACTCGTGAACGCCAGGCAGCTCGGTCGCAAGAGCGGCCAGGGCTTCTACCGCTGGCAGGACGGCAAGGCCGTGCGTGAGCCGGCTGCCGCCGCCGCGCCGGCGGACCTCGGCGACCGGTTGATCCTCGCCCTGCTGAATGAGTGCGCGGCCTGCCTGCGCGAGCAGGTGGTCGCAGACGCCGACCTGCTCGATGCGGGCGTGGTGTTCGGCACCGGCTTTGCGCCGTTCCGTGGCGGGCCCTTGAATTATGCCCGCACTCGCGGCGTGGCGGCGGTGGTCGCACGCCTCAGCGAGCTCGAACAGCGGCATGGCGCACGTTTTCATCCCGATGCCGGTTGGGCTGCGCTGGCCTGATCCGCGTCACGAAGCCGGCGAAACCCGCTGTGCTACCATCGGCCGAACAGCCGTTATGCAGGTGTGCGCATGAGTGAGGGCCGAACAGCCAATGTGGCGCTGCTGCGCAGGCTGTCGCCGCTCGACGGCATGAAGAATGACAACCTCGCGGCGCTCGCGCGCAAGGTCACGGTCAATGAACTCGCCGCGAACCGCAACCTGTTCAAGGAAGGCGACACCGAGCGCAAAAGCTACTGGCTGGTCTCCGGCATGGTCGAGCTGCGCGAGGGCGAGCGCACGGTCGCGATGATCCGCGCCGGCACGCCGGAGGCGAAGAACCCGCTGTCGCCGAAGCTGCCCCGCCGCATGAGCGCGCGCGCGGTCGACGCGATCGAGTACATCGCGGTCGATTCCGACCTGCTCGACATGATGATCACCTGGGACCAGACCGGCACCTACGAGGTCGGGGAGCTGCAGGCGCATTTCGGCGGCGGGGGCGGTGACGACTGGATGACCACGCTGCTGCAGACCAAGGCCTTCCACCGGATTCCGCCCGCCAACATCCAGGCGATCTTCATGCGCATGCAGCGGGTCGCCTGCCGCACCGGCGAGGTGATCATCCAGCAGGGCACCGAGGGCGATTTCTTCTTTGCGATCGTCAGCGGCAAGTGCGTGGTGACGCGCGAGACGCCGTTGAATCGCGAGGGCATCCGGCTGGCCGAACTGTCGGTCGGCGACACCTTCGGCGAGGAGGCGCTGATCTCCGAGGCCAAGCGCAACGCCACCATCACGATGCTGACCGATGGCGTACTGATGCGGCTTTCCAAGCAGGATTTCCGCGAGCTGATGAACGAGCCGCTGCAGCAATGGGTGGACTACCCGCAGGCGCGCGAGCTCATCCAGCGCGGCGGCAAGTGGCTCGACGTGCGCCTGCCCTCCGAGTACCAGAACCTCGCGATCGAGGGCGCGCTCAATATCCCGCTGTATTTCATCCGCCTGAAGCTGGCGACGCTCGATCGCGCGACCCCTTACGTCGTCTATTGCGACACCGGCCGGCGCAGCGCCGCCGGCGCGTTCATCCTGCTGGAACGGGGATTCGACGCCTACGTGCTGCGCGGGGGCCTGTCGAGCGCGGAACCTGAACTGCGGCGTCCGGGCTAGTGTCCTGAATTAGAAGTTCGTAGAACGTTTATGTGTCCTTGTTGTCCAACGGTAGAGTGGGCAACAAGGAGCGAACGATGCCACGTGGACCCGCACTGCAGGAGTTGAAACTGACGACGATGGAGCGTGAACGGCTGCTGGAGTGGACGCGTCGGCACAAGAGCGCGCAGGCTTTGGCGTTGCGCTCGCGCATGGTGCTGGCGGCCGCTGAGGGCCACACCAACCGTGCGGTGGCGCACCAGGTGCATGTCACCGGGCAGACCGTGGGCAAGTGGCGCAGCCGCTTTCGGCGGCTCCGGCTCGATGGTCTGCTCGATGAGCCCCGTCCTGGAGCGCCACGCCAGATCGGGGATCGGCAGGTCGAGGCGGTGATTGCCAAGACGCTGCACGAGCGACCGGCAGGGGCGACGCACTGGAGTAGCCGGTTGATGGCTGAGGCCAGCGGCTTGTCGCAGACCGCCGTGGTGCGCATCTGGCACGCCTTTGGGTTGCAGCCGCATCGGACCGAGAGCTTCAAGCTCTCCACCGATCCGCTGTTCATCGAGAAGGTCCGGGATATCGTCGGTCTGTACCTCAATCCGCCGACCAAAGCGCTGGTGTTGTGCGTCGATGAGAAGAGCCAGATCCAGGCGCTCGAGGGCTTGTCGGAAATCTTGTGTGAGAGCCGGTTGCATTGATCAGTCGTTGAAAGCGAACCGCTCGCCGAACTGGATGGCCAGCTGGGCTTTGGCAGCATGCCATGCGATGGGC
>JAGWPD010000125.1 GCA_028870705.1 Gammaproteobacteria bacterium
ACCTTCCAGGGCCGGCTCAGGTTTGCACAGGGCGGCGTTGCTCCTTCCTCATGTACATCAAGTACATGTCGGTCGTCGCGCCTTGCCCTGTGCAAACCTGAGCACGGCCGCATCGACGTCCTAAGTGTGAACAGGCCCTAGGGCGGAGTGCCGGCGCCTCAGGCGTGCGCGTCTGCTTCCAGCGCGCGCCCCGTCTTCAGCACCTGCTCCACGAAAAGCTCCAGGTCAGCGCTGCGCGTGCGGTGGTTGACGATCGCCGCACGCAGGCAGTAGCTGCCGTCGAGCCTGGTGTACGAAGGCGCCACCACGCCGCCCTCATGCAGGCGGATCAGCAGTTCCTCGTTGCGCGCGTTCAGCTGTTGCTGCGTGCCACCGCGGCCGCGATAGCGGAAGCAGGCGATATTCAGTCCCACCGGCGCCATCAGCTCGAGCTCGGGCTGCGCGCGCACCAGCTCACCCAGGCGCTGCGCCTGCGCGATGTTCTGGTCGATCAGCCGGGCGTACTTGTCGAGGCCGTGCTCCTTGAACGAGAGCCACACCTTGAGCGCGCGGAAGCCGCGCGAGAGCTGCAGGCCGTAGTCGCTGAACCAGTCGGCGCCGCTGGCCAGGCCGCGCGGCGCATGCGCGAGGTATTCCGGTGTCAGCGAGAAGGTGGCGTGATGCGCCTTGCGATCGCGCACGATCACGCAGCCGGCCTCGAACGGAATGTGCAGCCACTTGTGCAGGTCGAGCGCGACCGAATCGGCGCGCTCCATGCCGCGCACCAGGTGCCGATGCTGCGGCGAGATCGCCACCACCGCGCCGATCGCGCCGTCGACATGGAACCAGAGCCGCTCGCGCGCGCAGAAATCCGCCAGGGCATCGAGATCATCCACCGAGCCGGTGTTGATCGTGCCGGCCGAGCCGATCACCGCGCAGGGCTGGCGGCCCGCGGCGCGATCCGCGCCCACGGCGCGCGCCAGCGCCGCCAGGTCGAAGCGGTATTGCGCATCGACCGGGAGCTTGCACAGCGCCTGCGTGCCGTGGCCCAGCAGCTCGATGGCCTTCTGCATGCAGCTGTGCACTTCGGTCGAGGCGTAGAACACCAGCGGCCGCGGCAACGCAGCCACGCCTGCGGCGCGCACGTCGATGCCGGCACGCGCGCCGCGCGCGACCGCCAGCGCGACGAAATTCGCCATCGAGGCGCCGCTGACGAGCAGGCCGCCGCTGTCCCGCGGCAAGCCGACGATCTGCTTGCACCAGTCGACCACCTGGTTCTCGACCAGATTGCCGACGTGATTGCCGCCGCCCATGTTCGGGTTGACGATCGCCGCCAGGAAATCGCCCACCGCCCCGAACGCGGTGCCATTGCCCATGAACCAGCCCCAGAAGCGCGGATGGGTGTTGCCCATCTGCCAGGGCATGACCTGTTCGCGGAAATCCTGGTAGGCGCGCTCCGCGCCCTGCGGCGCCCGCGGGAGCGGCGCATGGAACTGCGCAGCCACCTCCGCCGGCGTCGGTTGCCACACCGGTCGCTGCCGGGCCTGTTGCAGGTAATCGAGGCCGTCGTCGATCGCGCGGTGCGCGAGGCTGCGCAGCTGCGTCCAGTCTTCCGGATCGAGCGTTTCCTGCGGTAGTTCTCCGCCCATGGTCCCTCCAGCGCTGCCGGGCGGTACCATACCATGGCGCGTCGCCCAACCAGTCCGCAGGCCCGGTATCGAC
Organism: Gammaproteobacteria bacterium; assembly: GCA_028870705.1. Classification (GTDB taxonomy): domain Bacteria; phylum Pseudomonadota; class Gammaproteobacteria; order Steroidobacterales; family Steroidobacteraceae; genus FEN-1191. The sequence goes on from JAGWPD010000125.1 coordinate 1,702, forward strand.
AACCCGACTCCAGTTCTGTTATGCGTCGAGGACATCGCGCCCGTGCCGTGGCGCAATGGCGGTGGACAGACGCGCGAGTTGCTCGCCTGGCCCGAACCGTCGGACTGGATCGTGCGCATCAGCGTCGCCGAGATCCGCGCGTCGGGTCCGTTCTCCGACTATCCTGGCGTCGATCGCTGGTTCGCCGTGCTGCGCGGCGGTGCCGTTCGGCTCGAGACGCGCGGCGCGGGTACGCGCGAACTGGGCGCCGGGCAGCTGGAACTCCATGCCTTCCCCGGCGATGCGCCGACTCATTGCAGCGCGCTCGGCGCGGCGACGCGTGACTTCAACGTGATGCTGCGGCGTACACGCGGGCAGTTGCGGCAGCGCGCGCTGGACGGGGACCCGACGCTGCGCAGCAGCGCCGGCCTGGTCGCGCTGTTCGCGGTCGAGACCATCGAAGTGTCCGCCGGGGCGACGGCCCGGTTCGTGATGCCAGGCATGGCGCTCGCGTGGTGGAACAACCCCTGCCACGCGCCGCTGGCGCTGGCTGCGCACGCCGCCGGATCCGTGCGCGGCTGGTGGCTGGAGGCGGACGCCACGTCGTAGCGCCCGGGACCCTTGTGCCGGGCGCTATAGCACCCGCGCGAGGAAGGCCGCGATCACCGCGAGTTCCTCCGCGCATACCGCATGGCCCATCGGGTAGTTGTGCCACTCGACCGGGTAGCCCGCCGCCACCAGCTGCGCGCGCGCTTCCTCGCCCATCCCGGGAAGCACCACGGCATCCTGCGTCCCGTGCGCCAGCAGGAACGGCGTCTGCTGGTTCGCGGCGTGGCGTTCGGCGCTGAAGCGCTCGGCCAGCAGGTTGTAGCACGACAGGCCCACGACGCCCGCCAGCTTCTCGGGCAGGCGCGTACCAGTGAACAGCGCCAGCGCACCGCCCTGCGAGAAGCCGGCCAGCACGATGTGCTGCGTGGCGATGCCGCGTGCGTTCTCGCGGCTGATGAGCGCCCGGATCGCCGCATCCGCGAGCCGTATGCCCGCCTCGTCCTGGGCCGCGCGCCGCTGGAGCGCCGCGATGTCGTACCAGGCGCGCATCGGCAAGCCGCCATTGAGCGTGACCGGGCGCACCGGGGCGTGCGGGAACACGAAACGGAGTGGCGGCATGCCGGGCCGCACCAGGTGGGGCACGGCAGGCTCGAAATCGTGGCCGTCGGCGCCGAGCCCGTGCAACCAGATCACCGCGCGGGTCGGGTTCGCTGCGGTCTCGACCTCGACGGTTGCGAGCGGAGGCTGTGTCATCGATTTGCCTGCCTGTGTGCCGGTGCGCAGTACGCGCTGCCCGGGCAGGGTTGCATCTTTCGAGGCCGCCGCGCAACCATAGCCGGCGCACGCCACACGGAAGTTCCAATGGCCGGCAGCCAGCAACAAGCCCCTGATCCACGCAATGACAGCGTACTGGTCTGCCTCAACGGCCGGTTGCAGCCGCGGGCCGAGGCGCGGGTGTCCATCTACGACGGCGGCTTCGTCTGTGGCGACGGCGTCTGGGAGGGCATGCGGTTGCACCAGGGCGCGCTGCTGTTCCTCGGCGAGCACCTGGATCGCCTCTACTGGGGCGCCAGCCGTATCCGGCTCGATATCGGCATGGATCGCGCGGCGCTCGCGGACGAACTGCGGCGCACGCTCGCCGCCAACCGGATGGAAGATGGCGTGCACGTGCGGCTGATGGTGACGCGCGGGGAGAAATCGGCGCTCAATCAGGACCCGCGCAATGCGCGCGGCCGGGCGACGCGGGCGATCGTGGCCGAGTACAAGCTGCCCGCGCCCGAGCTCGCGAGCGCAGGAGTGAGCCTGGCGACCAGCTCGGTGCCGTGCACGCCCGCGGCGATGTTCGACATGCGCCTCAACTCGCACAGCCGCCTGAATCTGATCACGGCACTGTTGCAGGCGATCGACGCCGGCGCCGACGAAGCGCTGATGCTCGACCCGCACGGCTTCGTCTCGAGCTGCAATGCGACCAATTTCTTCTTCGTGCGCGCCGGCGAGGTCAGGACTTCGCGCGGCGAGTATTGCTTCAATGGCATCACGCGCGCCAAGGTCATTGCGCTGTGCCAGCGCCATGCGGTTCCCGTTCGCCTGGGCGACTACCCGCTGGCGGAGGCGCAGGCGGCGGATGAGGCTTTCCTGACCGGCACCTTCGGCGGCATCACGCCGGTGCGCGCGATCGACGGCGGCGCGCTCGGTACATCGCTCCCCGGGCCGGTGACGAGCCGCGTGCTCGCGCTGTACGCGGCGCTGCGCGACGCGCAGGCCGCGGGGCGCGGCTGATGGCCGCCGATCCGGTCCGCGTTGCGATGTGGTCCGGCCCGCGCAACATCTCCAGTGCCATGATGCGCTCCTTCGGCGCGCGGCCCGACACCGCGGTGACCGACGAGCCGTTCTACGCCGCGTTCCTGGCGCGTTCGGGCGCCGACCATCCGCTGCGCGCCGAGGTGCTGGCCTCGCAGCCCAATGGCTGGCGCGAGGTCGTGGCGCGGTTGCTCGGGCCCGTGCCGGGCGGCAAGCCAATCTGGTACCAGAAGCAGATGACCCATCACATGCTCGATGAATTCGGGCGCGCCTGGCTCGAGCGCCTGCGCAACGCCTTCCTGATCCGCGATCCGCGCTCGGTGCTGGCATCGTACCGGCAGATCCGCGCCGCCGCGGCGGTCACGCTGGCCGACATCGGCATCGTGCAGCAGCGCGAACTGTTCGAGCGCGAGGCCGATCGGCTCGGACGCGCGCCGCCGGTGATCGACGGCGCCGACGTGCTCGCGGATCCGCCCGGCATGCTCGCGCGGCTGTGCGCGGCGCTCGCGATCCCGTACACGGATGCGATGCTGAGCTGGAACGCGGGCCGGCGCGAGACCGACGGCGTGTGGGCGCCGGCCTGGTACGGCTCCGTCGAGCGGTCGACCGGCTTTGCGGTCCGCGCAGCCAGCATCACCGGAACCGCGGCGGCGGGCGAGGCAACGCTGCCGGAAAACCTGCTGCGGCTCGCCGAGCTGGCGCGGCCGCATTATGAGGCGCTGGCGGCGCATCGGCTGCGGGCGGGCGTTGTATAATCGCGCATCGCCATCGCACGCGCAGCCGCAGCTGCGGGATACCCCGATGAACACCTTCGACGCCCAGGCCACGCCGCCGCGCAATACCTACGATTCGGACGTGCCGCCGAACCTGCTCGAGTTCATGCTGAAGAGCTGGAATCCGAAGGGCCGCAGGCTGCCGCGGGTCAGCGCGGACGCCGCGAGTTTCCGCCGGCGGCGCGAGCGGCTGTCGCAGCGCTTTCCCGGCGAGCTGCTGGTGATCCCGACGGGCCATCGAAAGGTGCGCTCGAATGACACGTACTACGCGTTCCGGCCAGGCACCGACTTCTATTACCTGACCGGCGCGTTCGAACCCGATTGCGTGCTGGTCATGCTGCCGCGTGGCGGCGCGCACGAGGCGCTGCTGTTCGTCGAACCGAATCCTGGCAAGACCAATGCCTCGTTCTTCACCGACCGCAACAACGGCGAGCTGTGGGAAGGCCCGCGCCTTGGCGTGCCCGAGTGCAGCACGCGCTATGCGATCGAATGCCGGCCGCTGCCCGAGCTGGCGGCCAGGCTCCGGGCCGCCACCGCGGCGCCCGATTCGCGCCAGCGCGTTCTGTGCGGGCTGTCGAAGGACACCGAGGCGATGCTGGGCGCTGGTGGCACCGAGCAGGCCACGCGCGACGATGAACTGGCCACGTTCCTCGCCGAGATGCGCCTGCTCAAGGATGCCAGCGAGGTCAAGGCGCTGCGCAGCGCGGTCGAGGCGACCCGGCGCGGCTTCGAGGATGTGATCGCGCGCCTGCCGGGCGCACGGAGCGAACGCGAGCTCGAGGGCGTGTTCTGGACCCGGGCGCGCATGGAAGGAAACGAAGTGGGCTACACCTCGATCGTGGCCTCCGGTGCGCACGCCTGCACGCTGCACTGGAAGCACAATGACGGCGCGATCCGCAGGGGCGACCTGCTGCTGCTCGACGCCGGCATCGAAGGACATTCGCTCTACACCGCGGACGTGACCCGCACGCTGCCGATATCCGGCCGCTACACGCGCGAGCAGCGCGCGATATACGAGCTGGTGCTGGCCGCGCAACAGGCCGGGCTGCAGCAGGTGCGGCCCGGCAATGACTTCATGGCGCCGAACCGCGCCGCGATGCAGGTGCTCGCGCACGGCCTGGAGCGGCTCGGCATCCTGCCGATGAGTGCCGCCGCGGCGCTGCGCGACGAGAACCAGTTCTATCGCCGCTACTCCCTGCACAACGTCAGCCACATGCTCGGGCTCGACGTGCACGATTGCGCCAGGGCGCGCGCCGAGAATTACAAGTACGGCAAGCTGGTGGCCGGCATGGTGCTCACGGTCGAGCCGGGCCTTTATTTCCAGAGCGACGATCTGACCGTGCCCGCGAAATATCGCGGCATCGGCGTCCGCATCGAGGACGACGTGCTGGTCACTGCGCGCGGCCACCGCAACCTGTCGGCCGGCCTGCCACGCGAACCCGCCGCAGTGGAAGCGTGGATGCGCGCAGTGTGGAAACGGCGCGCGCGCCGGCGCCGCTGAATCATCGGGCACGTGAGCGACCTGTTCCTCTATGTCGTCACCGTGCTCATCTGGGGCTCGACCTGGTTCGCCATCACGCTGCAGCTCGGCGTCGTGCCGCCCGCCGTGTCGGTCGCGTGGCGGTTCCTCGCCGCCGCCGCGATCCTGATCGGCTTCGCGCTGCTGCGCGGCCTGCCGCTGCGCTTCGGCCGGCGCGATCATCTGTGGATGGCGCTGCAGGGGCTGCTGCTGTTCTGCCTCAACTACGTCGGCTTCTACGTCTCGGAGCAGTACCTCGCCTCCGGCCTGGTGGCCGTGATCTGCTCGATGCTGACGGTCGGCAACATCATCGGCATGCGGGTGTTCTTCGACGTGCACACGCAGCTGGTCAACCTGCTGGGCGCGCTGCTCGGCATCATCGGCGTGGTGGTGCTGTTCTGGCCCGAAATGCATGCACTGTCGGTCACCAGCGGCACGACCGCAGGGATCGCCTGGGCGCTCGGCGCCACCATCAGCGCCTCGCTCGGCAACATGGTGGCGACCCGCAACCAGCGCCACGCGCTGCCGGTGCTGCAGGTCAACGGCTGGTCGATGCTCTATGGTGCGCTCATCACCAGTCTCATCGCGCTCGCCACCGGCCAGCGTTTCGTGTTCGACTGGTCGTGGCGCTACCTCGGCGCGCTGGCCTACCTTGCGGTATTCGGTTCGGTGCTCGCGTTCGGCGCGTACCTCACGCTGATGAAGCGCATCGGCGCCGGCCGCGCGGGCTATTCGATGGTCGCGATACCGGTGGTCGCGCTGCTGATCTCCACGTTCCTCGAGGGGCTGCAGTGGACGGCAACGCTGTGGGCCGGCGTCGCGCTCTGCCTCGCCGGCAACGTGCTGGTGCTGCGGCGCGATCCGGCGCGCTGAGGACTCGCGGCTTACAGGTCGACAGTGACAGTTAGCGCCAGGCGCCGGCCGAGCTCGGGCAGCGCAATGCCCGATGAATTGATCTGCAGGTCCATCGCATTGTTCAGATCGTCGGCGTCCAACCGCAGCACGCAAGTGCGGCCGAACACCGCGGTGCGGTAACGCGCCGTCAGCGCCACGAGCCAGTAGGACGGCAGGTCCTGCGGGCCGGCCGGGCGCGCGGACACTCGCTGCAGCTGCGCGCCGCCGGACCAGGGGCCCCAGCGCTTGGGCGCGTAGTCGAAATTGGCATCGAGCAGCAACGGGATCACGCCCAGCACCACGCCGTCAGGCGCAGCCGCCTGGCCCGGGTCGACGAGCAGACTCGGCCGCAGCCACACGGCGCCCAGCACCGAGGTGAGCCCGTCGTCGCCGGTGATGGTCGCGGAGGCCTCGATGCCGCGATTGCGCAGGTGGCCGAGCTGCCGGTAATGGCCGCCGCCATCCAGGTTGAAGTAGGCCTTCTGGATCTGGAATACGCCGGCCACGAGTTGTGTTCCCTTGCGCGGCGTATAGCGCACGCCGGCGTCCGCCTGCCAGGTCGCGGTCGCCGGCGCGGTCGCGAATGGAACGGCAGCGTTGGTCGGGGCCGGCGCCGAGTCTTCCAGGCCGCGCGTGTAGCCGCCGTAGGCCACCAGCTTCGCGCTCGGCTCCACGGTGAAGCGCAGGCTCGTGAGCACCGGCGTGGAATGACTCTGCGTCGTGCTGGTCGCCGCACCGTTCGGTGCGCTGATGGAGCGGCGATAGTCGACCCGCTGCGCGCCGACACTGAACGAACCGCGCCCGTTCCAGCGCTGCTCGAACGAGACGCCCAGCCCCAGCTGGTGGACGTGATCTTCGCTGCCCCGGGTGAAGGAGTAGTCCGGCTCGGCCAGCGCCTGATGCACATCGATGCTGGACCGGTCACCATTGGGATTGGCTCCGCAAATGCCGAGGCTGGAATACTCACACAGGAAATCTCCGCCAAAGCCGCGCGCCAGGCTGCGGCCGCGCAGTGCAACCGACCATAGCCGGGCCTGCGTGTCGGTGCGGGTCCGGTGCAGCAGGCGTATTTCGCCCGAAGTCGAACGCGCATGCTGTGGTGGCGTGATGTCCATGTCGTGGAGCACGGTGCGATTGGCGTCCACCGCGCCGAACAGGTCGTTGAAGACCACGGGGTCGCGCTCCTGCGAATGGAACACGCCGCCGGCCCACGACCAGACGCCGCTCCCGGTCGAGCGCAGGATCGCGCCGGCCGTCAGCTCGTGCCAGGTCCAGGTGGCCCAGCGCTGCGCGGGCAGGCGCAGCTGGTCGAATTCGGGTGGGCGATCGACCCCGTTCACGTAGACAGTCGGCAACACGTCGTGTTCGTCGCCGCTGTTCTCGCCCCAGAAGGCGATCATTTCCATCCGCGGCGTCGGATGCCAGTTCGTCACCACGCCTGCACTGTGGCCGTGCGAGCGGCGCGCGAGGTCGAGGTCCATGTTGGATCGGGCGTGGAAGCACAGCCCGATGCCCAGGGCTCCGCCGCGGCTCACGCGTTGGGCGTCCACGTCGAACCCTGCGGTCAGGAATGGCCCGCGCACCAGCAGCAGGCTGGCGCCGTCGGCCGGCCCCGCGGCGTGCAGCGTGTAGTTCGCGATGCCGGTGGGCGAAGGCGTGTCGAAGAACTGCGCCGCCAGGCCCACGCGCACGGTCTCCTCCACCACCAGACAGTGGTTGGCGCCGTAGGTCTGCTGGTCGAAGTACAGGCCTTCGATGCGCAGGTTGCCGGCGGCGCGCGGGCTGAAGCCACGCACGTGCTCGGAATCGTACAGGCCGATCGACTGCGAACCGACCTTGGTGCCGAAGGCGTCGTCGGCGGCGGTCACCGCGTTCTCGTCGGCCCGCTGCGCCTGCGCGCACTGCGGTGCGAGCGCTGCCAGGGCCAGCGCCGGATACCACCAGCGTCGCATAGCGTGAATCATCGGCGCGGTTCCGGGCTCGGGGACGCGCGATTGTAGCGGTTCCGCCCCGGCGCCGAAGCACTGGAATCAATGCGCCGGCGGGTGCCGTTCCACGCGTATCGAATGCGGGCCGGCGCCGACGAGCTCGCGCCTGCGCAAGCGCTGCGGCTGCAGCGCGTATTGCGCGCGCAGGTGGCGGAACAGGCTGGTGCGGCTGCCGAATCCGACCTGCTCGGCGATTGCGGTCATCGTCCAGGCCGATTCCTGCAGCAGCCGCAACGCCGCCGCGGCGCGCTTGCGGTTGAGGTAGGTGCTGGGCGTCAGGCGATAGACCGACTTGAAGGTGCGCAGGAAATGAAACGGCGAGAGATGCGCGGCGGCGGCGATGTCCTTCAGTGCGATCGGCTCGCGGTAGCGGGCGTGGATGAAATCGACGCCCAGGCCAAGCCGCCGCAGCAGCTCGCGCCGGGTCGCCGGCCGGCTCGAGGGGATCGCTCCCGCGACGCGCAGTTCCCGGTGCTGCAGGCGGATCATCCGTGCCAGCAGGAATTGCAATTGTTCATCCAGCCAGTGCTCGTCATCGAGGCCGGCATCGACGGCGCTGCGGATGTGGCGCAGCACCGGACTGACCAGGCGGTCGTGCTCGTAAAGACGCTCGGCGAATTCGCCAGGACCGGCGCTGCGCGCCGTGTGGTCGTCGAGCTGCGCGGCAATCGAGGCGGCCAGCGAGCTCCATACCTGGCTCACCAGCCCGGGCTCGAAGAAGATCGAGAAGGAATGCACCGGCCAGAGTGCCTTGATGCGGCTGGCGTACACGCGCCCGGCGTTGATGATCGCGAAGGTGTCGTCGTCGACCGATACGCGGTGGCCGTCGAGGAAGTAATCCTCGGCGCCGCCAAAGGCGGCCTTGATCGACAGCAGCTGCCGGAATTGCGGGTATTCCACGCTGCGCGTGCGCGCCGAGATGACCGCGCTCTCGCGGCCCCAACGCTGGTAGAACCGCGGCCTGAAGGCCGGATCCCAGGTCGCGGGCATTTCGCGGTAGATCACTACGCACCCATGGCGGGCACCCGCCCGTCCCGAATCCGCATGTTAGTCCTGGCCACAGCCGGGATTGTTCCAGATCCTGCGAATTCGCGCGCGCCCTAGGGCGGGAATTGCGCAACAACTGCAACCAGCCGGGCGGCCGCGGTTCATAGACTCCCCTCACTACCTGAATCAATCGAGGGGATGCACATGCTTGCCAGGTTCTCACGCCGACGACACCAGGCCCTTGCGGGGGTATTGCTGGGTTCGGTCCTGGGCGCCGCCATGAGCGGGTACGCCACGGCCGAGCCAGCCACCGCCAACCAATCGCTGGAGGAAGTGATCATCACGGGCTCGCAGATCAAGGGGAATCCCGACGCCGCCAGTTCCAACCCGATCACAGTGATCGGCCCCGCGGAGCTGCGCAACAGCAACTCGCTGGATATCCAGGCGGTGCTCGCCAAGCTCCCGGCGGTGGGCAGCGATGGGCTGAACAACGCCGAGTCGAGCAATTTCGGCGGCAACGGCTTCGAGTACGTCGACCTGCGCAACCTGGGACCGCAGCGCACGCTGATCCTGGTCGACGGGCAGCGCTTCGTCACCAGTGCCAACGCGGGAGCGTTTGCCGGCGTGGATTTCAACAATATCCCGGCCGAGTTCGTCGACCATATCGAGGTGCTGCGTGACGGCGCCTCGCCGATCTACGGTTCGGACGCGGTGGCCGGCGTCATCAATATCATAACCCGGCAGCACTTCAGCGGCGCCGAACTCAATGCCTCCGGAGGCCAGACCGGCAAGAGCGACAAGCGGACCTACTCGGCTTCGGTCACGCTGGGCAACGACTTCGAGCGGGGCAACTTCATCTTCAACATCGGCTACAACAAGGCCGATCCGGTGTACGCGCGCGACCGCACCTGGGCCGGCAGCATCAGCGGCAGCGGCAACAGCGGCTACCTTCCCGACGGCCACTTCCAGGGCACGAAGCCCGATGGTTCCAGCTACGACCTGCAGGGCAACGGTCATGGCGGGTTCGTGACCGCACCAGTGGCCTTCGATACGACCCGGATCCCGAACCTGTTCGGCGCCACGACGCGCAAGACCGTGAACGCCGCAGCCCGATACGAGCTGAATCCGGGAGCGCCCGAATATCCGGTGCAGCTGGTCACGCAAATCATGTACACCGACCGCAGCAACTTCGGCATCGCCAATCCTGATCCGCAGGTGGGCGTTGCGTGCACGCCAACCGCAGCGCCCGGATGTGCCAACCAGCACATCGGCGGTCTGCCCGGGCCGCTGGATCCCGATGCTCCGGGTGGCGCCAGCGCGAGCTTTCCGTTCCGGTCGAGCGTCATCGGCAACCGCGTCTACCTGACCGATGTCCAGACCTATCGCATGCTGGCGGGATTCGAGGGCACACTGCATTCGAAATTTTCCTGGGAAATGACATTCGCGCACGGCCAGAGCGACGGCCAGGCGCACACGCTCGACCTGGTGGACATGGTCAACCTGGCCAGCTTCAGCGGGGACATCAACAACCTGACGGCAGCCGACCTCGCGCTGCTGCGCGTCAATACGACCGATATCCTGCGGACCGCGGAGGACACGTTCACGGCGCGCATCTCGGGCCCGGCGCTGGGCCTGCCGGCGGGCGACCTGTCGTTCGCCGCGGGCGGCGATGTCAGGCGCGAATCGCTGAGTGATACGCCTGATTACGCGAATGCCACCGGTCGCACCGACCAGGGCGGTACGCCGACGACCGGCAAGTACGACCTGAAGGAAGGCTTCCTCGAGCTCAACGTGCCGATCCTCAAGGACCGGGCGCTGGCCAGGCAACTGACCTTCAATGGCGCGGCCCGCTACTCGAAGTACAGCAATTTCGGCGACGCCACGACCTGGAAAACGACACTCAACTGGGCGCCCTCTGCCACCATCCGCATCCGCGGCACGCTCTCGACATCGTTCCGGGCGCCGACGATCCAGGAGCTGTACCTGGCGAACACCACCACGTTCAGCGGCGTGAGCGACCCTTGCGACGCAAATCCGCTCTCCAATTCGCTGCTGATCACCTCGGGCGGCGCGGCGCACGCCATCGTGCAGGCGAACTGCAATGCCGCGCTCAGCGCCGCAGGCGTCAATCCGGCGGCCTTTCAGCCCTCGCTCACCGGCTCGCAGCAGATTCCCGGCATCTCGGGCGGCAACCCGAACCTGACGCCCGAGAAGACACGAGGCCTGACGATCGGCGTCGTGCTCACGCCGGGCTCTGCGCCGCGGCTGCAGCTGACCGCCGACTACTGGCGCATCAGGTTGCGCAACCAGATCATTCAGATCCCGGATGCGCAGACCGCGCTGAACCTGTGCTATGCATCGCCGGGATTGTCCGATCCCGCCTGCGCCACGATCGGCGCGCGCACTCCGGTGCCGATTTCGGGTCAGCCCACGGCGGGCGGCATCTCGTCGCAATCGCTGACCAGCCTCAATTCGGGCGCCATCAGCACCGACGGCATCGATTTCGGCATCGACTACAGCTTTGCGCTGGGCGGCGATGCCGGACGGTTGTCGTTCAGCGATGCGGCGACGGTGACCCGCAGTTTCCTGGCCGCCGACCAGAGCGGCGCGATCAACGACTTCCTCGGCAAGATCCAGCAGACCAGCAGTCCGTTCACGAGCGCCAATCCGAAATTCCAGAACCGGCTCATGACCACCTGGACCAGGGGCGACTGGTCGTTGGCCTGGTCGGCTCGTTTCATCGGCAGCGTCGTGCGTTACACCGACCCCAATGCACCGCCCGCCGATTGCGCAACGAGAGGCGACTGCCTGCCGGGGCTCTGGTATCACGACCTCGTCGCCTCGCGTGCCTTCGGCAAGGTCGCGCTGATCGGCGGCATCGACAACGCTCTGGACCGGGACCCGCCGTACTTCAGGGATACGGTCGGCCGCACCAATTCGAATCCGTTCGTCTACGACTACCTCGGCCGCTACCTCTACCTGAAGGCGGTGGCCAGGCTGTAGCGATCCGGCGCCGCCAGCGTCAGCGCCCGCTGGCGCGTGATGCCGCTCGAGATGACGAATACGCGTCCCGAGTGGTGGCCGTTCACTGCGCTCCAGCCGGAAGTGATCAGCAGGTCGGCGGTACCGTCGCCGTCGACGTCGCCGAGGCCGACCGCATCGAACCCGAAGGTGTCGCCGGGCGTGCGGCAGCTAAAGGTCCTCAGCAACCGGCCATTGCGCCCCGAATACAGATAGGCCTTGCCGCCCGAGTCCGCGGCCCCGCTGTACTGCCAGGCGCCGACGATCAGGTCGGCGCGGCCGTCGCCATCGACATCACCGGCCATCGAGGGGCTGGTGCCAAAGCCATCGCCGGCGGTCTCGCCGGTAAGCGCGTACAGCAGCTTGCCGGTGCGGCCGGACACCATGTAGATGCGCCCGGTCGAGTGGCCGCGTGCGGCATTGCTCCAGTCCGAGGCATAGATGTCGCGCACGCCATCGCCGTCGACGTCACCCGGCACCGAGACGAACATGTAGCCGAGCATGCGGCCGCTCGCGTCGGCCTCGATCGTGAATTCCGGCCGCATCGAGCGATCCTCGTACACGTACACGCGGCCGTGGTGCGCGGGGCCAGCGCCTGGCGCGCCCACGACCAGCAGATGCTGTGGCGCACTGGAAAATCCGGCGACCGTGCTGCCGAAGCCATCGCCCGGACGCTCGCCGGACAAAGCCAGCAGCAGCGACCCGTCCTTGCCCGAATAGACGTAGGCGTGGCCAGGCACCTTGCTTTCGCCCTCCTTGCCCGGCGAACCGACGATCACGTCGGCATACCCGTCTCCGTTCAGGTCTCCGGCGCCCGAGACATGATTGCCGAAGGCCTCGTCAGCGTTCGGGGCATGGATAGTCTGCAACACCGCGCCGTCGCGTCCGGAATAGATATGCACGATACCGGCGCCGGCAGGCCCACTGGCGACCACGTCCGGCACACCGTCCTGATTCGTGTCGCCCGCGGCCTCGACGCCCGTGCCCAGCTGATCGCCCGGCTGGCCGTCGGCAATCCACAGCAGGCGCCCGCTGCCGGTTGAATAGACGTAGATCCGGCCGGCGTTCGAATTTCCCGCGCCGTGCGTGGGCGCCGAGGTCACGATGTCATTGATGCCATCGCCGTCGACGTCGCCGATGTTACGCGCGATCCAGCCGAACTGGTCGCCGGCCGCCTCGCCGCGCCACTCGCGGATGATGCGGACCGGCTCGACGAATGGTTGTTCGAAATCGGCCGGCGCGGGCAGCAGCGCCAGGTAGCGCGGATCGCCACGGAGTCCGGCGAGGCTGGCATCGTCGGCGGTTTCAGTCATGTCATGGCGATGCGTTGCCGCGGCCCGCCCCAGCCACTCGAAGGCGTGTTCCGTGTCGTGCTGGCCGGCATAGGCCGAGCCGAGGCCGAACAGATCGCGCGGCGAAGCAGGCGCGAGCCCCAGCGCGTGCTTATATGCCGCGACCGCCTGTGCGTATTCGTGCAATTGCCGGCTGGCGCGTCCCAGCGCGCGCCAAGCCTGGATGTTGCGCGGCTCGCGTCCCGTGAGCTGGTGCAACGCGGTCGCGGCACCGCGGGCATCACCGGACTGCAGCCGGGTCAATGCCTCCTCGAGGCTCGCCGCGCCTGCGCCGCCCGGCGCCGCAGCGGCCGGAATAAACACCGTGGCGCAGCCGAGGCAGGCCGCGGCCAATCGTCGGATCAGGTGCGTGGATCGCCGCATGGGTTCCCCTCGGGTCTTGGGCCGACTGATCCGCTCGAGCCTGGCAGCATTTCGCAGGCCCGCTGTTGCAGATCCTGCCAAAGAACTGTGGCATCCGGCCAATTGCTATAATTCCGCGATGAGCGAGTACCTTTTCGCCTTCCAGTCGTCAACCGGCCAGGCCGGTTTCCTGCGCGCGCCGCCGCTGGCGGCGCGCCCCGAGGCGCGCTACCTCGTCGCGGGCGTCCCCTGGGATGGCGCAACCACGAATCGGCCGGGGGCGCGCTTCGGGCCGGGCGAAATCCGGCGTGCCAGCCACATGCTGTGCGATGGCGTCCATCCGGGCTACGGGCTCGCGCCGCTGGCCGGGCTGGCCGACTGCGGCGATCTCAGGCTGCCCAACACCTCGCTCGAGGGCATGCGCGCGGCGCTCGAGCCGCAGGCACTGCAGCTCGTGCGCCGGCACCACATGGCCTGGCTCGGCGGCGATCACTCGATCACGCTCTCGCTGCTGCGTGCCTACCGCACGCATTACGGCCGGCCGCTGGCGCTGCTGCATTTCGATGCGCATTGCGACACCTGGGACACCCACTTCGACGAACCCTCGGGCCACGGCACCTGGGTGTACGAAGCCCTGCGCGACGGGCTCATCGACCCGCACCTGTCGGTCCAGATCGGCATACGCTCGGCGGCCGCGCGCGCGACCGCGAACTATGTCGCCGATCGCGGCGGCCTCATCTATACGGGCCGCGACCTGCGCGGCCTGCACAATTCGGCGCAGCTCGCGCCGGTCACGGCAGCGGTGCACGCGCGCCTGGGCGGCGCCGCCGCGCCGCCGGTGTACCTCAGTTTCGACATCGACTGCCTCGATCCCGCGTTCGCGCCGGGCACCGGCACGCCTGAACCAGGCGGGCTTGCGACGGTGCAGGCGCTCACGCTACTCGAGGACCTGGATGCGCTGAATTTCATCGGCATGGACCTGTGCGAAGTCGCGCCGCCCTACGACCACGCCGAACTCACCAGCAACGCCGCCGCCAACCTGGTGTGGACCTACCTCTGTGGCCGCGTCGCGCGGCAGTCCCGCGCCGCCTGACACGCTGCACCCCAACGGTACGGACCCGATGGAGCCGGTAGACGTCTGCATCATCGGCGGCGGCATGGCCGGCGCCTCGGTCGCCTTCAACCTCGCCCCGCATGCGAGCGTGCTGCTGCTGGAACGCGAACGGCATGCCGGCTATCACAGCACCGGCCGCTCCGCCGCGCTCTACGCGCCGAATTACTGCAGCGCGCTCGTGCAACGCCTGACGCTCGCCGGCCGGACCTTTCTCGATGCGCCACCGCCGGGTTTCGCCAGCGCACCGCTCCTGCGCGCTCGCGGTTACCTGCTGATCGGCGACGACGCGCGGCGCGCCGCGCGCGACCAGTACGAGCGCGAGGCGCGTGCCGCCGGGCTCGACACCGCGCGCTTGCCGAGACCGGAAGCGCTGGCGCTCGTGCCCGTGCTGCGACCGGCGGCCTTCGATTGGGCGCTGTTCGACCCGAACGCGTGGGACCTGGATGTCGATGCGCTGCTGCAGGGATGCCTGCGCGGCGCACGCGCGCACGGCGCGCGCGTGCTGACCTCGCACGAGGTGCTGGGGTTCGGGCCCGAACGGCCGGGCTGGCGCGTCGTCGGCCGTGACTTCGAGGTGCGCGCACGCGTGGTGGTCAATGCCGCGGGAGCCTGGGCGGATGAACTCGCCGCGCTCGCCGGCCTCGCTCCGCTGCGGCTCGTGCCGCACCGTCGCACCGCCTTCACGTTCGATCCGCCACCAGGCCATGACAGCGCGCGCTGGCCGATGGTCGCGGACGCCGACGAGCGCTTCTACTTCAAGCCCGATGCGGGCCGCATGCTGGGGTCGCTCGGCGAGGGGCGGCCCTCGCCTCCGGTCGATGCGCAACCCGAGGATCTGGACGTCGCGGTTGCCGTGCACCGCATCGAGCAGGTCGTCGATTTCAACGTGCAGCGGGTGCTGCATTCATGGACGGGGCTGCGCGTGTTCGGCCCCGATCGCGACCCCGTGTCCGGGTTCGCGGCCGACGCGCCTGGTTTCTACTGGCACGCCGGGCTCGGCGGGTATGGCATCCAGACCGCGCCCGCGCTCGGTGCATTCGCCGCGGCGAACATCCTGGCTCGCGAGCTGCCGGCAACGCTGCGCGGCCAGGGGATTGAGGGCGCGCAGCTCGCGCCGCAGCGCCTGCGACCCTGAACCCTGCGGTTGCGCGCGCACCGGCCCCGCGCGCGGCCGCCGGCCGGCCGCCCCGACCGCTTCACCCGGCAGCGCGCCCCGTCGACTCGCGCACCACGAGTTCAACCGGCGGCAGCACGATCAGCGGCCTGCGACCCGCGAGCAGCTGCAGCATCGCCTCGGCCGCGCACTCGCCCAGTTGCTGCACCGACTGGCGCACGCTGGTCAGCGGCGGCACGCGATAGGTCGAGGCTGGCAGGTCGTCGAAGCCGACCACCGAGATGTCCTCGGGCACGCGCATGCCCTTGCGGAACAGCGCCAGGCCGGCGCCGTACGCGGTCTCGTCATTGACACAGAACATCGCGGTGAAGCCGATGTTCGAGTCCATGAGCTGGTAGACGGCCTGCATGCCGCCCTCTTCGTGGAAGTCGCCGGCCACCACCAGCCGCGGGTCATAGGGGATCCCGGCCGCGGCGAGCGCGTTGCGATAGCCGACCAGGCGCTCGTTCGCGTCCGGATGGTTCTCGAAGCCGGTCACGAACGCGATGCGCCGATGCCCCAGATCCAGCAGGTGGCGCATCGCCAGCATCGCGCCGTACTGGTCATCCACCTGCATGCTGACCAGGCGCCGGGCGCGCAGGGTGCGGCCGGTCACGACGATCGGCACCTTGCGTGCGTAGGCCTTGAGCGCCACATCGTTCATGCAGCCGGTGAACATGATGATGCCATCCACCCCGCGGGTGATGAGCTCTTCCATGCAGCGGACTTCCTCCTTCTCCTGCCAGTTGCCGCTCATGAACAGCGGCGCATAGCCCCCGCGCAACAGACGGCTCTCGATGCCGCGCAGGCCCTCGCCGTAGAACGGGCTCGCCATCGCCTGGCTGATCACGCCGATCGTCTCGGTTTTGCCGAGCGCCAGGCCGCGCGCCGCGGCGTTGGGACGAAAGCCGAACTTGGCAATCGCAGCCTCGACCGCCAGCCGCAGCTCCTCGCTCACGTTCACGGTGCGATTGATGATGCGCGAGGCGGTGCTGGCCGACACGCCGGCTTCGCGCGCGACCATCTTCAGCGTCACGGAGTTGCGCGGCCGCGGGCCGCGCTTGCCGCGGGTGCGGGCCGGCACGGCTTTCACCCTGGCTTTCTTCATGGTGCGACCGGCCTCGCCAGGAGCGATTCCAGCTGCTCGAGCGAACGCCCCTTGGTCTCGGGAGCGAACCCGGCCAGGAACAGCAGGCCGGCAACCGCCAGCAGGCCGTAACCCAGGAAGGTGCCGTCCGGCCCGAAGCGGGCGAGCTCCCATGGAAAGATGAAGGTCACGCTGGCGCTGACCAGTGAATTCCAGAATCCGACCACCGCAATCGCCGCGGCGCGTTGTTCATTCGGGAATATTTCCGACAGCAGCACCCACATGACCGGGCCCAGCGAGATCGCGAAACAGGCGACGTAGACGATGATCGCGCCGAGCACCAGCCGCGCGTCGGCCAGCTGCGTGGTGCTGCCGGGCGACTCCGCGGCATGGAAGGCCCAGCTGATCGTGAGCAGCGCCAGCGCCATGCCGGAGACGCCGGCCATCAGCAACGGCCGGCGCCCGAGGCGGTCGATCAGCCGGATCGCGACGAAGGTCATGCCGACATTGACCACTCCGACCAGCGCCGCCTGCGCATAGGCGCTGGACTGTCCGCCGCCGACCTGCGCGAAGATCGTCGGCAGGTAGTAGAAGATCGCATTGATGCCGGTGATCTGCTGGAAGAAGGCGATTCCCAGCGAAAACAGCAGCACGAAGCGCAGCCGGCGGCCGAGCACTTCGCCGATACGCGAGGCGCCGGGCTCCGACCTGAGGCTGTCCTGGATCTCCACCAGCAGCTGCTGGCCTACCTGCGCGCCATGGAGCGAGCTGAGCACCGCGAGCGAGTGCGCGGCGCGGCCCCTGGTCAGCAGCCAGCGCGGGCTCTCCGGCACCCTGATCAGCAGCAGCAGGAACGCGAGCGCGGGCAGCGCCTGCACGCCCAACATCCAGCGCCAGTTGTGCGGGCCGACGCCCAGCAGGAAGAAATTCGAGAAGTACGACACCGAGATGCCGAACACGATCATCAGCTGGTTGAGCGACACCAGCGCGCCGCGGCGGCGGGCCGGCGAGATCTCGGCGATGTAGACCGGGGCCGTGAGCAGCGCAATGCCGACCGCGATGCCGCCGCAGATGCGCGCGCTCACGAACACGCCGAAGCTCGTGGAGAAGGCCGCGAGCTGCGCCGAGCACAGGAACAGCAGCGCCGTCAGCAACAGCACCGCGCGCCGGCCGAAGCGGTCGTTGAGCACGCCGGCCAGCAGGTTCCCGGCCATCGCGCCCCAGCCGAGGCAGCTCACCGCCCAGCCTAGTTTCAGGCTGCCGCTCTCGCCATTGAGCGCAAAGTAGCGGCTGATCGGACCCACCGCGCCGGAGATCACGGTCGCGTCGAAGCCCAGCAGGAAACCGCCCATCGCCACGACCAGCGCCAGGCCGGTGATGTTGCGCGGGTCCGATCTCATCGCTGGGTTGCGCACCGAAACGAGCATTTATTGCGTTGGAATGGCCCGGGTGGCCGGCTTTTGCAACCGGTTTCAGGAATGCTCCCCGTTTGCCGCGGGACTGTCAAGCTTTGTTCGCGTCCGCGTCGCAGTACTGCCCGAGGTAGGTGCGGTGGCCAGGCAGCTGCGCGACCGTCCGCTCCACCCGCGACTTGATGTTGGCGAGGAAGGCCCGCAACTCCTCGTCGCTCATCACGCCGGCGACCGGGTGGTACTGCGCCGGCTGGATTCCCTGCCCGAGCATGACCTGGATCCAGGAATTCTCCGCGAACAGCTCGTTGGCCACGCGGAACACGCGGCCGGTCTCGCGGAACAGGCGCATGCGATGCGCCAGCGTCGGCGGGATCTCCATCCCGCGGCAGTGCCGCCAGAAGGGTGTGTCCACCCGCTCGGTCAGGTGGTAGTGCAGCACGATGAAGTCGCGGATCTGCTCGCACTCCAGCTTCGATTGCTGGTTGAACTCGTCGATATCCGGCTGCGCGATGCCAGCCTGCGGGAACATCTGCATCATCCGGATGATGCCGCGCTGGATCAGGTGGATGCTGGTCGACTCGAGCGGCTCGATGAAGCCGCTCGACAGCCCGATGGCCACGCAGTTCTTCACCCAGTGCCGGAGGCGCCGGCCGGCGCGGAACCTGATGACGCGCGGCTCGGTCAGCACTTCGCCCTCGATATTCGCCAGCAGGCTCTGGCGGGCCTCGTCGTCGCTAAGGTAGCGGCTGCAGTAGACGATGCCGTTGCCGACGCGGTTCTGCAGCGGAATGCGCCACTGCCAGCCGGCCTCGCGCGCGATCGAGCGCGTGTACGGGAGCGGATCGCCGACCGACTTCGTCTGCACGGCGATGGCGCTGTCGCACGGCAGCCAGTGCGTCCAGTCCTCGTAGCCGGCGTGCAGCGTCTGCTCGATCAGCAGCCCGCGAAAGCCGCTGCAATCGACGAACAGATCGCCCTCGACCACCTGCCCGGAATCCAGCCTCAGCGAGGCGATGCCGCCGCTGTCCGGGTCGGTACGCACCTCGACGATCCTGCCCTCGATGCGGCGCGCACCGAAGGGTTCGCTGAACTGCCGCAGGTACTTCGCATACCGGCTGGCGTCCAGGTGAAAAGCGTAGTTCATGCCATTTTGCGGCAGGTGCGCGAAGCGCTGCGCGAGCGCCGCCTGCAGCTCCAGGCAGTACTCGCCGTACTCGCCCGCCAGGCCCCGCTCGCGCCCGCGCAGCCAGAAATGCTGGAAACCGGCTGTCCAATGATCGGTGCCCGAGGTGCCGAAGGAATGGATGTAGGTCTCGCCGGGCACGCGCCAGTTCTCGAAGGCGATGCCGAGCTTGAAGGTGGCCTGCATCGCGGCCATGAACTTCTGTTCGTTGATCTCGAGCAGGCGGTGGAAGATGATGATCGGCGGGATTGTCGCCTCGCCGACACCGACGGTGCCGATCTCGTCGGATTCGATCAGGCAGATGTCGAGCACCTGCCCCATGGTCTTGGCCAGCGCTGCCGCCGTCATCCAGCCGGCCGTGCCTCCGCCGGCGATGACCACGCGCTTGATCTGCTTGTGCATCAGCCTCCCGCTCCCCTTCGCCCGATCAGCCGCTCACCGGTTCAATTGCCTGAGCAGCAGCGCGCGCAAGGCGCGCGCCCGCTGCTCGTCCAGCGCTCCGAGCACGCCGCGGGCGCGCGCCGGGATATGGGCGATGGCGGCGTCGCCGTCCGCGAACACGTAGTGCTCGAGGATCTCGCGCCAGGCCGCGCGCTGCGCGCGCGGCAGCGGGCGCAGGCCCAGCAGGCCCTGCAGCAAGGCGCTGGCAGGCGCACCGGCATAGGCCGGCACGCGCTGCCACCAGTAATTGACCAGCACGTTGCAGGCCTCGAGCGCCTCGACGTGATGCCACCACATGCCCGGGATGTAGAGCGCATCGCCCGCCTCCAGCTCGGCCACAGACGCCCGGGTCAGCGCCTCCGCAAAGCGTGGAAACTCAGCGTAGTCGGGCGCGGCGAAATCCACCAGGCTGACCTGCTGGCCGGCGGGCGTGAAATCGAGCGGCCCGACGTAGAGGTTCGGCAGTTCGGCGGGCGGGAACAGCGTGAAGCGGCGGCGGCCGACGGCCACGCAGGCGAGGTTGTCGGGCATGTCGTAGTGGGCGGCGATGCGCGTGCGGTTGCCGAGCCAGATGCTGGCCAGTGCATCCGCCGGCAGTCCGCTGACCTCATTCGCGGCGCGCATCCCCGGCAGGCAGGTGTCGATGGTGGTGGAGCCCACGTACACCGCCGGCGGCCTGGCAGCATGCTCGTGCTGTTCGAGCTGCGCGAACACCGCGTCCAGCTTGACCATCGCGGGCTGGTAGTTGAAGCCGGTGAAATCCTCGTTGTAGAAGAACCGCCCGTTGATCGCGGGCGGCCCGAACCAGGCGCCCACGGTGGCGTCGCGGTAGAAGCCGCGCAGGTACGTGAGCGCCGCGGCCATCGATTCCCGGCCCGCCCGCACCAACGGCCATTGGCTGACCAGGCCACGCAGGACGAGCGGCTCATCCGAGCCAAGCACTGCTTCGCGCCACGCGCCGGCGTCGGCGGCCGCGAGTTCGCGCACGCTGGCAAGGTCCGCTGGCATCAGCCGCGCCGCTTGCGCCGCTCGATCAGGTCGCGGAAGTGCACCGTCGATGCCACCACCATGTACATCGGCTCCAGGTGGCCCTGCGCGTGCAGCTGGCTGACCGCGGCACCATCCAGCGCACGCGCGCGATCTTCGTTCACGGTGTAGAGGCCGGCCAGCCGGCTGGTCGCGCCATCGCCGTGCTCGACGTCGAGCACGAAGGACTCGAGCAACTCGTGACCCTGCAGCGCCTCGATGAACGCCGGGGTCGCGGCGATCCCTTCGTGGAGCGAGCCGAGCAGCGAGCCGATGCGTTCGAGGAATGGCGTCGAGCCGCCGTACTCCAGGAACAGCGCCTCGCCCTCGGTGGTGCTGAGGCGCGGGCTGTCGAGGTCGATGTGGATCATCGGCGGGCCCGGCTTGCCGTCCTGCGGTGCGCCCGGTCCTCCGATCAGGAACGGCAGCCGCTCGACGCTCATCGGTATGTAGTGCGCATCCCAGCCCGACTCGGTCAGGAACAGGTTCTCGCCGGCCTCGAAGCCGAACAGCGCCAGCGGCTGGAACTGGCCGGTATCGGCGCGCTTCTGGAACACGATCGGGTAGCAGGACTGGACGTTGCGGAACTCCGCCGGGACGGTGAGCGCATACATCTGGTCATCGCCGTAGGCCGCGGCGCGCTGCGTGACGACGCGCAGCGCCTTGTGTTCGACGTTGTTGAGCGGAGCATGCCTGGCCATCCGATCCCCTTCATCCGCTAGATGCGCTGCAGCCGGTAGCTCTGCAGGTGATTGAGCAGCGCGCGGTTGGCCGGCAGGGCCGCCAGCATTGACTTGCCGAGCGCGGCCGCCTCGGCAAAGCAGCGCTGCGCCAGCGCCGCATTCTGCACGGACTCGGGGCGCGCACCCGACTCCGGCCTGAAGCCCATGCCGTACAGTACGTACTGGTAGCTGGCGGCGGGAAAGATTTCCTCGATGCGGTGGAAATCGTAGCGCGAGGGCGGCTGGTGCCGCCACAGCTCGAGCAGCCCGGCCAGCCGCGGCGGCACCGTCGCGGCCGCGCGGTGCTCGATCCAGTATGGAGAATCGCTGCGCCTCGAAAGCAGGTAATGGAGCTTCAGGAATTCCAGCGCGCGCTCCCAGCGGTAGCGGAACGCCTCGTTGAAGCGCGCCGCCACCGTCTCCATCAGTGCGCGCGTCGCCGGCAGCTGCTCGCTGATCATCGTGGCGGAGAACTCGACCAGCGCCAGCGCCGAGGCTTCCAGCGGCTCCACGAAGCCGGCGGCGAGCCCCACGGCAACGCAGTTGCGCTGCCAGAGCGACGCGCGATAGCCGGGCCGGAACGAGAGCTTGCGCGGCGCCAGCGCCGCTGCGGTCCGGGCGTCGGTCCCCGCGGCCACGTACTCGCGCAGGATCCGCTCGGCCTGCTCATCCGTCATGTGCGCGCTGGAATACACGTGGCCCACGCCGCGCCGGCTCTGCAGACCGATGTCCCAGATCCAGCCCGCGGCGCAGGCGGTGGCAATCGTGTGCGAGGCGATCGGCGCATCCGCGGCCGCGTAAGGCACCTGCACGGCGAGCGCCGAGTCATTGAACAATTGCGGCTGCACCGTGACCAGCGGCACGCCGTAGTGCTGCCCGAGCAGCAGCGAGGAGAATCCCGTGCAATCGATGAACAGGTCGCCTTCGATGCGGCCGTGCGCACCGGTGACGACGGCGGCGAGGTCACCGTTGTCGCAGGCTTCGATGCGCGTGACGTGATCGAGCACGTGCCGCACCCCGAGCCGCGCGGTGCAATGCCGCTGCAGGAACGGCCCGAACCTGCCGGCGTCCAGGTGGTAGGCGTAGTTGGCGACCGCGGCATATTCGGGGGTGGTGACCTGCTTCGGCGCGCGTCCGCGTTCGCACAACTGCGGCTGGCAGCTCACCAGCTCCGCGAACGGCACCGCGCCATGCTCGCGCAGCCAGGGTGTCACCAGGTTGGCCTCGCCGTAACCCTGCGGCAGGCTGAAGGGATGGTAGTAGTGCTCGCCGCCGCCGTCGGTCCAGCCGCCGAAGCGCGAACCCTGCTTGAAGGCCGCGTCGCACTCGCGGATGAAATCGGTCTCCGACACGCCAATGCGCCGCAGCGTATCGCGCATCGACGGCCAGGTGCCCTCGCCCACACCGATCGGGCTGACGGCCGGCGACTCGACCAGCGTCACCTCGAGCCCGGGCACGCGCGGAATCTGATGGTCGGCGGCGATGACGCCCGCGGCCAGCCATCCGGCCGAGCCGCCGCCGACGATCACCACGCGCCTGATTTGCTCACTCACCTGCGCTCACTTCCACACGACGCTAGCGGCCATCCTACACCCAGACGAAAAAGCCGCTGGGGGGCAGCGGCTCTTTCGTCCCGCGGCCGCTTGCGCGCCCGGGTCTCGCAGCAGGCCTCGCGCCTGCTATTTGCCCAGCTGGTAGCGCGCTCCGATCATGAAGCGGGCACCGTTCTGTGTGGCAAATTCCACGGCCTGGCGCGTGCGGCTGTGCGAACGCGTGTTCCGGTCGGTGAGGTTGATCGCTTCCAGCTGCACGCTCAGGCGGTCGCTGAACTTGTAGCCGATGTTCGCGTCGATCTGCCCGTACGGCTCGACGAAGACCGGGCTCTGCTGGCCGTCGGTGCCGGCATAGAACTGGTCGCGCCAGTTGTAGGCCACGCGCGCCTGCCACCTGGCGTTCTCGTAGAAGCCGACGATGTTCGCGGTATCGCTCAGGCCCTGCAGCGGGAACTGCGCACCCAGGCTCGCCACGTTGTACGTCAGGTTCGATCTGACCTTGGTGTAGTTGACGATGCCGCCAAAGCCGGTATTGCCGAACATGTGCTGCAGGTTCAGCTCCCAGCCATTGATGCTGGCCGAACTCGAGGCGATCGGCTGGGTGATGTGGAAGACAGTATCCGGGTCGATGCCCGGCCGGCCCCGGATAATGCCCTGTGCCGTCGCGGTCGGCTGGATGACCGCGGGATCGCCGGCGTGGTTGGCGAAAATATAGTTGCGGATGCACAGGCTGTCCGCCGCGAGGCAACCGCCGTTCGCGATCGCTTCCTGCACCCACGGCCCCTGGCCCGGGTTCGGGATGTGGAACGGCGTCTCGTTGACGGTCTCGGTGCCCGGGTAGTTCGTCACGTCCTTCTTGAAGTAGCCGAACGAGAGGTAGCTGCCCTTGGCGTAGTACCACTCGAGCGCCAGGTCGATGTTCTTCGATTCCAGCGGCTTGAGCGCCGGGTTGCCCTGGCTGCCGGTGCCGAACTCGGGCCGCGCCAGCGAGTCGAGGATCTGGCCGCCCTGGATGTAGCCCCAGTTTGGCCGTCCGATGGTCTTGCCCCAGCTGGCACGTGCCTTCAGGTTGGGCATCAGGTCGACGTCGAAGTCGAGATTCGGCAGTGCGAAGTTGTACGAGCCCTTCAGCGTCGTGAAGGCCGCCGGCCCGAAGGAAATGTTGACCTCATTGGCAGCCACCCATTGGCTGCCGGTGGCCGTGGGCACCTTGGCGCTGGAGGTCACATCCGTCTTCTCGTAGCGCAGGCCAGCCGTGAAGTGCGCCGGCCGCCCCATCTCGAACGCCGTGCTGTACTGCAGGTAGGCGCTGTTGGAGTTCTCCTTGGTGGTGCGATCCGTGTCCGTGTAGTCCGGGTTGGCCGAGAAAGTCGCCGCGCCGCCGGGGCCCCAGAACGCGATCGCTGCGGCGCGCACCGCATTGAAATCCCAGTTGAAGAACTGGTTGAACAATGCCGGGTTCGAGCTGCCCGTGATATTGGGGAAGTACTGCCGGAGCGTATCCGGCACGAAGGCCGAGTCGGGATAATTATTCGGATTGCCGAGGCCACCCCAGGCATTCTGCTGCACGTTCGAATAGGCGGAACGGTTCTTCACGTCCGTGATGCCGACGCCGAAATCGAGCTTCTGGCGATCGGCGAATTTCCACACGCCTCCCAGCTGCGCCTGCTGCACTTCGGCCTTGGTATAGCTGTTGCGGAAGCTCGAACCGGTCGCCTCCATGTACGCCGGGTCGATCTGGCCGTTGAGGCCGGCCGGCAGCGTGATGCTGAGCACGGGGAAGTCCTGCGAGAAATCCACGCCGTTGGTGCCGCGGAAATAGCCCGAGACGCCCAGCGTATTGCTGTTGCCGAGCGGACTGTCCTCGCCATTCTTGGCAATGGAGTCATGCGCGTCGAAGTTGAAACTGAGCCTCTCGGTGGCATCCCACTTCAGGTTGAAGCCAAGCGAATTGTTCTGCGCCTTGGTCGCGAAGTCCGACTGCGCCATCGCCACGTCGACGCAGCCCGGGAATGAGGTCACGCCATTCGCGCCGGTAACCGGAGCAGCGGCGCAATTGACCGTTTCGACGTAGGAGAGCGGGCCCTTGACGTTGCCACCGGTCCAGTTAGAGACCGAGGGACCGAAGTTGAACCAGGCCGAGATTTCCTGCCTGCGGGTGTGGATCTTGTTTTCCGAATAGGTGTAGTCGAGCGTTGCGGTAACGGAATCGACCGGCCGGTACTGCAGCGTCAGCTGGCCGTTGACGCGCTTGCGTTCGAAGCCGGTGAGGAAATAACGGATGTCCTGCGGCACCTGGTAGATGTCGTTGGGTCCGGGCGCATTGGTGATGTTGCCGGGCGGATTGTTGCCGATCGTGCCCCACGAACTGGTGTCGCCGCCCTGGATCGAGTGGTAGCCGCTGGCCACGCCCGCCTGGTTGTAGCCGGCCGCGCGATCCTGGTAGCTCGCCGAGATCGCAACGCCAAGGGTGTTGTCGGCGAAGGTCTCGCTGTAGATGCCCGACATCTCGGGGGTGAAACGGCTGCCCTTGAATTTCTGGGGCAGGTTGTCATTCGATTTATCGGTGACCGCCTTGATGCCGAACGCGGCCTTGCGGCCGGGGATATCCAGCGGCCGCGTGGTCTTGATGTCGATCGTCGCGCCCAGGCCACCGGTCGGCCGATCGGCGGCCGAAGTCTTGTGGACCTCAATCGCGGCGATGGCCTCCGAGGCGAGGTTGGCGAAATCGAAGGACCGTGAATCCGACGCGGAAGTGTCGTTGATGTTCGCGCCCGGCATCTGCCGGCCGTTGAGCGTCACCAGATTCCAGTCGGCGCCGATGCCGCGCACCGATACCTTCGAACCTTCGCCGTTGACGCGGTCGATCGACACGCCGGTGATGCGCTGCATCGATTCGGCCAGGTTGGTGTCCGGGAACTTGCCGATGTCCTCGGCCACGATGCCATCGACGATGCCGACGCCATTGCGCTTGAGGTTCTCGGAGGAGGTCAAACTGGCGCGGATGCCGGTGACGATCACTTCCTCGAGTGTGCCGGATGCCACCGGCTGCGCCGCGGTCTGCGCGGTGGCGCACGGCGCGGCGACCACGCCCAGCGCGAGCGCCACGCTGCAGGCGAGCGGCGTATTGCGCGGCCGGCGCAGCCGCAGGTCGAGCGCGGCCGGAATGTGCTCGGAACGTTGCGCCGCACGGCGCGGATGCGATGACTTCACTGTGGATTCCCCCTGGATACCGCGTTGACGTTGACGGCCGACGACCACCCCTGGTGTCCGACTCGGTGTAATCGGTTTCTGAAACCGCTTTCACACTTCTTCGGGCGGATACTGCTCCGGCCAAACGCATCGTGTCAAGAAAAATCGCTCGCGGCGGCCGTGCAGCGGCCCGCACCGGCAGCCATCGGACCGGCGGCGCGCCGGAGCGATTCCTGAAACCGCTTGCAAAACACCCGGCAGAAAAAATAGCATCCGCCCGTGCGCCCGCAAATCAAGCGCGCTCCGGCGCGTTCGCCCACGCTGGTGGCCCGCGGTCGCCGTGGCGGGTTGTGCCTGCTTTCCCTGGTGTTCGCGCCGCTCCTCGCTGGCTGCGGCGGGGGCGCCACCGACGCCGGTTCGATGCCACAGCCGGTGGCGGCGGGCCCGGGTGCGGCGGCCATTTCCGAGGCCGGCGGCCTGCCCGCGGGTTATGCGCTGGTGTGGTCCGACGAGTTCGACGTCGACGCAATGCCCGATGCCGCCAGGTGGGGTTACGACACTTCGCGCAACGCGACCGGCTGGGCCAATCACGAGCTGCAGTACTACTCGGCCGCACGGCCCGCGAATGCGCGCGTTGTCGGCGGCAACCTGGTGATCGAGGCCCGCCACGAGGACCTGGCGCCCGCCCAATATCCGGACTGGGGCGGCCAGCATTACACCTCGGCGCGCCTGGTGACGCGCAGCCTGGCGAGCTGGACCTATGGTTTCGTCGAGGTGCGCGCGAAACTGCCCTGCGGCGTGGGCACCTGGCCGGCGATCTGGATGCTCGCGGCGCTGCCGCAGGCGATCTGGCCCGCGGGTGGCGAGATCGACATCATGGAGCATGTCGGCTTCGATCCGGGCGTGATCCACGGCACCGTGCACACCACCGACTACAACGGCAAGCTGGGGAACCAGCGCACCGCGACCACGCTGATGGCCGACGTGTGCGGCAATTTCCACCGTTACCAGCTCACCTGGACGCCCATGCGCATCGTGGTGGGCATGGATGATCACAACTACTTCCAGTATTCGAACGACGGCTCCGGCAGCGCCGAGTGGCCGTTCGACAATCCGCAATTCCTGATCCTCAACATCGCGGTCGGTGGTGATTGGGGCGGACTGCATGGCGTCGACGATTCGATCTTCCCCGTCGACATGGAGATTGACTATGTACGGGTATACCAACGATGAATGAACGCAACTGCCTGACACTGCCCAGCCGCCACACGCTGCTGGACCGCCGCGAAGTGCTGAAATCAGGCCTG
>JAGWPD010000126.1 GCA_028870705.1 Gammaproteobacteria bacterium
CGAGCGCGCCGCGCACCGCCATGAATCGCACGGGGCCGCGCATCACTTGCCCGCCTTGCCGCGGAATGCGGCCTCGACCAGCGGATGCACGAATTCGCTGACGTTGCCGCCGAGCGTGGCGATCTCGCGCACCAGCGTGGAGGATATGAACGTGAAGTTCTCCTTGGGCGTCAGGAACAGCGTCTCGACGCCGGGCGCGATGTGCCGGCCCATGTTGGCCAGCTGGAATTCGAATTCGAAGTCGGACACCGCGCGCAGCCCGCGCACGATCACGCCGATGCCCTGTGCGCGCGCGAATTCGACCGTCAGGCCGCTGTACCCGGCGACCTGCACGTTAGGGATCGGCGCGAGCACGCCACGCGCGAGCGCGACGCGTTCGTCCACGTTGAACATCGGCGCCTTGCCGGGATTGGCCGCGATCGCGACCAGCACGCTGTCGAAGAGGCCGGCGGCGCGGCGCACCAGGTCCTCGTGGCCACGCGTGATCGGATCAAAGGTGCCGGGATAGACGGCTTTGCGGGATGCAGACACGGCCGCTCCTCAGGTTGCGCGGCCGGATTGCCCGCGCTGATACAGATCATACCCGACCGCGCCGGCCGTGCCGGCACGCAGCGGCTGCCAGTTCGCGGGCACCGCTGCCGGCGGCGCGCTGCGCGGATGTTCGAGATAGATGAGCGCGCCGGAGGCCAGCCAGCCCCGTGACTCGAGCTGCGCGACGCCGCGGGCGAGCTCGCCGCCGGCGAAAGGCGGATCCAGGAACACCAGGTCGAAGGCCCGCGCCGGGCGCGCCAGGAACTGCGCGGCACTGCTGCACTCGAGTTCCACCTCCGCCGAACCCGCCTGCCATTCGCGCAGCACATCGCCGAGCCGGGCCACCGCCTCCTGCTGCTGGTCCACGAATACGCAGTGCGCGGCGCCGCGCGAGAGCGCTTCGAGCCCGAGTGCACCGGAGCCGGCGTACAGGTCCAGGCAGCGGCGTCCCTCCAGCCTGCCCTGCAGCCAGTTGAACAGCGTCTCGCGCACGCGCTCGCTGGTCGGGCGGATCCCGCCGGCCGCGAACCGCCAGCGCCGCCCGCGCCAGCGCCCGGCGATGATGCGCAACCGCCGGCTCTGCGCGCCGCGTTCATGGCTCATGGCGGCGAAGCCTAACTCATGTGAGAGAATCGAGGCATGTCCGGTGCACCAATACCCGAAGCACGCGCCGCGGCGGCCGCCGCGCCGGCCGAGTCCTCGCAGGGGCTGTTCGGCCGGCTGCGGGCGCGCCTCAATCGCGGCGGCAACTCGCTCGCGCGCGAGATCCGCGGCCTGCTGCAGGGACGCAGGATCGATGCCGGCCTGCTCGAGGAGCTGGAAATGCGGCTCATCGGCGCGGATGTCGGCGTGGCCGCCACGCAGGAGCTGCTCGAAGACCTGCGCGGCCGCGTTGCGCGCCATGAGCTCGCGGATGCGGACGCGCTGATCGCCGCGCTGCGTGCGCGGCTCACCGAACTGCTGCGTCCCTGCGAAGCGCCGCTGCGCATCGATGCCGGGGCGCGACCCTACGTCGTGCTGATCGTCGGCGTGAACGGCTCGGGCAAGACCACCAGCATCGGCAAGCTCGCCGCGCGGCTGCAGGCGCAGGGACTCAAGGTGATGCTCGCGGCCGGCGACACCTTCCGCGCCGCGGCGATCGAGCAGCTGGGCGTGTGGGCCGAGCGCAGCAGCTCGCTGCTGGTCGCGCAGGCCGCGGGCGCGGACCCGGGCGCGGTGGTGTTCGATGCACTGCAGTCGGCGCGCGCGCGCGGCGTCGACGTACTGCTGGCCGACACCGCCGGCCGGCTCCATAGCCAGTCGCACCTGATGGAGGAACTGAAGAAGATCCGGCGCGTGATGGCGCGCGCCGAGCCCACGGCGCCGCACGAGGTATTGCTGGTGCTGGATGCCAACCAGGGCCAGAACGCGCTGGCCCAGGCCGAGCAGTTCCATGCCGCGATCGGCGTCACCGGGCTGGTGATCACCAAGCTGGATGGCACGGCGCGCGGCGGCATCGTGGTCGCGATCGCCCGCAAGTTGCGGCTGCCGATCCGCTTCGTGGGCTTCGGGGAACAGAGCGAGGATTTCGGGCTGTTCGATGCGGCCGCGTTCGCCGGCGCACTGGTCGATGGGGCGCACGCATGATCACCTTCGAGGGCGTCGCCAAGCGCTACCGCAATGGGCGCGAGGCGCTCAGCAACGTCAACCTGCACGTGGCGCCCGGCGAGATGGTCTTCCTCACCGGCCGTTCGGGCGCGGGCAAGAGCACGGTGCTCAAGCTCATCGCGCTGCTCGAACGGCCGACGCGCGGGCAGGTGAGCGTGGGTGGCGAGAACACCGGCAGGCTCAAGGCGCGGCGCGTGCCGGCCTTCCGGCGGCGCGTCGGCGTGGTGTTCCAGGATCACCGGCTGCTGATCGACCGCCCGGTGTTCGACAACGTCGCGCTGCCGCTGATCGTTGCCGACAGTTCGCTCAAGGAAATCGACAAGCGCGTGCGCGCGGCACTCGATCAGGTGGGCCTGCGCGGGAGCGAGCGCGTGTTGCCGGCCGAGCTGTCGGTCGGCGAGCAGCAGCGCGTCGGCATCGCACGCGCGATCGTCAGCCGTCCGCCGATCCTGATCGCCGATGAACCCACCGGCAACCTGGACCCGCAGCTCGCCACCGAGGTGATGGCGCTGTTCCGGCGGCTCAATGAAGTGGGCGTCACCGTGGTGGTCGCCACCCATGACCTGCACCTGGTGCGCGAATCGGGACTGCGCCAGCTGGTGATCGAGAACGGCCGCATCGCCGGCAGCGAACCCGCCGGCGCGCTGCCGGTGATCGAGGCGCGGCGGTGAGCGGCCCGGGGAGCTATTTCGCGCGGCACACGCACGCGCTGTTCTCGTCGGCGGGACATCTGGCACGCGCGCCGATCGCCACCACCTTCACCGTGGTGGTGATGGGCCTGGCGCTCGCGTTGCCGCTCGGGCTCGATGTGCTGGTGCGCAACGTGCGCGCCGCCACCGCCGACTTCAGCGGCGCGGTCTCGATCTCCGTATTCCTCAAGCCCGGGGTAGCGGAGGCGCGCGCGGCACAACTTGCGCGCAGTGCGCGTGAACGCCCCGGCGTCGCCGCGGTCGAGCTGATCACCGCGACGCAGGCGCTGGCGCAGTTCCGCGCGCAATCGGGATTCGGCGCCGCGCTCGATGCGCTCGATGCCAATCCGCTGCCGCATGCACTGGTGGTCACACCGCGTCCGGCGAATTCCAGTCCGGCCGACATGGAATCGCTGCGACGCTACCTGGCCGCCTGGCCCGAGGTCGACGCAGTGCAGCTCGACGGCGACTGGGTCGCGCGCTTCAACGCCTTGCTGGCGTTGTTGCGGCGGGCGCTGCTGGTAGCGGCCGGGTTCCTTGCGCTGGGTGTCGTGGCGGTCGTGGGCAACACGATCCGGCTGGAGATCAGGAACCGGCGCGCGGAAATCGAAGTCACCAAACTGGTCGGGGGCACCAATGGCTTCGTGCGCCGTCCGTTCCTGTATACCGGCGCACTCTACGGGCTGCTCGGCGGGCTGACGGCCTGGCTCGTCGTCGCGGTCACGCTGGTCCTCCTCGGTCCGACTGCGGCGCGCCTGGCGCAGTCCTATGGGAGCCCGTTCGTACTGGCGGGTCCCGGCGCCCGCGAGCTGGGCCTGCTGCTCGGATTCGGCACGTTGCTGGGCTGGATCGGTTCCTGGCTGGCTGCCGCCCGACACCTGGCACGGATCGAACCTGGATCCGGCTAACTCATTGTTCCATAAGAACTAATAGAGACCTGGGAACTCTGGGCCACCCTTAGCACTCCGACTTGAAGAGTGCTAAAATCGCGTTTGTCCAAACCAGGTGAGGTGTACATGAGCGCACAGACCGCACTGATGGCCCAACCGACGGATTTCGGGCTTGCCGGGCCGCTCGGCAGTTTCGAGGCCTATGTCGACCGAGTCAGCCGCGTGCCGGTGCTCAGCCGCGAGGAAGAGCAGCGCCTCGCGCGCCGCTTCCGCGACCAGGACGACCTCGATGCGGCGCGCCAGCTCGTGCTCTCGCACCTGCGCTTCGTCGTGCACATCGCGCGCGGCTATGGCGGCTACGGATTGCCGCTCAGCGACCTGGTGCAGGAGGGCAATGTCGGCCTGATGAAGGCCGTCAAGCGCTTCGATCCGGCCGTGGGCGTGCGCCTGGTCTCGTTTGCAGTCCACTGGATCCGCGCCGAGATCCACGAATACGTGCTGCGCAACTGGCGGCTGGTGCGCATCGCCACCACCAAGGCGCAGCGCAAGCTGTTCTTCAACCTGCGCCGCCTCAAGCGCAACCTGAGCTGGCTGAGCGCCGAGGAAACCCGCGCGGTGGCGGCCGACCTCGGTGTCCCGGCCGCGGAAGTCGCCGAGATGGAACAGCGTCTCGCGGCACACGACATGAGCTTCGACCCGCTCCCGGCGGCCGGCGACGAAGACGAGTCCTATGGCCCGGCGGCCTACCTCAGCGCGCCGGAAGCCGATCCGGCGCGGCAGGTCGAGAGCGCGGACTGGGATCAGGATTCCTCGGCCCAGCTGGCGGCCGGACTGAAGAGCCTCGACGCGCGCAGCCGCGCGATCGTCCAGCGGCGCTGGCTGGCCACGCCGAAGGCCACGCTGCACGAGCTCGCGGCCGAATTCGGCGTTTCCGCCGAGCGAATCCGGCAGATCGAGGCAGCGGCTTTTGCCCGGCTGCGCGGCCTGCTGCCCGCGCCTGCCGTGTGATCCGGGCCACAACCTGTCCTGCCGCGCCGCGGCATCGTCGTCGAAAGGCGACATGATGTCGCCCACAATGTTCTGATTTGCTATGGATTTTCCGTAGGGAAAATCCTATGCTTAAGTCAAGCCGTATTGTTGCCGACAACGATGCGGAAAAGGAACAGCCGTGGATTTGCAGAAATCGGGCTGTCCGGGCGGACACGGATTGCGGCGGCCGACTTTTTCGGCTGCCGGGCACGGCCAGGCGCGAACCGACGCGCAGCACCCCGCAGTTTCGGGGGCGGCAATTTGCCAGGCTTGCCGATCCGGATTCATAGATGCCCGCCCGCGGCAGACCAGATCGATTCTGAAACGTTGGAAGCCCCGCTCTGCGGGGCTTTTTTTTGGCGCGCGCGCGGCGCACCGGGCAGAATCGTGCGCGTGAAACGCGCTCCAGCCATGCTCGCGATGTGTTCGGCCACGGCAACCGCATTGTTGCCCGCGGGCGCGGACCTGGGCGGCGCGCGCGCTGATGAAGCGGCTGCCGCGCACGCCATGACGACGCGCAGCGCGCCGGCATGGCCCGATACCTACACCGCGCGTCTCGAGGCGCTCGCGCTGCTGCAGTCCTTGAACGCACAGCTGCTGAGCCACGACAGCGCCACGCGAATCCTCGGCCAATGGTGCGCGGATCACCGGCTGGCCGCGGAGCCGAGGATCATCGCGCAGCGCGTGCAGCTCGCGGCGCCGCCCGCGAGCGCCGAGCTGCGCCGCGAGCTGCGCGTCGCGCCGGGTGATGTGCTGCGCTTCCGCCATGTGCGGCTGCTGTGCGGCTCGATGGTGCTGTCCGAGGCCGACAACTGGTACGTACCGGGGCGCCTCAGTGCCGCGATGAACGCGCAGCTCGAATCGAGCGACGTGCCATTCGGCGTGGTGGTGCGGGAACTGCACTTCCAGCGCCACACCATCGCGGCGCGATTGCTGTGGGAACCGCTCGCGGACGGCTGGGAGATGCATGCGGGCGGCGGCGCCGGCGGCCGTGCGCTGCAGGTGCCGGCGCGCGTGCTCGAGCATCGCGCCATGCTGGCGCTGCCCGATGGCACGCCCATCAGCGAAGTGATCGAGACCTACACCGGCAACGTGCTCGCGTTTCCACCGCCGGATTCAGTCGCCCGGCGCTGAACGCGCCAGCAGTTCACGCAGGTAGTCCTGCCAGGCCACGGCCCAGGTGTGCGTGCCGTGCCCGTGCGTGTTCTCGCCCACCGGCAGCAGCACGAACTGGCCGTGCGGAATCCGCGCGACCTCGCGCTCGGCGATGCCGAGCTCGGGCGGATTGATGAAATCATCGGCCGAATTCACCCACATCAGCGGGGCGCGGATCTCGCCGAGCCGCGAGCGCGGATCGTAATCGCGCGAGGCGGACACCTGGTACAGCAGGTCGTTGGCATCGAGCCCATCGAGTATCGAGGCGAGCGCCGCGTCGGTGCGCGCATCGGCTTCGTCGCGCGTCGGGTACTGCCGCTGCTGCAGGGCCGGCGCGGAGCCGGCGATCAGCAGGATCGCGGCCGCGCCGCGCAGCGCCGCGGTGGGTTCGTGCCGGTAATCGCCGTGCTGCCAGCCCGGATCGGCCGTGATCGCATCGATGATCAGGCGGCGCCACATGCGATTGCGCCCGGCGATCTGCACCGGCAGGCAGGCGAGCGGCATCAGCGCGTCGACCCGGTCGGCGTGCAGCTCGCCCCACATGAACGCGTGCATGCAACCCATCGACGTACCCATCACCAACCGCAGCCGCTCGACGCCGAGCCCGCGCGTCACCAGCTGGTACTGCGCCTCGACCATGTCGGCGTAGGCGTAGTGCGGGAAGCGTGCGTGCGCGCCGTCGCTTGGCTTCGAGGAACGGCCGTGGCCGATGCCGTCGGGCAGGATGATGTAGTAGCGCGCGGGGTCGAGCAGGCCGCCGGCCCTGAACAGCACGCCGGCGAACTGCGGCCGCAGGAACTGGTGGCCATCGCCGCCGGTGCCGTGCAGGATCAACACCGCGTTGCTGATGCGGCCCCGCGCATCGCGCTGCGGCGCGCCGAGCGTGGTGTAGTGCAGGCGCAATGCGGCGAGTGTCTCGCCGCTGGCGAAATGGAAATCGTGCAGCACGAAATCGCCTTCCTGCGGATGCAGCGCCTCGCCGGGCGCGAGCGCAGCAGTTGGCGTGGCGGCGGCGGCCAGCGCCGCAACAGGTACCCAGGGCAGCAGCGCGGCGGCAAGCGTCGCAACCCAGGACGCGAAGCTCTTGTTCATGCGGGTACCTCGCCGGCGAGCCAGTCGTGGCCGCGCATCGTGGTCAGGAACGGCAGCAGCCGTGCGTCGAGCTCCGCCTCCGGCGAGCGGTACGCCCAGTTCGCGGTCGGCGGCATCGACATCAGGACGGCATCGGTGCGGCCGCCCGATTGCAGCCCGAACAATGTGCCGCGGTCGAGCACCAGGTTGAATTCCACGTAGCGGCCGCGCCGATAGAGCTGGTAGCGGCGCTCGCGCTCGCCATAGGGCGTGTCGCGCCGGCGTTGCACGATATCGCGATACGCGGCGAGGTAGCCGGCGCCGACCGCCCGCATGAATTCGAAGCAGCGCTCCCACGGCATGCCGAAGTCCGGCGTCGCCTCGTTCAGGTCGTCATAGAAGATGCCGCCGATGCCGCGCGCCTCGCTGCGATGGCGCAGGTAGAAATATTCATCGCAGCTCCGGCGCAAGTGCGCATACAGGCCGGCATGGAACGGCGCGCAGGCCGCGGCTGCGGCGCGGTGCCAGTTCGCGGCATCGGCCTGGTACGGCAGGTAGGGCGTGAGATCGAAGCCGCCGCCGAACCACCACACGTCGCCGGCGCTGAAGTAGCGCACGTTCATGTGGCTGGTCGGCACCTGCGGATTGCGCGGATGCATGACCACCGAGACGCCCAGCGCGCGGTACGCCCGGCCCGCCAGGTGCGGGTTGCGCGCGGTCGCCGCCGGCGGCAGCCTCGCGCCGCGCACGTCCGACAGCGCCACGCCGCCGCGCTCGAACAGCGCGCCATCCTCGAGCACCGCGGTGATGCCCTCGCCCGCGAGCGCCTCGGCGCCGCCACCGCGCTCCCAGGGATCGCGCAGGAATGCGCGCGTGCCGTCCGCGGCCGCGAATTCACCGCACAGCTGCTGCTGCAGGCTGCCGAGGAAGGCGCGCACCTGCGCGGCGCGGGATTCGTGCATCGCTGCCGGCTGCGCGTCGCTCAAGGGCTGGCCACGCGTCAGTGCCTGACCATCACGTGGCGCACCACGCTGTAGTCCTCGAGTGCGTACATCGACAGGTCCTTGCCATAGCCGGAGCGCTTCAGACCGCCGTGCGGCATCTCCGCGACCAGCATGAAGTGGGTATTGATCCAGGTGCAGCCGTAGCGCAGGCGCGCCGCGACCTGCATCGCGCGCCCGACATCGCGCGTCCATACCGAAGAGGCGAGCCCGTAGTCGGAATCGTTCGCCCAGGTGACCGCGTCGGCCGCGTCCTTGAAGCGCGTGACCGAGACCACCGGGCCGAATACCTCGCGGCGCACGATCTCGTCGTTCTGCCGCGCCCCCGCGATCAGCGTCGGCTCGAAGAAGAAACCCTTGCCGCCGCGGGCCTTGCCGCCGGTGACCACTTCGATGTGGCGCTGCGCCTGCGCGCGCTCGACGAAGCCGGCGACGCGCTCGCGCTGCTCGGCGCTGATCAGCGGCCCCATCTCGACGCCTTGCTGCTGCTGCGTGCCGACCTTGATCGTGGCCACCGCCGCGGCCAGGTCGGCCACCAGCCGGTCGTAGACCTTCGCGCCGGCGTAGATGCGGCAGGCCGCCGTGCAGTCCTGGCCGGCGTTGTAGTAACCGAAGGTGCGCACGCCGCTCACCACCGACCCGACATCCGCATCGTCGAACACGATCACCGGCGCCTTGCCGCCGAGCTCGAGGTGGGTGCGCTTGGTGCCCCTGGCCGCGGCCGCCAGCACCTTCTCGCCGGTGGAGACATCGCCGGTCAGCGAGATCATCGCCACGTCCGGATGCGCGATCAGCGGCGCGCCGACGCTCGGTCCGCGCCCGCAGATCACATTGACCACGCCGGGCGGGAAGATTTCCGCCAGCAGCATCGCGAGCTCCAGCGTGCTCAGCGGCGTCTGCTCGGAAGGCTTGATGACCGCGGTGTTGCCCGCGGCCAGCGCCGGCGCCAGCTTCCAGGCCGCCATCAGCAGCGGGTAGTTCCACGGCGCGATCGAGGCGACGACGCCGACCGGATCGCGGCGGATCATGCTGGTGAAGCCGGCGGCGTATTCACCCGCCGCCGCACCGTGCATCGTGCGCGCCGCGCCGGCGAAGAACCGGAACACGTCGGCGACCGCGGGAATCTCGTCGGCCAGCACGGCAGCCAGCGGCTTGCCGCAGTTGCGCGATTCGAGCGAGGCGAACCCGGCGCCCGCCGCTTCGATGCGGTCGGCGAGCTTCAGCAACAAGGTGGCGCGGTCCTTGGGCGGCGTCGCGGCCCAGCCGTCGAAGGCCGAACCCGCGGCCCGCACGGCCGCATCGATCTGTTCCTTGCTGGCTTCCGGCACGGTGGCCAGTGGCTTGCCGCTGGCGGGATCGAGCACCTGTTCGTGCGCGCCCTTGCCTGCGACCAGCTTGCCGTTGATCAACAGCCTGGTATTCATCGTATCCGCACCGCCTCGCGGCCAGCGGCGGCATTGCACCAGTGCAGTGCTGCCCGCAGTTCGCCATAATGGCGCGGATGATCCCACAATTCGAGGATTCACTCATGCGTGCACCGAAAGCCCTTGGCGCCCTGCTTGCTTCCACTTCGGTCGCATTGGCCGGCAGCGCGGCGCCGGCATACGCGGCCACGCCGATCGATCCGCAGCTGGCGGCGCTGGTGGCGAGCCCGCAGCGTTCCGCCAACTTCGTCGCGCGCGATGGCGCACGCCATCCGGCCGAGGAACTGACCTACTTCGGCCTCGAGCGCGGCATGACCGTGGTGGAACTGTGGCCCGGTGCCGGTTACTGGACCGAGATACTCGGCCCCTATCTGGCGAAGGGCGGCCGCTACTACGTCGCACAGCCCGTGCCCGGCAACAAGGAAGAAGACGCCGGCGTCGCGCGCTGGCAGGCGCGCGTGAACGCCATGCGGGAGCGCGCCGGCACGATCAGGCAGACGATGCTGGGCAAGGATCACTACGACATCGCCCCGCCCGGTTCCGCCGATCTCGTCGTCACGTTCCGGAACCTGCACAACTGGGTTGGCGCCGGTTACGCCGGGCAGGCTCTGGCCGGCGTGTTCCGCGCGCTCAAGCCCGGCGGCATCCTGGGCGTCGAGGATCACCGCGGCCGCAACGACAAGCCGCAGGACCCGAAGGCCGACGACGGCTACCTGCGCCAGGACTACGCGATCGCACTGGCGAAGCAGGCGGGCTTCGAGTTCGTCGGCTCCTCCGAGATCAACGCCAACCCGAAGGACACCAAGGACTGGGTCGACGGCGTGTGGACGTTGCCGCCGACCCTCTCGCAGGGTGACAAGGACCGCGCCCGCTACCTGGCGATCGGCGAGGCCGACAACTTCGTGCTGAAATTCCGCAAGCCGCTGCGCTGAGGCTCAGCGGCCGCCCATCACCGCGATGTAGTCGGTCGACCAACGGCTGTAGGGCACGCAGCTGCCCTGGCTCTTGCACGCCGCTTCCGGGGTGCGCCAGAAGTGCAGCCGGTCGAAATCCTCGCTGCCGTTGTCCCTGCAGCCCTCGGCGCCCAGCAGGGTGTTGCCCCTGCAGGCAGCTGGCACGGCCGGCACCGACCCGAACCAGGAGGCGACATCGCCCTGTACCCTGGGCGTCAGCGACCACGACAGCCATTGGTAGGCGCAGTTCGGGTGGCGTGCACGTGCGTGCAGCATCGTGGTGTCGGCCCACCCGGTCGAGCCCTCGCCGGGAATGGTACTTGCGATCGGCTGGTGCTTCGCGCTCAGCGTGTGTGCCTGGTAGGGCCAGGAACCGGAGACCACGACGCCTTCCTTGATGAAGTCCTGCACCTGTGCGTCGGGATCCTGCCAGTAGCGATGGATCAGCCGATGCTGGGCGCGCAACAGGCCGAGCGCCGCCGCGTACTGCGTTTCGTTGAGTTCGTAAGGGTCCACGATGCGGAGCGCGCGCTGGTGCGCCATCAGGTACAGCGCTGCGTCGGCGATGTAGATCGGGCCGTCATAGGCCTGCACCCGCCCGCGCGCCGGCTTGCCGTCGGGGAATTTTCCGCCCTCGAACACGACCGCCCACGACGAGGGCGGTTTCCGGAAGACCCGCGTGTTGTACATCAGCACGTTTGGCCCCCATTGATAGGGTACGCCGTAGTGCTTGCCATCGACGAAATGCCACGGCGCTTCCCGGAGGCGCGGATCAATCGTGTCGTAGCCCGCGACCCTGGCGACGTCGATCGGTTGCACCATACCCCCGCGCACCAGGCGCAGCGTCGCATCGCCCGATGCGGTGACCAGGTCGTAGCCGCCCCGGCTCATCAGCGCGACCATCTCATCGGAGGTGCCGGCCGTCTTCACGGTGAGCCTGCAGCCCGTGTCGCGCTCGAACTGCGTGGCCCAGTCGTAGCGCGGGTCTGTCGCGCCGCGCTCGACGTATCCGGGCCAGGCGATGATCGACAGCGCGCCTTCGAGCGCCTCGCTCGGCGGCGGAGGTGGCGGCAGCTCGGTGTTGCTGCAGGCCGCCAGCGCCAGCAATGCAGCGACGAGCGCGGCCTGGGGCCGCTTCACGCCCGCAGCGTGCGGCATGGGGAAATCCCCGGGTCGCGGGCCAGCGGCGAGGTGCTGGACTGCTTCATCCATCCAGCGCCGCAAGCGCGGCCTGGTACACGGCCTGCGGTTCCTGCGCATCGACCACCGTCGTGTTCAGGTCGCGCAGCAGCCCGTCCTGCAGGCCGTAGGCCCAACCGTGGATCGCGAGTTCCTGGCCGCGTTCCCAGGCATCGCGCACGATCGTCGTCTGGCAGACGTTCGCCACCTGTTCGATCACGTTGAGTTCGCACAGGCGATCGCCGGCAGCCGCCTCGCTCCCGGCCGCGGCCAGCCGTGGCTCGTGCTTCTGGCGTACGTCCTGCACATGGCGCAGCCAGTTGTCGGAAAGCCCGATGCGCTCGCGGCGAAACGCGGCGCGCACGCCGCTGCAGCCGTAGTGGCCGCAGACGATGATGTGGCGCACCTTCAGGATATCGACCGCGAACTGCATCACCGACAGGCAGTTCAGGTCCGTGTGCACCACGAGGTTGGCGACGTTGCGGTGGACGAACAGCTCGCCGGGCAGGAGCCCGACGATCTCGTTGGCCGGCACGCGGCTGTCGGAACAGCCGATCCACAGGTAGGCGGGCGACTGCTGGCGCGAGAGCTTCTGGAAGAACTGCGGATCCTGCGCGCGAATGCGCTCGGCCCAGGCGCGGTTGTTGTCGAACAGCTGGCGTAATCGGCGCATGCGGGCCCGCGTCCAGGAAATCCGGTGGCGGCACTCTAACAGGAGCGCCGCCCGCGCCGCCACGCACTGGCGGGCGGCTACGCCGGCTGAGTATAGTCGGGGCCAGAACGAACCGGCCACGCCACGCAGAGGAGCTCCCATGTACGGCCGCACCATCGCACTGTTCGCAAGCGCCTTGCTGTCCGCGGCCGCCAGCGCGGGCGGCCCGCTCTATCCGCCCGTCGGCCTCGACATGTCGGCCGCCGATCCGACCACCCGGCCGGGCGACGATTTCTTCCAGTACAGCAACGGTGCCTGGCTCGATCGCACTGCCATCCCGGCAGACCAGCCGTTCATCACCGAGGCGCAGCGGGTGCGCGACGAGACCGAGGCGCAGATCCACGGCATCATCGATGCCGCCGCCGCGGACGCCACGCATCAACCCACGACGCTCGCCGGCAAGGTGGGCGCCTTCTACAGGTCATTCATGAATGACGCGCGCCGCGAGGCGCTGGGTCTGCGCCCGCTGGCGCCGCAGCTCGCCGCCATCCGCGGCAGCAGGACGCGCGCGCAGCTGGCGAACCTCATGGGCCGGTCGATGGCGGGCTTCGGCGGCAGCCTGTTCGCGATCACGATCGATGCGGATCTCAAGAACACGACCCGCTACGCGGTCTACCTGTCGCAGTCGGGCCTGTCGCTGCCCGACCGCGACTACTACCTCGATCCGCAATTCGCCCGGGAGAAGGCCGGGCTGCGCGACTACGCGGCACGGCTCCTGACGCTCGCGCGCTGGCCCGCGCCGCAGGCCAATGCCAACGCGATCCTCGCGCTCGAAAGCCGCATTGCCGCGGCCAGCTGGACCAAGGCGCAGCAGCGCGACCTGCCCAGGGTCTACAATCCGTATACGCCCGCCGCGCTGCAGGCGTTTGCGCCCGGCTTCGCGTGGGCCGAGTTCCTCCGTGGCGCCGGGCTCGAGCGTAAGCTCCGGGTGATCGTCGCCGAGCAGAGCGCCTTTCCGCAACTCGCGCAGATCTACGCCGATACCAGCCTCGACACGCTGCGCGCCTGGCTCGCATACCGGACGCTGGATTCCGCCGCGCCCTATCTCGATCGCGCCTTCGCCGATGCGCGCTTCGCGTTCCGCGACCAGCTGCTGCTCGGCATCAAGGCGCGGCCGGAGCGCTGGAAGGAAGGCGTGAAGGCGGTCTCGGGCGGCGACTGCCTGGCGGGCGGCGCCTGCTTCGGCACGCTGGACTGGGCTGTCGGCCAGCTATACACCGGGCGCTATTTCCCGGCCGCGACCAAGGCGAGCATCCAGGCGCTGGCTGCGGAGCTGATCGCCGCGTACCGCCGCCGCATCGAGCATCTGGCCTGGATGGGCCCGGCAACGCGCGCCGAGGCGCTGCGCAAGCTCGACACCTACGTGGTCAAGGTCGGCTATCCGGACAAGCCGCGCGATTATTCCGGCCTCGTGGTCCGCGATGACGACATCGTCGGCAACGTGCAGCGCGCCGCGGCCGCGGACTGGCATTTCCTCGAGGGCCGCAGCGACGGGCCGGTCGACACCAGCGACTGGTTCATGACCCCGCAGACCATGGACGCCTACAACGGCTCGCTGCGCGACATCGTGTTCCCCGCGGCGATCCTGCAGGCGCCATACTTCGACATCGCGGCCGATCCGGCCGTCAACTACGGCAGCATCGGCTCGACCATCGGCCACGAGCTGACGCACGGCTTCGACGACCAGGGCCGGACGCTCGATGCGAGCGGGGCGCTGCGCGACTGGTGGACGGCCGCCGACGCCGACGCGTTCAGGCAGCGCGCCGCCACGCTCGGCGCGCAATACGCCAGCTACGAGCCGGTCGCCGGGCTGCACATCAAGCCGGACCTGACGATGGGCGAGAACCTGGCCGACCTCGGTGGACTGGCGATCGCGCTCGATGCCTACCACGCTTCGCTCCACGGCAAGGAGGCGCCGGTCATCGACGGGCTCAGCGGCGACCAGCGCTTCTTCCGCGCCTACGCGCAGAGCTGGCGCGGCAAGGGGCGCGATGACTACATCCGCCAGCTCACCACCAGCGACCCGCATGCCTACCGGAAATTCCGCGTCAACGGCGTGGTGCGCAACATCGAAGCCTGGTACGACGCGTTCAGGGTCCAGCCGGGCGACCAGCTGTACGTCGAGCCGGACAAGCGGGCACGCATATGGTGAGCCGGCGCATCACGATCATCGACGGGCATCCCGACCCGGACCAGGTGCACTTCGTGCACGCGCTCGCCGATGCCTACGAGCGCGGCGCGCGCGCCGCGGGCCACGAAGTGCGGCGCATCGCCGTGGCGGACCTGCGGCTGCCGCTGCTGCGCAGCGCGCGCGACTTCCAGTCGGGCAAGCCGGGCGCGGCGGTGCGCCGCTGCCAGGCGGATCTCGCCTGGGCGCAGCATTGGGTGATCGTCTACCCGCTGTGGCTCGGCTCGATGCCGGCCATGCTCAAGGGTTTCTTCGAACAGGTCGCGCGCCCGGGCTTTGCCTTCAGCGCCGCGCGCGGCGGCGAGCGTTCGCGCCGCCTGCTCGCCGGCCGTTCGGCCCACGTGTTCGTGACGATGGGCATGCCGGCATTCTTCTACCGCTGGTACTACCGCTCGCACAGCCTCAAGAGCCTGGAGCGGAACATCCTCGCATTCATCGGCATCGCGCCGGTCCGCTCGAGCATCGTCGGCATGGTCGAAGGAGTCAGCGCGGCGGTGCGGAAGAAATGGCTGCAGCGCGCGCGCGCGCTCGGCGCGCGCGCGGCCTAGGGAATGCCGGCCATCCGGTCGTGCGCGACGAAGAACCTGCGCGCCAGCGCCACCAGCTGGCCGTCGCTCGGGTGGTCGACCGTTTCCCAGCCGGCGATGCGCGGCGCCAGCGCCGGGCGGTGCTTGTCGACGTAGTGGCGGAAATCCGCCTGCGCCTTGTGCGAACCGGTCACCAGCACCGCGCGGATATCGGCCAGCGCGTCGCAGACCTCGCCGAAGAATTCATGTTCGGTACGCACCTTGCTGCCGTGCTGGCGCGTGTGGTGGACGTGGGCCTTGATCTTCTGCACCTGGGTCGCGTCGGCTTCCAGGTGCATCACCTGCGCGTGCTGGTGATCGACCCACAGGACCGCGTGCTGATTCGTCATGGACTCACTCCCCGGTGCCGCCGGCTCCGCTGCTGCCGGACCCGCGTTTCAGTATAGCCCCGGCCACTGCGCCGCGATCCCGCATCCGCACGTATTGACAACGGCTACCAGCCGACGGCCCCGCCATCCTTGCGATGATCCGAGCCGGCGCGGTAGTAGTCGCCGGCCGGCGTCGCTGCATGCAGAATCGCCTGAAAGCCGCCCATGTCGTCGCCATTGGCCTTGCGTACCTTGTGCCCGCGAGCCGCCAGCTGCGCGCCCAGGAGATCGTACAGCTGCGACTCGAGCTCGAGGGTGTTGTTGTCCTGCGAGTGATTGAAGCGCGCCGCATCGCCGGCCAGCTGCAGGTTGGCGCCCAGGTCGATCATGTCCACCAGCACCTGCATGTGACCCTGCGCCTGCATGCTCCCGCCCATCAGGCCGAAGGCCAGCAGCGGCTGGCCGTCCTTCATGACGAATGCCGGGATGATCGTGTGGAACGGGCGCTTGCGCGGTGCGATCAGGTTCGGGCTCGCCGGGTCGAGCGAGAACAGCGCACCGCGATCCTGCAGCACGAAGCCGTAGCCCGGCACCGTGATACCGGAACCGAGCGCGTCATAGACACTGTAGATGAACGACACCATGTTGCCCCAGCGGTCGGCGGCCGTGATGTAGACCGTGCCGCCCTGCTGCTGGGGCTGCGAGGCGGGCGCGGATGCGTGCGCCATGTCGATGCGCGCGCACTGCGCGGCTGCATAGTCCTTCGAGATCAGTTTCTCGATCGGCACCCTGGCGAAGCGCGGATCGGCGTTGTAGCGATCGAGGTCGGCGAAGGCGATCTTCTTGGTCTCGACCAGCAGGTGCCAGTAGTCGGGCGAAGCGGGCCCCAGCTTCGCCAGCTCGAAGCCGAGCCGCGGCACGCAGGCTTCGAGCAGGTTCAGCTCCTCGAGCACCGCGAATCCCTGCCCGTTTGGCGGCAGCTCGTAGACGTCGAAGCCGTGGTAGCTGGTGCTGAGCGGCGTGACCCATTCGGCATGGAAGTCGGCGAGATCCGCCGCCGTCAGCGTGCCGCCAAGCGCGTTCGATTTCGCGACGATTGCGCGCGCGATCTCCCCCTGGTAGAACGCGTCGCGCCCATGTTTTTGCAACGCGCGGAACGCACGCGCGAGCCCGGGATTGCGGAAGATCACGCCGGGCGCCGGCAGCGCGCCGTGAGGGTAGTAGGTATCGAGCGTGTCGGGATCCGCGCGCACCTGCTTGTTGTAGGTGTAGGTATCGGCCATCTCGGCGGCCACGCGCTGCGACCAGGGGAAACCCTGCTCGGCCAGCTCGACCGCCGGCTGCAGCACTTTCCTGAAATCCATCGTGCCGGCGCGACGCAGCAGCTGGTCCCAGCCGTCGACCGCGCCCGGCACGTCGACCGTGAGGATGCCGAATTCGGGCATGCCGCTCGCCGCGTCGTAGCCTTGCGCCTTGAGCCGCGCCGGCGTCGCCCCGGTGGGCGACCAGCCACTGGCGTTGATGCCGATGAGGCGGTGTTCCTTCGCCACGTAGACGATCGCGAACATGTCGCCGCCGATGCCGGCGCTCTGCGGCTCGACGACGTTGAGCACGGCCGCGGCGGCAACCGCGGCATCGACCGCGTTGCCGCCCTGCTGCAGGATCCGCAGGCCGGCCTGCGCGGCCAGCGGATGGCTGGTGCTGACCACGCCGTTGCGCGCCATGACTTCCGCGCGGCTCTGCGCGAGCCAGCCTTCGGCCCGGTCGCCGCGCACCGCGCTGCAGGCGGGCGGCAAGGGCGTGCCGCTCTGCGCATTGCAGGTGGAGAGCACGAGCGCGGACTGCGCCGGTGCCGGCGCGGGCGCCAGCAGCAGCGCGAGCGTGGCCAGCACGCAGGCCCGGGCATTGAAGCTGTTCATGCATCTGCTCCCGATGGACGGAATTGGTGGGCCCGCCAGGATTCGAACCTGGAACCAAGGGATTATGAGTCCCCTGCACTAACCGTTGTGCTACAGGCCCGCCGCGGGACGGGTCAGTCTAGCAGGGCCACGGGCGCGCCGGTCAGGCGCTGGCGAGGAAGGCGTCGCAGCTGCCGCGCG
This sequence comes from Gammaproteobacteria bacterium, assembly GCA_028870705.1. Lineage (GTDB taxonomy): Bacteria > Pseudomonadota > Gammaproteobacteria > Steroidobacterales > Steroidobacteraceae > FEN-1191. Next base: position 17,464 of record JAGWPD010000126.1, read on the forward strand.
CGGCCTCGGTCTTAGGGATCTTGCCGCAGATCTGCTGCATGCGCTGGCGCAAGCCTACCAGCACGTCGTGGTGCGCGCCCCTGGTGTCGGCGTTCCACTTGCGCAGCGCCTGGTCGAGGCGCTCGAGGCGCATGCGCGCACGCCGGTAGATGCGATCGGGGCCGTCGAGTTCGCCGAGCACCTGCGCCGTGACCGCGCTGATCTTCGCCGCGTCGTCCGGCTGCAGCCGCAGCAGGCCGCCGGCGTAGATCGCACCCCACTGGAAGCGCGTGGCGGGGCCCTGCGCTTCGGCGAACCCTTCCGCGTACCACTTCAGCGCCTCGCTCTTGCGGCCCAGTCCCTCGGCCAGTTCGCCGAGATCGGTCTTGTAGTAGTACGGCGTCGCCGTGCGGGTCAGCTCGCCCTGCACCACCTTGTAGGCCTGTTCGTTCTGGCCGAGCATGTCGTAGATCGGCAGCACGCCGTTGATGATGCCGGAGCGCACATACGGTATCTGGCGTTCGGCCAACGCGGACGCCACGCGCGCGCTGGCGGCGCGCGCCACGCCGGCCGGAATGGCGCCGTTGATCGTCTTGATCGCCTGGAGCTTGGAACCGATCGCGCCCAGCTGGTCCGCTTCCGCGTAATCAGGCAACGCCGCCGCGAGATCCATCACCTTGCTGTAGCGCGCCAGCCAGGGCGCGGCCGCCTCGCCGCGCGCCTTCACGACGCGGAAGAAATTCTCGTCCAGGTATTGCAGCGCGTCGGCGACCGCCAGAGCGGTGCGCTCGTCCCTCAGCACCGCCTCGACCGTGTTGACCCGCGTGCGCAGCGCCGCGCTCGGCGCCTGGCCGGCCTTGAGCGCGTCGGCCTCGGCGCGGGTCGCAAAGGCCGCGGCAAAGATCCGCAGCCGCGCGCGCTCGATGCGCGCATCCGCCGGACAGGATTCGGAGGCGGCATCCAGGTGCAGCGCCAGCGCAGCGTTGGCGGGCGCGTCGGCGCCGCCATCGAGTTCCCAGCTGTTGAATGCCAGGCGCCGGCACTGGCTGAGCGTGAGCGGATGACCGGCTGCCGCCTGGTCGAGCAGTGCGCCCGCAGGCTGCACGTCGGCCAGCGCATTGTCGAGCACCGCCGCGTACTGCCCGAGGTCCATGCCGCCGGCGATGCGCATCAGCTCGTGGCGATCGGCGTCGAGCACGACCACGGTCGGATATCCGGACACGCGGAACTGCTCGCCCCACTTCTGCGCACCCGCGTCGTCACCGTCGAGATAGACGGGGACGAACAGGCGGCTCTTGGCGATGAAGTCCGGGCGCGAGAACACCGTCGATTTCAGTTGCTGGCAAGGCGGACACCAGATGGCGCCCCAGTAAAGCAGGATCGGCTTGCGTGCGCTGCGCGCGGCCGCGAACGCGGCGTTCACGTCGCCCGCGAACCAGGCGATGCCGGGAGCGTCAGCGTGTCGGGGAGCGGCGGCGGCCGGCGCGGCTGTCGGCGCGGCGGTGGGGGTGGTCGGGCCCTGCGTGCAACCTGACAGGAGCGCTGCGGTCGCCGCGGCCAGGACCAGGCCAGGGAAATCGGGTCTGTTCATGAGTCAAAGATACCGCCTGGGCAGTCCTGTGCCAATGACGGAGCGTCATGATCATTTGCCCGGTTTGCGCCGGCGGGCGCCGCGCGTCGGCGCGGCGGCGAGCGGATCCTCGGGCCAGTCGTGGCGGGGATAGCGACCCCGCATCTGCTTGCGCACCTCGGCATAGCTCGACTTCCAGAAGCCGCCGAGATCGCGCGTGATCTGCACCGGCCGGCGCGCGGGCGAGAGCAGCCGCAGCGTGACCGGCACCGCGCCGGCGCCGATGCGCGGCGTCGCGCCGAGGCCGAACACCTCCTGCAGGCGCACCTCGATCGCGGGCGCGCCGTCGCCGGCATAGTCGATGCGGATCCGCGAACCCGTTGGCATCGTGAGCTCGGCCGGCGCAAGGACCTCGAGGGCCCGTCGTTGCGGGCCGCTCAGGCGGGAGCGCAGCGCCTCGGCCAGCGGCAGGCGCGCCAGGTGCTCGCGGCGCGTCATGCCCGCCAGCCACGGCGGCAGCCACTGCCCGAGTTCCGCGAACAGCGCCGCGTCATCGCTCGCCGGCCACGGCCCGTGAGGAGCGCGCGGCAACTGACGCGCGAACTCCAGTCGCGCGCGCAGGTTCAGGCTCGCTTCGTCCCAGGGCAGGGCCCCGAGGCCGAGCTGCCGGACGCCGGCCAGCATGGCCGCGGCGGCCAGCTCCGCCGGCACGGACGGCAGCGGCTTGTCCTCGATCAGCAGGGCGCCGAAGCGACGCGTGCGATGCGCGAGCACGGCGGCGGTGCGCGCATCCCAGTCCACCTGTTCGCTGGCGATGATCTGCCCGGCGAACAGCGCCTCGAGCTCGTCCCGATCGAGTGGCGCGGCCAGGTCGATGCGCGCTTCGCGGTCACGATCGTCGAGTTCCACGGCGACGATGAATTCCTGCGTGCCGAGTCCGGTTGCGGCCGCGAACGCCGCGCCGCGGCCGTTGGCCAGCAGGTAGCGTCCGCCGCCCTCGCTGCGGCGCCGCCCGACCCGATCCGGAAAGGCGAGCGCGAGCAACATGCCCGGCGAGTCGGCGCTGGCGTGCGGCGCGGGCGCATGGCCCCGCGCCGCGCCGTTGGCCGGCGCCGCGGCCAGTTTTA
>JAGWPD010000127.1 GCA_028870705.1 Gammaproteobacteria bacterium
GAAGGAGGCGGCGCTGAAAGCCGCCGGAGCCACGCTCGCCGATGCGCCACGGGTACGCGTGCGCGGGCGCCGCGTCGCCTTCGGCCGGCGCGGCTGGCATTGCCGCCGGCCGCGGCTCGCGCCACGCCTGCTCGTGAGCGTGGTGACGGCGCTGCCGGTCACTCGCTTGGTGCTGCTGCCGCTGCCGCTGGCACAGGTATTGCGCACGTGAACGAGCCGGGCGCGCGCGATCCCGGTGACGGTGGCCTCCGCGGCGGGCTGTACGGGCAGGTCAGCATTTCCGGCCAGCGCCTCAGCGCCGGCCGGCGTGTGCTGTATCGCTATGCGGCGCCAGTCGTAGCCGGCCTGGTGCGGCTGTGGTGGCGCAGTTGCCGCGTGACCACTGTGGTGGGCGCGGAGCACCTGGACCAGGTGCTCGCGCTCCAGCCTTCCTTCCTGCCGGTCTACTGGCATCAGCATCATCTGTTCTGTGCGCAGTTCCTGCTGGCGCAGCAGCGTGCGCGCCCGTTGCGCACCGGTTTTCTGATCAGCCCGTCACGCGATGGCGAGCTCGGCGCGATGATCATGCGACGGCTTGGCGGGCACGTGATCCGCGGTTCATCGACGCGCACCGGCGCGCTGGCGATGAAGGAATATTTCCGGGCGCTGATGCGCGAGCAGGTTTCGCCGGTGCTCAATCCCGACGGCCCGCGCGGGCCGCGCTTCAAGTGCAAGCCCGGCGCCGTGCTGCTGGCGCAGATGTCCGGGCGGCCGCTGGTGCCGCTGGCCTACGCGGCCTCCCGCGCCTGGCTGGTGCACTGGGACAAGTTCGTGCTGCCATGGCCGCGCGCACGCATCGCGATCGCCATCGGCGAGCCCTACACGGTGCCGCGCGGACTCGATTCCACCGGCCTCGAGCACTGCCAGCGGGAGCTGGAGGAACGGCTGCACGCCAGCTTCCGCGCGGCCCGGGCGGCGCTGCAGCGTTGAATAGGGGCGAGAGCTGGGTCGCGTAATAGCGAACAGGGACAGGGACTTGCTTTGCCTTCCTGCGGCAGTGTGGGAGAATCCGGCGGTCATGAGCAAGCCGCCCGCTCCCGGTCAGGACCACACGGCCTCGGATGTGCTCGCCCCGCAGTTCTGGACGGGCCGCGTCGAGCGTCCCGCGCCCGGACTGGACGTCGCCTGCACCAAGATCGCGGTCGACTTCCAGAACCTGCAGCGCTCGAGCGCGGACGAGACCATCCGGCAGTGCCTGACGATCCTGCGCGAAGCCACTTCGGCCGACGGCGCGTTCAGCGCCTTCTTCGATGCCACCGGTTCGCACATCGAATCCGTGATGGTCGCGGGCGGTTCGTTTGCGCAGGTGCATCCGGAAGGGCTGCGCGGCATTCCGCTCGAACGGCTCCCCTACATCGCCGGACGCAATGAGCACCTGAAGGTCTGCGAATTCCGCGATTGCGCCGCACCGCGCCGCGAGCAGGCGCGCGATGCCGGCCTGCTGGCAGACCTGTCGGTGGGCGCAGCGCTGCTGGTGGCGTTCCGCATCCGCGGCAAACCCGCCGGGCTCCTCGGGCTGGTGTTCGGGCTGCCGCGCAACGGGTTCGATGTGAACCTGCAGCTGCTGCTGAAACTCCTGGGCAGCAGCCTCGCCGCCGGCCTGGAGCGCGTGCGGCTCGCGATCTCGCTCGCGCGGCTCGAGGGGCGCAGCGAGCTGGGAGAGCTGGCGGCAAACGACGGGCTGTGGGATTTCGACGTCGAGGCGGGCGAGACCTATTTCTCGCCGCGCTGGCGCGTCATGCTCGGTTACGACACCGTCGAGCTGCAGCGCAATTTCGACTGGCGCACGCTGGTGCACCCGGAAGATTCGGTGCGCGTGCAGAACGCCATCCGCGACCACGTGGCCGGCAAGACCGCGATGTTCGAGAGCGTGCACCGGATGCACCACCGGAGCGGCGAGTGGCGCTGGGTGTCGAGCCGCGCCAAGGCCACGGTCGATCCGCACGGACGCTTGCTGCGGCTGGTCGGCGTCGAGCTCGACATCACCGAGCGCAAGCTCTACGAGGAAGCGCTGTTCCGCGAGAAGGAGAGCGCGCAGATCACGCTGCAGTCGATCGGCGACGGCGTGGTGACCACCAATGCCGCCTCGGTCATCGATTACATCAATCCGGTGGCCGAGGACCTCACGGGCTGGCGGCTCGAGGATGCGATGGGCAAGCCCGTCGAGGAGATCTTCCGCGCCTTCCACGAGGAGACCTGCGAACCGCTCGAGAACCCGCTGACGGTGGCGATCCGGCGCGCGCGCGCGATCAAGTCGGTGCGGCCGATGCTGCTGATCCGGCGCGACGGCAACGAGCTGTACGTCGACAGTACCGCGGCGCCAATCCGCGATGGCGCCGGCCGCACCGCGGGCGGCGTGCTCGTGTTCCACGACGTGAGCGAATCGCGCGAGCTCAACCGGCGCCTGTCCTACCACGCCAGCCACGACCTGCTGACCGGCCTCGTCAACCGGCGCGAGTTCGAGAACCGGCTGGAGCGCGCGCTCAAGAGCGCCAAGGCGCGTGAATCCTCGTATGCGCTCTGCTACCTCGACATCGACCAGTTCAAGATCGTCAACGACAGCTGCGGCCACAGCGCCGGCGACGCGCTGCTCGGCCAGGTCGGCGCGCTGCTGACATCCAAGGTCCGCTGGCGCGACACGCTGTCGCGGCTCGGCGGCGATGAGTTCGGCATCCTCCTCGAGGCCTGCTCGCTCGATGAGGCGATGCGCACGGCCGAGA
>JAGWPD010000128.1 GCA_028870705.1 Gammaproteobacteria bacterium
GCCACATCACCGAGAACTGGAAACGCCCGCCCATCGCATGGCATGCTGCCAAAGCCCAGCTGGCCATCCAGTTCGGCGAGCGGTTCGCTTTCAACGACTGATCAATGCAACCGGCTCTCACACAAGATTTCCGACAAGCCCCAGGGAGTTGGTCCATCGCTCCGACCAAGGCGAGCGAACCGACCCTCCTCACGCCAGTTCCGCCCTCAAAGTCCGCAACGCATCACTCAGGCCGGCATCTCCCGCATACTGCACCCACCGCTGGATCATCGCTCGCGCCAGGGATCGCTTGCCCGCTGGCACGGCATAGCCTGCAAGCGCCACCACTTCCGCCTCCGACGCCGGCGTGAAATCGGTCGTCACCGCCGACACGGTCTCCATCACCGTCACGGCCAACGACAATCGCTTGACCTGCATCAGATGCGATATCAGCGTTCGCGCGACCGTCGCGAGTCCACGCCGCTCCGGAAACTGCATCGCCTGACCCAGAATGATGGGCACATCCGCGTAGAGATGGTGCTCACCCGACTCAGCCAGCCACCGTTGCAGAACCTCTCCCGCCCGAACACCATTGCGCACCTTCAAGATACTGTACACCTCATCCATCATCGCCTGGCGGCGCCGCGCGTACTCTGCCTCCACTCTTTCTGCGCTGCGTTCCGGGCTTACTTGCGGCTCAAAATTCAACTCAAGGCGTCTGGCATGGAGTGCGCCGCCAATGAGCGTGTACAGACACAGCAGCAAAAAGCCCAGGACGGCATAGCGGATGACGGCCCACACCGGCATGGCCTGTACCCCAGCGCCGCACACGGCAACGACCGCCACGGCCGCCACAAGCAAGAGGTAGGTCCCGCGCATCCCCGCAATGACCCGCCACAGCGCCAGCGGATTGATGGCATCGGTCAGGCGATGTGTCATGGCAAGCGCGGCCAGGGAAGCAGGAAACAGCGGCAAGGCCACAACGCTGACCGCGACACGAGCCGGAGGCGACACGACACTCATCAGGTACAGCAGGCCGCCTGCCAGCACCGGATGCACCCACGGTCTCACCCCACCAAACGGCCCGAGCATCTCCAGCGAGGCCACCGGCGCATCGCTCACCCCATTGGCTGCCTGTTCAAGCTGCGCGAAGGCGTACTTGTTGAGCCACGACACCAGAATGAAGATTCCGGGGAGCGCGATCAACGCCATGGGACCGGAAGCGATCCCCAGCACGGCCAGGAACGTCGCCACGAAGCCGACAAGCAGGAGACTGGTCAGGTGGAACGGCATCGACAGCGCACGCAGTGAAGTCATGGTGCAAGCCTGCAACGTTCGGGAAGCACGAGTCTATCCCACCACGCCCGACAGGTCTGAACAGGCTGAATACCACGAGCTACAAGTGGGAGCATTCGCGCATAGCTTTTGACTAGACAGAATCCCCCTTTCCTGGACATCCCTTTCCGATTCACGCACACTGTTCCCCAGCCCGGTTCTCATTAGAGACCAGAGCGCTTGGCCCCAGTCGGTGATTCACCGCGGGGCTCCCTCCAGTTCCCACATCGGGACAGCGAGGGCCAACGAAACCCATTGAGATCATGACCAACAAAATCGCCCGTCTTCGGGCCCAGGCCTTTGCCAATCAGCAGGGTCTTTGCTGCTACTGCTACAAACCTATGTGCAACGGCGATCCACAGGAATTCGCCCTTACGTACAGCATCACGCTCCGTCAGGCTCGCCAACGACGATGCACCGCCGAGCACTTGATCGCGCAACAGGACGGCGGATCGGATAGTGCAGCCAACATTGCCGCAGCTTGCCTGTACTGCAACCGAACTCGCCACCTCAGCAAGAATCCGCTCCGTCCGGATCGGTATCGCACCAAGGTGCAGCGGGCGATGGCGCGCGGCCGGTGGCACGGGATACTAAAGCGCCTACAGCGCGGATCACCCTCCGAGGAGTCGTCTCGCCAGGAGTAAGTGCATGTCCTGCCGGCCGTCCGCGATCACGTAGATGATCACTCGGTTCTCAGCGATGCGGTATATGACGCGGTAGGGCTTGAAATAGAGCTGGCGAAGATCCGTCATGCCTAACGCGCGCAATTCCGGCGGAACGGCGCCCCGTTCAGGCATTGTTGATAACTTGTCAACTACGACCGAAAGGCGATCCAGAACGTACTTCGCGTTCTTTGGAGAGTCATGCTCGGCAATGTACTCGTGAATGGCCTCGAGATCGTGCTCAGCGTGGGCCGTCATGAGTACGGTGTAACCCATCAGTCGGCGGCCTTTCCCGATCGCAACCGCGCCAGCACCTCACCGACTGGCTTGACCTTTCCCTGGACAACTTGCTGATTGCCGAGGGCCAGAATCTTGAGCAGGGCGAGGGTGGCTTCAGTTTCTTCGTAGGTGGCCACATCCTGAATCACTGCCTTGGCCTCGCCATTCTGGGTAATGACCAGCGGCCGCCGCTGCTCGGTCAATTCCTCCAGCACTTCTGCGGCATTGGCTTTCAAATAGCTGACGGACTTGATTTGGGAGGAGTAGCGCATTGGGATCCCTCGCTATAGTAGGACTGAATATAGTCCTTTAAAAGATCACACGCAAGTCAGGATTACTTCTCATTTCTCCGGCGAGTTCGATAGGTCGGCGCAACACCATCGGCTATATGGGAGTAGGCAAAGGATGGTGGCCATGTTCAAGAACGGACGACCTGGCATGTCGGCGGAGCAGTTGGCGTTGATGTGGCGGATGTGGCGCTCTGGGTACTTTGTCCGCGAGATGGGCGCCGCGTTATTTGGGCGCACGGATTCGCTTTGATGCATTTCGAGACGACATTGTGATCGCGCCTGTCGACACGCACGACTACCGGTCATTCACTGATACCGATGGTACGCGGCTATCTATCGAGTTAGAGCGGAAGGGATTTAGTCAGATTAGCCGCGACAACATGCGTGATGTGGTCGCACTCGTTGCCGAGCGCGATCGGTTTGACTCCGGTGAACTCTGGCTAAAGTCGCTAACGTGGGATGGGAATAGTCGGGTCGAACTCTGCCTTTCACCATACTTCAGTGCGATGGACTCACCATATACGCGGTCCGTGGCGCGATATCTTTGGACTGCAATGGCTGGACGCGTGTTACAGCCCGGCGGCAAAGCCGATATGGTGCCAGTGTTGGTCGCGATGCAAGGTTGTGGCAAGAGTTCCGGTATCTCGGCGCTCGTGCCAGAGCCAGAGCCAGACCAGCATGTACCCATAGATCTAATGCTTCGCGACACCGACTTGTCCCGCATTCACCGTGTACAACATACATACGTAGTGGCCCGCACCAAAGTATTGATGGCCCCTATAGTGCACTGGGCCCCTGGGGGGCCGCCTTGGCCAGGCACCCATGCCCCACCCATGCGATCTCCGGCGCGATCTACCAGTAATAGGTGAGATTAGGGAACTATCGATTGGATGTGGTGTAGCAATGGCGTAGCAATGGCAATTTTGCTGCACTAGGCATTTGTTCTATCTTATTGATTAGTGGTGGCCAGGGGTGGAATTGAACCACCGACACGCGGATTTTCAGTCCGCTGCTCTACCAACTGAGCTACCTGGCCGCCGGAAACCAAGGGCGCGTATTAGACCGGGGCAGGGGCGCGAACGTCAAGGAAATCAGGCTTCCGGTGGCTTGAACTCGGCGGGCTTGTCGGACCCCGCGCCGAAGAAGAACTTCTCCATCTCGGCCTCGAGGAACTTGCGGGCCTTGGGTTCCATCGGCGAGAGGCGGTACTCGTTCATCAGCATGACCTGGTGCTGCACCCAGCGGGACCAGCCCTCGCGCGAGACCGATTCGTAGATGCGCTGGCCGAGCGGGCCGGGATAGGGCACGCGCTCGAGGCCGGGTGCCTCGTGCTTGAGGACGACGCATTGCACGGTGCGGGTCATGACAGGTTCCGGATCAGCGCGGTGACGGGAGCCGGGAGCCCGAGTCGTTCCGGCTGCGCGGGGTTATACCAGAGCACGGGTGGGCCATCCATCACTCCGCTCCACCCCTCGCAACGGGCCAGCAGTGGCGAGATCTCCAGTTCGAAGTGCGTGAACGCGTGCCGGAGGATCGTGCGCGACTGCGGTTCCACTTCGGCGGCGGCGAGCCGTGTCGCGGCGAACAGCCGCGCGGCTTCGACGCTCGGAAACTGCGGCGGGTACCACAGCCCGCCCCACACGCCGCGTTCGGCGCGCCGTTCGAGCAGCACGCTGCCGTCCGCCTGGCGCGCGAGCAGCATCACGACGCTCCGGGTGCGGCGAACCCCACGCGGGCGGGCCGCGGGCAATTCGTGCTGGCGGCCGCTGCGGCGCGCGCTGCAGCCCGGCTCGAGCGGGCACACCGGGCACAGCGGGCGGCGGCGCACGCACACCGTCGCACCCAGATCCATGATCGCCTGCGTGTACACCGCGACTGCGTGCGCCGGGGTGCAGGCTTCCGCCAGCTCCCACAGGCGCTTGTGCACGGCGCTCTGGCTCGTCACGCCCGCGACGGCGAAGTAACGCGCCAGTACGCGCCGCACGTTGCCATCGAGTATCGCCGCGCGTTCGCCGGCGCTAAGCGCGCGGATCGCCGCCGCGGTCGAGCGCCCGATGCCGGGCAGGGTCGCGAGCGTCGCGGCATCGGTGGGCAGCTCGCCGGCGTGTCCGGACACGATCCGTTGCGCGGCGCGGTGCAGGTTGCGCGCCCTCGAGTAGTAGCCGAGGCCCGACCACAGATGCAGCACTTCATCGAGCGGTGTGGTGGCCAGCGTGGCTGGATCCGGAAAGCGTTGCACGAAGCGATCGAAATAGCCGATCACGGTGGCGACCTGCGTCTGTTGCAGCATGATCTCGGAGACCCACACGCGGTACGGGGTGGGCTCGCGTTGCCACGGCAGATCGTGGCGGCCGTGTCGCTCGTGCCAGGCGAGCAGTGCCGGGGCAATGATTGAAGTCGAACTCATCCGGCGGATGAGTGTACGTCAACGCTGGTCGGGTGGCGTGGCGGCGCTCACCAGGCGCGGCATGTTGCGGGCTTTGTGCGCGATGTGATTCTCGGCGGCCCGCACCAGATCAACGCGCAGGCTGTCGGCGACGCCGACCACGGTGACCAACAGTTCGCCGAGTTCCTGCTCGGCCGGTGAACGCTCCCCCGCCGGCAACTGGGCGCGCGCCTGGGCGTACACCTGGAGCGCGAGCTTCAGGGCCACGAAATCCTGGCTGTCATGATGGGCCACGGCCGCATTATCAGCCCGGTGCGGCGCCGCACCAGCCTGTCGGTGAGTGCCGACAGGCTGGTGCGTCCGGAAGGGTCCGCCGTTCCGCCGGAGGCGTTATTTCTCCGCTTCGAGCCGCTCGATCTCGTCCATCAAGTGGTTCATCCGCGCGGCCAGCGCGCGGTACGGAGCGGGCGTCGCCATGTCGATGCCGGCGCGCTTGTAGAGCTCATACGGGTAGTCCGAGCCGCCGGCGCTCAGCAGCTTGATGAAGCGGTCGCGGGCCGGGGCGCCCTCCTTCAGGATCTGGTCGGTCAGCTCGGCGGCGCCGGCCATCGAGGTGGCGTACTGGTACACATAGAAGTTGTAATAGAAGTGCGGCACGACCGCCCATTCGATGCAGTACTCGGGGTTGATCTTCATCACGCCCTCGGCCTCGCCGTAGTATTTGCGCAGCACATTGCAGTACATCTGCGACATGCGCTCGCCCGACAGCGGCTTGCCCCGCTCGAGCTCCTCGTGGATCGCGAGCTCGAACTCGGCGAACTGCACCTGGCGGAAGAAGGTCTGGCGGATCGATTCCAGGCCGGCGCTGAGGTAATAGAGCTTCTCCTGCTTGTCCCTGGCGTGCGCGACCATGTAGTCGTTGAGCAGCATCTCGTTGCCGATCGAGGCCGACTCGGCGATGAAGGTCGAGTAGTTCGATTTCTCGTACGGCTGCGCGCGGTCCGCGAGCAGCGAATGCACCGCATGACCCCACTCGTGCGCCAGCGTGGACAGCGACGTGAAGTCGCCGTTGTGGTTCAGCAGCAGGTACGGATGCACGTCGTAGGCGCCGGGGTTCATGTAGGCGCCGAGCTTCTTGCCCTCGGCCGGATACACGCTCATCCAGTTCGAACTGAAACCCTTGCGCATCAGGTTCAGGTAGTCATCGCCCAACGGCTCGAGCGCCTCGAGCGTGATGCGCTCGGAATCGGCCACATCGAATTTCGGCTGGACATCCAGCTTGAACATCGGCGGGTAGTTGTCGTAGTACTGCAGGTCATCGGTGATGCCGAGCAGGCGCTTACGCATCTTCAGGTAGCGATAGAGCGTGGGCAGCGCGGCGTTCGTCTCGGCGACCAGCGTGCGATACACCGCGGCCGGCATGTTGTCCGGGAACTGCGCGGCCTCGAGCGCGGTCTTGAAATTGCGCGACTGTGCGGTGAAGTGATCGCCCATCACCTGCGTGGTCAGCATCGAGCCGGCGGTGCCTTCGAACTTCTTCCACGCACCCCAGTATTGGTCGAACACGAGCTTGCGGTCGGCGCGATTGGCCGACTGGCGGTATTTCTCGTACATGGCCTGCGAGAGCTTGACCTGGGTGCCATCGCTCAGCGTTACGGTTGGAACCGGCAGCTCGGCATTCGCCAGGATGCTGTGCAGGGTGTCTGGCTGCGCCAGGATGCTGCCCGCCGAGGCGAGCACGCCCTCGGCCTCGACGCCCAGCGTATGCGGCGCGCCGCGCAGCGTGTTGTCGAGGAAGTAATCGAAGCGCGCCTTCAGCGTATTGTCCGCGGCAACGAAGGCATGGATCTTCTTCGCGCCAACCTGGAGGATCTCGGGCGCCACCCAGGCGGTGCTCTCGGCGAGCTGCGTGCCGAGCGCCTGCGCCTGCTGGTTGCGCTCGAGGTTCGGGCCGTTGCGCAGGTCCTGGTCGGAGGCCAGCGACGCATAGGTATAGAGCCGCGCGGCCTCGCGGTTCAGGTCGCTGATCGCGACCAGCGCCTTGGCCAGGTCCTGCGCGCTCTTGCCGAGCGTGCCCTTGTAGGCACCGAGCTGCCCGGCCGCGGCCTTGGTGCGGGCATAGGATTCATCCCAGGCCTTTGGCGTGGCGTAGAGGTCGGTGAGATCCCACATCGTGTGATCACTGGTCGAAGCGACCGGCGCAGCGGCAGCAGGGGCCGCATCGGCGGAGCGCGCGGGCGATGCCGCCGCCAGCGGCGCGCCCAGCAGCGCCAGGGAAAGAATGCGAACGAACGCTGAGTATCGGGACATGTGCGTACCCTTGAAAGCGAGTAGATGAGGGCCGCGATTCTACGGCGGCGATCGACCGGCAGCCAGTGCCGGCCGGGCTATGGGCTCGAATTGGCCTGCAGTTGCTCGAGCTGCTCCCAGCGCTCGAGCCGCGCGCTGAGCAGCGTCTCGATCTCGGCCGCGCGCGCGCGGTCGAGGCGCATGCGCTCCGCGCCGGCCCGGAAATATTCCACCTGGCACATGCGTGCGGTGAGCTCGCGCTGTTCGGACTCGAGGGCGGTGATTTCCTCGGGCAAAGCCGCCAGCTCGCGCACTTCCCTAAATGACATCCGGCGGCGCGCGGCGACTGGCGGGGCCCCGGCCGGTACGGGCGCGGCTGGTAGGGGCGCGGCTGGTACGGATGCGGCTGGCCGCTGCGCCAGCCAGTCGCGGTAGCCGCCGGCGTATTCCTGCCAGTGGCCCTGACCTTCGGCCACCAGCGTCTGGGTCGCGACGTTGTCGACGAACGTACGGTCATGGCTGACGAGCAGGAGCGTACCGGCGAAGGCCTGGAGCGATGCTTCCAGGAGTTCGAGCGATTCCATGTCCAGGTCGTTGGTCGGCTCGTCGAGCACCAGCAGGTTCGCCGGGCGCGCGAACAGCCGCGCCAGCAGCAGCCGGTTGCGCTCGCCGCCGGAGAGCGCCCGCACCGGCGTGCCCGCGCGCCGCGACGAGAACAGGAAATCGCCCAGGTAACTGCTGATGTGGCGTTTCTCGCCGTTGATCTCGACGAAATCGGAACCTTCGCTGACCGTGTCGGCTACGGTGCGATCGAGGTCGAGCTGCTCGCGCAACTGGTCGAAATAGGCGATCCGCAGGTTGGTCCCGAGCCTCACGGTACCGCTGTCGGGTTGCAGCTGGCCGAGGATCAACCTGATCAATGTCGACTTGCCGGCGCCATTGGGCCCCAGCAACGCCAACCGGTCGCCGCGCATCAGGCGCAACGTGAGCTCCGCCACGAGCGGGCGTGCATCGAAGCGCTTGGAGACATCCGTCAGCTCGGCCACCAGCCTGCCGGAGCGCTCGCTCGCATCGATCGCGAGACGCAGGTCACCGATGCGCTCCCGCCGGGCGGCGCGCTCGTTTCGCAGGGCCTCGAGCCGTCGCACCCGGCCCTCGTTGCGGGTGCGCCGCGCCTCGATGCCGCGGCGGATCCACGCCTCCTCCTGTGCCCAGAACCTGTCGAACTTGCGCCGCCCCACCGACTCGGCGGCCAATTCGGCCGCCTTCTGCCGCTCGTAGGCCGAGTAGTTGCCCGGGTAGCCGCGCAGCCAGCCGCGGTCGAGCTCGAGGATTCCGGTCGCGAGGCGATCGAGGAACCAGCGATCGTGGGTCACGAACACCAGCGCGGGCGCCTTGAGCAGCAGTTCCTCGAGCTGCTCGATGCCGCCGATATCCAGATGGTTCGTGGGCTCATCGAGCAGCAGCAGGTCCGGCTCGAGCGAGAGCGCGAGCGCGAGCGCCGCGCGCTTGCGCTCGCCGCCCGATGCCAGCGCCGGATCGATCGTGCCGTCGATGCGCAGCCGGCTCGCGAATTCGACCAGGCGCGCCTCGGCTCGCCAGCGTTGACGCTCGTCCTCGATCAGCTCGAGGCCACCGCGCCGGCGCAGGCTCTCGAACAGCGTGTCGGCGGGCGGCAGTTCCGGCTCCTGCTCGACGGTGACGATGCGCAACCCGTCGCGGCGCTGCACCTCGCCCTCGTCCAGCGTCACGCGCCCGGCGAAGACGCCGAGCAGCGTCGACTTGCCGGTGCCGTTGCGTCCGATCAGGCCGATTCGTTCACCTTCATTCAGGGTACAGCCCGCCGTATCGAGCAGCGGGGTGAGCCCGTAGGCGAGCTCGGCGTTGAGCAGCGTCAGCAGGGTCACGGCGGTACGGGATCACACGGTTGGTGGCGAGTGAAGCCACGTTAGCAGCTTCAAAGGCGGCAGTGCCAGCGTGGCGCTTTCGGCCTGCGCCTGCGGAAATCTCACGGCGATCTCATTCCGGGCGAGCGAACATTCCGGGCAACCTCAGTCTAGGTGAAGGATGCCCGTGTCGGACCCCATTTGCCTGCTGCTGCTGCTCGCGCTCTACGGCACCAGCCACGGGCTGGTGGGCGCGCTGCGCCGGCTCATTTCCCACCCATGAACATTTCCCGCCCATGAACAGCATGGATCGCTGGTGCGCACTGCTGGCGCTCGCGCTCGCGGCTTACCTCATCCATGTCCTGCTGCGCGCGGAGAAATTCTGATGGCCCCGGCAACCGCCTTCCAGTGCCTGTTGGCGCTGCTGCTGGGCCTGGTGCTGCTGTCGATGTGGCCGCTGGGCGTCTGGATCGCCGAAACCATCGAAGGCCGCCCGCGTGTGGCCGCTGCGATCGGTGGGCGCATCGAGCGCGCGCTGTATCGGTGGGCCGGCATTGACCCCGCCCACGACATGCCCTGGAGCGAATACGCATTCGCGCTGCTGCTGTTCAATGCGGGCGGCGCGTTGGTGTTGTACGGATTGCAGCGGCTGCAGGGCCACCTGCCGCTGAACCCACAGCGTTTTGGCGCGGTGAGCGGCGATTCCGCGCTCAACACCGCCGTCAGCTTCGTCACCAACACCAACTGGCAGGGTTACCCGGGCGAGTCCACCATGGGTTACCTGGTGCAGATGGCGGGCTTCGCGGTGCAGAACTTCCTGTCCGCCGCGACCGGGCTCGCCGTCGCGGTAGCGCTGGCGCGCGGTCTGGCGCGCCACGGCGCGCAGGCCATCGGCAACTTCTGGACCGACGTTGTGCGCTCGACACTCTATCTATTGCTGCCGCTGTCGGTCGTCATCGCGCTGCTGATGGTCGCCGGCGGCGTGATCCAGAATTTCTCGCACTACCTCGCGGCGAGTCCGCTGCAGCCGCTCGCCGGCCACGCGCAGCAGCTGATCCCGATGGGTCCCGTGGCTTCACAGGAGGCGATCAAGGAGCTTGGCACGAATGGCGGCGGGTTCTTTAATGCCAACTCGGCCCACCCGTTCGAGAACCCCTCGGCGCTCACGAACCTGCTGCAGCTGTGGGCGATACTGGCCATCCCGTTCGCGCTGACCTGCACGTTCGGCCGGATCGTCGGCGACGCCCGCCAGGGATGGGCCCTGGCAGCGACGATGGCCGTGCTGCTGGTGGTGCTGGCGCAGGTCGCCTATTTCAACGAGCACGCGGGCAATCCACTGCTCGGTGGCGGCGTCGACCAGGCGGCCGACGCGCTGCAGCCCGGCGGCAACATGGAAGGCAAGGAGGCCCGCTTCGGCATCGCGGCCTCGGCGCTGTACGCTGCGGTCACCACCGCGACCTCCTGTGGCGCCGTCAATGCGATGCACGACTCGTTCACGCCGCTGGGTGGCCTCGCGCCGCTGTTCCTGATGCAGCTCGGCGAGCTGGCGCCGGGGGGAGTGGGAACGGGCCTGTACTCGATACTGGTGTTCGCGATCCTCGGCGTGTTCATTGCCGGGCTGATGATCGGCCGCACGCCCGAGTACCTCGGCAAGAAGATCGAAGCGGCCGAGATGAAGCTGGCCTCGATCTTCAT
Source organism: Gammaproteobacteria bacterium (assembly GCA_028870705.1). Classification (GTDB taxonomy): domain Bacteria; phylum Pseudomonadota; class Gammaproteobacteria; order Steroidobacterales; family Steroidobacteraceae; genus FEN-1191. The sequence continues at coordinate 10,802 of JAGWPD010000128.1, forward strand.
CCTGGTAACGCCGTTCCTGGTGCTGCTCGGTACGGCAGTATCGGTGGCGGTGCCGGCCGGCCGCGCCGGGGTCGCCAACCCCGGCGCCCATGGATTCACCGAGATCCTGTACGCCTGGTCGTCGGTTGCCAACAACAATGGCAGCGCCTTCGGCGGCCTGGCGGCTAATACGCCCTTCTACAACTACGGCACCGCGATCGCGATGTGGCTGGGGCGCTTTTGGCCGATCGTGTGCGCGTTGGCAATCGCCAGCTCGCTCGCCGCCAAGAAGCGCCTGCCGGTCACCGGCGGCACCATGCCGACGCATGGCCCGTTGTTCGTTGCGCTCCTGCTGGGCTCGATCCTCCTGCTCGGCGTGCTCACGTACGTGCCGGCGCTCGCGCTCGGCCCGGTCGCCGAACACCTGCTGCTGCACGTGGCCAGATGACACGCGAAGCACTGAAACTCTTCGACCGGCGCCTGCTCGGACCGGCGCTGCTGGAATCCTGCCGCAAGCTCGATCCGCGGGCGCAATGGCGCAACCCGGTGATGTTCGTCGTCTACGTGGGCACGGCGCTGACCGCGCTGCTGTGGCTGCGCGCACTCGCCGGCCACGGCGAGGCGGCGCCCGGCTTCATCCTGGCAGTGACCGCGTGGCTGGCATTCACGGTGTTGTTCGCCAACTTCGCCGAGGCGCTGGCCGAAGCGCGCACCCGCGCGCAAGCGGCCAGCCTGCGTGGCATGCGCAGGTCGGTGGTCGCGCGGCGGCTCCTCGACCCGACGCTCGCGAGCCGCGCCACCGAAGCGGTTGGCGCCGCGCAGCTGCGCCGCGGCGACCTGGTGGTGATCGCGGCCGGCGAGATCGTGCCTGTCGATGGCGAAGTGATCGATGGCGCCGCGGCCATCGACGAGAGTGCCATTACCGGTGAATCGGCGCCGGTGATCCGTGAGGCGGGAGGCGACCGCTCCTCGGTCACCGGCGGCACGCGCGTGCTGTCGGATTCGATCGTGGTGCGCGTGAGCGCCGATCCGGGCGAGACTTTCCTCGACCGCATGATCGCGATGGTCGAGGGCGCACGCCGCCAGAAGACCCCGAACGAGATCGCGCTGACGATCCTGCTGGTGGCGCTCACGCTGGTGTTCCTGGTGGTGATCGTGACGCTCCTCCCCTATTCGCGCTACGGCGTCGCGGTGACGCACGCGGGCACGCCGGTGACGATCACCGCGCTGGTGGCGCTGCTGGTCTGCCTGATACCGACCACCATCGGCGGACTGCTGTCCGCGATTGGCGTCGCCGGCATGAGCCGGATGATGCAGGCGAATGTCATCGCCACCTCGGGCCGAGCCGTCGAGGCCGCGGGCGACGTGGACGTACTGCTGCTCGACAAGACCGGCACGATCACGCTCGGCAACCGCCGCGCGACACTGCTGCTGCCCGCCGCCGGCGTCAGCGGGGAAGAACTGGCGCGGATTGCGCACCTGGCATCGCTCGGCGACGAGACGCCGGAA
>JAGWPD010000129.1 GCA_028870705.1 Gammaproteobacteria bacterium
AGCAGGTGCAGCCGGCGCCGGACTGCCGGCGGGGTCGCTCTCGGGCGCCGGCGGGGCGGGCGTCACCAGCCAGCCGTTGATCTGCGCGATCGTCGCGCGATCGAGATTGCCGGCGGCGAGCCGCAGCGCGATCAGGTTGTTCAGGTAGCCGTACTTGGCCTGCGCGTAGTTGGTCTGCGCCTGCACCAGCAATTGCCGCGCTGTGAGCACATCGACCGCGGTCTTGGTGCCGACTTCATAGCCCGCTTCGGTCGCCTGCAACGAGATCTGGTTCGATTCAACCGCCTGCTTGAGCGCGCCGACCTGCGCGATCTGGCTGATCACGCCCTGGTAGGAATCGCGCGCCAGCTGCTCGGTCTGGCGCAGCGCGAGTTCGTAACCCGACTTGCTGGCATTCCACAGGTAATGCGCCTGCCGCACGCGCGATTGCGTTGCGCCCGCGCTGAACAGCGGTACGCTGACGCCGACCGACCAGAGGATGTCCTTGGTGTTGGTGTTCAGGCCGGTTACCGGGTCCACGATGGTGGTGTTGCTGGAATTGCTCAGGTCCCAGGTGCGCGAGGCGGAGGCGTTGACCTGCGGCAGGTGACCGCCGATCGCGGTGAGGTAATTGTCGCGCGCGATGTCGGCCGACAGATGGCTGGCGATCAGGTTGGCATTCTGGCTGAGCGCGGTGGTGACCCAGGCATCTTCGCTCGCCGGGTCTGGGGCAAGCAGCGGCATGCCATCGCCCGGCGTGGACAGCTGGCGATATTTCTCGCCGGTGACCGCGCGCAATTGCTCTTCGGCGCTGGCCAGCGCCCGCTTCGCCGCGATCACGGCCGCATAGCCGCTGTCACGCGCGGCCTTCGCAATCTGGACGTCAGTGATCGCAATCAAACCGACGTCATAGCGCCGCTCGGCTTGCTCGAGCTGGCGCGTCACGGAGCGCAGTGCGCTTTCCTGCGCGGCCAGCGTGTCCTGCGCACCGAGCACGCCGAAATACACCTGCGCGACCCGCGAGATCAGCTCCTCGCGCGCCGCCAGGTAATTGGCTTCGCCCTGCGCGACCGTGGCGCTGGCGGCCTTGAGCGCAATCCAGCTGTCCCAGGAAAACAGGTTGACCTGCAGGTTCAGATTTGCCAGCGCCGGCGTGCTCCGGCTGTTGCCCGCGACACCGACCCAGTTCTTGCTGGCGGCGGCATTGAGCGGCAGCATGTTGAGGATCGCCTGCGTGCGTGTCTCGCGGGTCGCCAGGTGCAGCATTTCGGCCTGCCGCATCGTGGGATCGGCCTGGAGCGCGTGCTGGTACACGGTCTGCAGGTCTTCGGCGCCGGCCGTGCCGGCGGCGCAGCTCAGAACTAGGGCGGTGAGCCAATGGCGATTCATGCGCGATACATCCATGGGTTAGTTGCTGTTGTAACCGAACGCTGCTGTCAACCGGGGTCGAGGCCCGGGTCGAACTCGCGGGCCCAGGCCGCGATGCCGCCCCGCAGGTTGCAGACCCGGCCGAAACCGTGCGCGGCGAGGAACTCCGCCGCCCGCTGGCTGCGCCCCCCGACATGGCACATCACAATGATTTCCGCGCTCGCGTCAAGTTCCTCGAGCCGCGAGGGAATTTCATGCATCGGGATGCACAGGCTCCCCGGGAGGGAGGCCTGCACCACTTCCCAGGGTTCGCGCACGTCGAGCAGGCAGAATTCCTGGCGGGCGTCCATCCTGGCCTTTAACCCGGCAGGGTCGATCTGGGTTACAGCGTTCACGGTCAAAAGCGGAACTGGGGTGGGACCGGCACGTTTTCCAGCGCTTCGAGGCTGGTCTCGAACAGCGGGCGCGAGCCGAACTGCGCGGCACCCAGCCTCCGGACCAGGCGCGCTTCCATGACCGGGCCGGTGCCAACCACCACGAACAGCCGGCCGCCGTACTTGAGCGCGCGTTCGAAGCGCGGCTCGTAGATCGGGAGCGAGGCGGTGAGCACGATCGCATCGTAGGCGGTCTCGCTCACCAGCGCCGCGCCATCGGCCGTGGTCACCTCGATGCTTGCGGCGCCCGCCGCCTGCAGGTTTGCGCGGGCCAGCGCGGCGATCTCCGGGTGCAGTTCGAGCGACTGCACGCGGCCGCCCAGCGCAGCCAGGCAGGCGGAGAGGTAGCCTGAACCCGTGCCGACCTCGAGCACCTGTTCGCCCTGCCGCACCGCCAGTGCCTGCAGCATGCGGCCGGCGAGCATCGGCGTCAGCATGTGCTTGCCGGCGGGCAGGGGCAGCGCGCAGTCGGCATAGGCCAGCGAACGCCACGCCGCGGGCACGAAGGGTTCGCGCGGCACGGCGCGCATCGCCTCCAGCGTGCGGGTGTCGAGCACCTCCCAGGTGCGCACCTGCTGTGAGATCATCTGGTCGAGGGCGGCCTGGGCATTGATCATGGGAGTCGCGATGATAGCAAGCTTTACTTATTCCACTGGCAATCGCGCCGCGCAATTGCCGGCGGCGAGGCCCAACAAAGTCGGCATCATATGGTGAATTCGCCCTCCGGTGCGACCACCCGCTGGGCTATGCTGCCGCGGCTGATATCAAAGAGGGAATCGCAACAGCTTCATGTCGATTCTGGCGCTTTTCTGCCTGTTGTTCGCGCTGCTTGCGGCCGCGTTGCTGGTGCTGTACGTGATGCAGCGCCGCCAGCGCAGCGCGCTCGAGGAGCTGACGCGCCAGCTGCACCGCATCGCCGTCGGCGGCTCGCTCCGTGGCCGCGTCGAACTCGCGACCGACCAGCGCGAAGTCTCGGCGCTCGTGACCGTGGTCAACCACCTGTTGACGCGTACGGCGGCCGTCGCTGAACCGCAGGCGCAGCCCGCCCCGCCGGCACCCGTGAGCGAACTCGGCGATCGCCTGCACGAGGCGGTGCTGATCCACGGCAAGGGCGGCATCCTCTATGCGAATCCGCAGTTCGCGCAGCTGATCGGCGCCCAGCCCGCCGAACTGGCCGGCCGTCGGCTCGAAGACCTGGTGCCGCCCGAGTATGCGGAACTGGTGGGCGACAACACCCGTCGTCGCCTCGCTGGCGAAGCGGCTGCCGCGCGCTACGAAGTCGACCTGCTGGGCCTGCAGGGACAGCATGCGCGGCTCGAGCTCAGCAGCTGGCCGATCGAGCACGCCGGCCAGCCCGCGCTGCTGATCGTCGGCGTGGAGGTGCTGCCGACGCAGACCGTGGCCGCGCTCGGCGCGCCGTCTGCCGGGCGCTCGCGCGCGCGCGCCGCGCTCGAGGCTCTGCCGGGCGCAGTCGTGACGGTCGACATGCGCGGCCTGGTCGACTACCTGAATCCCGCGGCCGCCGCGCTCGTCGGCGTTGCGGCCGGGTCGGCCGCCGGTCTGTCGCTGGAGGAGCTGGGATGCCAGGCCAGCGAGGCCGATCGCAAGCTCCTGGCGGAGCCCGTGCACCAGGCGCTGACCGCCGGAACTCCGCTGAACCTGGGCCGCCGGCCCCTGGTGTTCGGCTCCGAGCCGGCCGAACGACTGGTCGAGGTGGCGGCGGCGCCGCTGCGGGACGAGGTCGGCGACCGGACGGGCGCGGTGCTGCTGCTGCACGACGTCACCGAATCGCGCGGGCTCGCGCGCCAGATCTCCTACCAGGCGGCGCACGATGCGCTCACCGGTCTGATCAACCGCCGCGAGTTCGAGCGCCGGCTGCAGGATGCGATCGACGGCGCGCGCCGCGGCGACGGCAATCATGTGCTGTGCTACCTCGATCTCGACCGCTTCAAGACGATCAACGACACCAGCGGGCACCAGGCCGGCGACAGCCTGCTGCGCGACATCGCCAAGCTGATCCGCGGCGGGGTGCGCGATTCCGATACCGTCGGGCGGCTCGGCGGCGATGAATTCGCGCTGCTGCTGATGGGCTGTCCGCTCGACAAGGCGCGCCAGATTGCCGACGAGGTCTGCCGCAAGGTGGCCGACCACCGCTTCGTCTGGCGCGACCGCATCTTCAATGTCGGCGCCAGCATCGGCCTGGTGGAGATTTCCAAGGATACGGCCAGCATCGAGGAAGTGCTCGCCGCAGCCGACTCGGCCTGCTACCAGGCGAAACGGCAAGGTAATCACGTCACTGTCTATTCGGCGCGCGACGAGCTGGCGGCGCGCCAGAGCGGCGAGATCCATTGGCTGCAGCTGCTGCAGGGCGCGCTCAAGGAGAACCGCTTCGAACTCTATTGTCAGCCGATCGTGGCAGCCTACGGCGACGGTGACGCCGGCCCGGCGATGGAGGTGCTGGTGCGCCTGCGCAATGCGGCCGGCGAACATGTGGCGCCGGTCGAGTTCCTGCAGGCCGCCGAGCGCTACCGCCTGATGGGCCTGATCGACCGCCAGATCGTGCAGACCACATTCGATGCGCTCGGCCGCGGCGCGATTGCGCTGCCACTGAACCGCAGCCTCGGCATCAACATCTCGGGCCAGACGCTGGCCGACGCGCAGTTCCTGGAATTCGTCGTCGAGTGTTTCGATGCCACCGGCGCGAACCCGGCGCAGGTGTGCTTCGAGATCGCCGAGAGCGCGGTAGTCGCGAACCTCGAGCATGCGCGCCGCTTCATCGGTGTGCTGCACGGCATGGGCTGCCGCTTCGCGCTCGACGACTTCGGCAGTGGCCTGGGCTCGTTCTCGAACCTCAAGCTGCTGGCGGTTGATTTCCTCAAGATCGACGGTTCGTTCATGCGCAACCTGGCGCGCGATTCGGTCAACCAGGCCATGGTTACCGCGATGATCAAGCTGGCGCGCACGCTCAACTTCAAGGTGATCGCCGAGCAGGTCGAGGATTCGGCCTCGGTCGATGCGGCGCGCGCGATCGGCGTGGACTACATGCAGGGCTACGCGCTGGGCCGGCCAACGCCGCTGCCGATCGCGGCCTAGGGCGCCGGCGCGTAGATCTCATCGCTCCGCACGAAGGCTTCGAGAAAGCGCCGCATCACGCGCAACTGCGTGTGGTGCTCGCCGAGCGCCGCCAGCTTGCCGGCCACCTGGGTGTCATCGAGCGGCAGGCGTTCCCAGGCGAGATTGTGCGCGCTGCGCGGCGGGCGCGACGGCCGCTCACGATGCAGGCCGCGCGGCTCGGGCCAGTCGTGGCCACCGTGCACGATCCAGTAGTACACCTGCGCGCGCGCCGTGCCAGAGCGGGCCAGCTCGGTCGCCAGTGCCCCGCTGGCGCTGTGGTCCGGGTGCCGGTCCTGTGGCGCCGCGGCCAGCACGATCGTCGGCGCAAAGCGCGCGATGACTTCCTGCAGGTTGCTGCGCAGCGCGGCGCCGGTGTAGGCGCTGCCCGGGTGCAGCGCCTCGGCATAGGGGACCGCGCTCGCGCCAGTGTAGCGGGAGCGGAGCGGCGCGCCGCCTGCCGGCGCGCGCAGCAGCAGGCGCAGGTCGCGATCCGGAAAGCCGAGCAGGTATTGCTGCGCACGCGGCACACCGAGCCGGTCGGCCGCGGCGTGCGCTTCCGCGATGCGCTGCGCGCCCAGCTTCTCGAGGCCAGAGCCTTTTGGACGCAGGGTGCGCTCGGTGACGATCGCATCGATCTCGAAACTGTCGCCTGCGGTCATCCATACGACGGCCGTGCTCGCGCCGGCCGCGGCCGCCCGCTGCAGGTAACCGCCGCAGCAGAGCGTCTCGTCATCCGGGTGGGGCGCGATGACCAGGATGCGATCGCCGGCGCGCGGCGCTGGCATCTGCGGCAGCGCCGCGCGCGCTGCCCCCGCAGCGGAGGATGCGGCGCCGGTCAGCGCCAGCCAGGCTCCGCACAACGCGAGCCTAGCCGGCATTCGCGCGCGCCTCCCGTTCGAGCAGCGCGCGCTTGCGCTCGACGCCCCAGCGATACCCGGACAGGGACCCGTCGGTGCGCACCACGCGGTGGCAGGGGATGGCGACAGCCAGCGCATTCGCCGCGCAGGCCTGCGCCACCGCGCGCGCTGACTGCGGCGCGCCGATGCGGCGCGCGAGCTCGCCGTAGCTGAGCTGCGCGCCGGCCGGAATCGTGCGCAACGCCTGCCAGACACGCTGCTGGAACACCGTGCCGCGCACGTCCAGCGGCAGGTCCAGGCCACGCGCAGGCGCGTCGACGAAGCGCACCACGGCGGCCACGCTGCGTTCGAAGGCGGCATCGCCGCCCAGCAGCTCCGCGCGCGGGAAACGATCCTGGAGTTCGCGTACCAGCGGTTCCGGATCCGCTCCCAGCAGGATCGCGCAGATGCCCTTGTCGCTCTGCGCGACCAGCACCGCGCCCAGTGAGCAATCGCCCACGGCAAAGCGGATCGTCGTGTGCGCGCCGCCCGCGCGGAAGCGCCGCGGCGTCATGCCTAGCACGGCGTTCGATGTGGCGTAGAAGCGCCCGCCGGAATTGAAGCCCGCGTCCTGGATGGCCTGCGTCACGGAGCCGGCGCGACGCAGTGCGCCGCGCACGCGCTGGGTACGGTGCGCGAGCGCGTAGGCGCGCGGACTCAGCCCGACCGTGGACTTGAACACGCGCTGGAAATGGAACGGACTCATGTGGGCCAGGCGCGCCAGCGCCGCGAGCCGCGGCGGCTCGGGCGCGGTTTCGATCTGGCGGCAGATGCGCGCCATCAGTGCGCCGCGCGCCTGGGCCGGCGAGGCCTGGCGTGGCTGGCAACGCTTGCAGGCACGGAATCCGGCCGCCTCGGCCGCGGCGCAATCCGCGTGGAATGCAATGTTCTCCGGCCGGGCGCGCCGCGCCGGGCAGGAGGGCCGGCAGTACACGCCGGTGCTCCTGACCGAGTAGACGAAGCGGCCGTCCTGCGCGGCGTCACGGCCGAGCACTGCGGCCCAGCGCGGGTCGCGCTGGATGGTGGCGGGTTCGTTCATGGCGGAACTGTAGCGCAGGGCGCCGCCGCCGACACCCCGGCGCTTGCGGTCAAATCAGTTGCCGGCGGCCGCCTGGGCGTTCAGCGTGCGAGTGCGGCCGCGGTGGCAGATCAGCAGGCCGACCGCGAATACCAGCACGCATCCGCCCGCACCCTTGATGACGAACAACATCGGGTGTGCGCTGCCCTCAGGTGGAATCAGCGACACCA
>JAGWPD010000130.1 GCA_028870705.1 Gammaproteobacteria bacterium
CACAGCGCGCCGGCCAGACCCGCGACCACGACGCTCGCGGCGAGCGCCAGCGGCCACTGGAGCCGCTGCATGCGCGGCGGGCGGCGGTCGCCGCCTGCGCTGCCGCGTGCGATTGCGCCGGCGATTTCCGGCCACAACTCGCGCCGTGGACGCAGCTCGCGCGGCAGCGTGGCCAGCGCGGCGTCGAGCGATTCGAAACCGGACGGGTTCATGCGGCCTCCATGGCGATTCCAAGCTGCTGTGCCATCAGCCGGCGCGCGCGGTGCAGCTGCGCCTTGCTGGTGCCGGTGGCGATGCCGAGCATCGCGGCGGCCTCCTGGTGGCTGTGGCCGTAGACTCCAACCAACACCAGCACGTCGCGGGCGCCCTGTGGCAGGCGCGTCAACGCGGATTCGACGTCGAGCGTGCCGGCGGCTTCGGCGCTGCCGGGGAGCTGCAGCGCGCGCTCATCGAGCTCGCCGGCATCCCGCAGGGCGTCACCCGGGCGGCGGCGGCGCAGCGTCAGCACCGTATTGACCGCGATGCGGTGCAGCCAGGTGGACATCCGGCTGCGCCCCTCGAAGCCCGGCAGTGCACGCCACGCGGCGATGAAGCATTCCTGCGTGCAGTCTTCCGCCAGCGCGGGCTGGCCGGTCATGCGCAGGCACAGGCCATAGACCTGGTCCACGTGCGCGCGGTAAATGGCCTCGAAATCCTGGTCCACCATGGCTGCTTCGATGAGCCGCAGGGCGCTAGGGTTTAAAGGACCCCGGGGCGGGCATCGGCGCTGGATCAGGCGCCGGCGGGCGGGCAGCGCCCAGTGCGCACAGCGCCGAGCCGCCGACCACTGCGGCGACACCCAACAGCGTCAGCACGTTGGGGATCTCGGGCACCAGGTCCGGAATCAGCCAGCCCGCCGCCAGGAGCGTCGCAGCCGAGGTGAACAGCGGCGATACCGCAACGGTGGCGCTGACGCGCGCGACCTCGCCCAGGTGCATCGCTTCGGCATAGGCGCCGTAGGCCACGAGCGTATTGAGGCAGCAGAACGCCAGCGCCCACGCCTGCGCGCCGCTCAGCAGGCGCAGCCGCTCGGGATGCGCCAGCGGCGTGAGCAGCAGGGCGCCGCCGGTGAACAGCAGGCACAGCAATTGCGGCGAAGTCCATTCGCGCAGCAGCCGCTTCTGCGCCAGGCTGTAGATGGCCCAGCTGAACGAGCCCGCGAGCAGCAGCAGCACGCCGAGGCCGAGGCTCGAGCCCCCGGTGAACAGCGAGGGCAGCCGGCGGTTGAAGAACAGCGCCAGCCCGCCGATCAGCAGCACCGCGCCCAGCCACTGGATGCGGCTGAAGCGCTCGCGGAACACCACCAGGCCGCCGAGCAGCAGGAACAGGCTCGCCGACTGCCCGACCACCTGGCTGGTCTCGGGCGAACTCAGGTGGAGTCCCACCACGAACAGCGTGTAGTTCAGCGTGATGCCGACGACCGCCACCGGGAACAAGGCCAGCAACGACGGCGGGAGCCGCCACGGCCGGGGCAGTGCGCCGCGCCGCGCCAGGTAAAGCCCGATGGCCACGCCTGCCACCAGGAAGCGGCACCAGGTGATCGTGCAGGTGTCGAGCACCGGCACCACCATGTGCAGCGCCAGCGGCAGCAGCCCCCAGCACAGCGCGGCAAGCAGGGCCAGCAGGAAGGCGAGGCGGCTACGGTGTGGCAGGGCGGTACCGGATGTCTGCAGGAGCGCGCGGGACCGCGCAGCGGTCGGGCCGCGCATTCTGCGCCCGGCATCGCCGGCAAGGCAATCGCGCGCTGGCGTCGTAAACTGGCTCCGGCCGAGTGGCCTGGAACATACGGAGGACTGGGCCCATGTGGCCGGAAGTACATCACCACCACCTCGCCAGCGAAGCGCCCGGGCGGCTGCGCCCGACGCAGATGTCGGTCGGCTACGCCGAGGTGGCGCGCAAGCGCCGCGAATGGGCGCAGCTCGGCCGCAAGCAGCGGCGCGAGTCGCTGCAGCAGCAGGTGTTCCCGGCGGTGCTCGGCCCGGGCCAGCGCTACCACATCATCGACCATCACCACCTCGGGCTGGCGTTGATCGAGGAAGGAGTCGAGCGGGTCTGGATCGCGCTGCAGGACGACCTGTCGTGGCTCGAGCCCGCGGTGTTCTGGCGCACGATGGAATTCCGCGCCTGGGCGCACCCCTTCGATGCGCAGGGCCGGCGGCGCGACTACGCCGACATGCCGCGCCGGCTGACGGACCTCGACGATGATCCCTTCCGGAGCCTGGCCGGCGACGTGCACAAGGCCGGCGGCTATGCGAAGTCCGCGGCGCCGTTCGCCGAATTCCTGTGGGCCGATTTCCTGCGCGCCCACATCGGCGTGCGCGCGTTGCGCCGCGAACCGCAGCGCGCGGTGCGCACGGGCGTGAAGCTGGCGAAGTCGACCGGGGCGCGCTACCTGCCGGGATGGTCGGGCAGGCAGCCTTGAAACGCCTCGGCCCCGACCTGGTCGCCGGCCTGTCGGTCGCCGGCCTGGTGCTGCCCGAGGCGCTCGCCTACGCCGGCATCGCCGGCGTGCCGCCGCTGGCCGGACTGCTCGCCGCGATCGCGGGACTCCTGACCTACGCGCTGCTCGGCACCAGCCGCTACGCGATCGTGGCGGCAACTTCTTCCTCGGCCGCGGTGCTGGCCTCGGCGCTGCACCCGCTGGCCGGCGCGAACCCCGGCCAGACGCTGCCGCTCGCCGCGGCGATGGTGTTGCTGGCAGGGCTCCTGTTCCTGCTGTGCGGGCTGCTGCGGCTCGGACGGATGGCGCAGTTCATCGCCCGCCCGGTGGTGCGCGGCTTCACGCTCGGGCTCGCGCTCATCATCGCGGCGCGCCAGCTCGCCAAGCTGTGCGGCTTCCACGCCACGCAGAGCGCGCTCGGGCCGGTGCTGCTGGAACTCTACGCGCGCCGCGCCGAATGGCGCGCGGACAGCCTGCTGCTCGGCGCGGGCGCGCTGCTGCTGCTGGCGCTGCTGCGTCGCTGGCCGCGCTTGCCCGGGACGCTCGCGGTACTGGTGCTGGGCGGCGTTGCGGCGGCCGCGTTGGGCACGGCTGGCAACGGCATCGCGTTGGTCGGACCGATCGGGCTCGGCGTCATCCGGCCGCAGCTCCCGGCGCTCGATTTCGACACCTGGCTGCGCACCGCCGAGCTGGCCGTGGCGCTGATGCTGATCCTGTTCGCCGAGAGCTACGGTTCCATGCGCGCGTGCGCGCTGCGCCACGGGGACCGGCTCGACGTCAATCGCGAACTGCTCGCGCTCGGCGCGGCCAACCTCGCCGCCGGACTCCTGCAGGGCGTGCCGGTCGGCGCCGGCTACTCCGCCACGACCGCGAATGAATCCTTCGGTGCCCGCTCGCGCCTCGCCGGCGGCGTCGCGGCCATGGCGGTCGCCGCGGCCCTGTGGCTGCTGCGCGGCTGGGTGGCGCTCATACCCGAGCCGGTGCTCGCGGCCATCGTGATCTTCGCGATGCGCCATGCGGTGAGCATCGAACCGCTCCGCCCTTACCTGGCGTGGCGGCGCGATCGCTGGGTGGTGGTGACCGCGGTGGCGGCGGTGCTGCTGCTCGGCATCCTCAACGGCCTGCTGGCCGGCATCGCCGTCAGCCTGGTGCTGCTGATCCGCGAGCTGACGCAACCGCGCCTGACCGTGCTCGGGCGCATGGGCGGCAGTCACGATTTCATCCGCCTGGGCGCGCACCCCGAGGTGCGGCCCGTCGAGGGGCTGCTGATCCTGCGGCCGGAAGAGCCGCTGTTCTTCGCGAACGTCGAAGCCGTGCTCGACAACGCCGCCGCGCAGCTCGCCGCCGTGCGCGGCGTGCGCACCCTGGTGCTGAGCCTCGAGGAATCGCCCAACCTCGATGGCACCTGCGTCGAGGTGCTGGGCCAGTTCGCCGCGCAGGTGGCGCGCGAGGGTTGCGCGCTGCGGCTCGCGCGCCTGAAGGATCCGGTGCTCGAAGTGCTGGCGCGGGCGAACCTGCCGGGCCTGGCCGGGGTGGCCCTCAGCGGCGCCAGCGTCGATGCCGTGGTCGCGTCGATCACGCAAGCCTGAGGGCGGTCGCCGCCCAACCGGGCGCAATCGGCCAGGCGTGAACTGGCGCGCTCGTTTGCGCTAGGATATCGGCCCGGCGCGATCCTGCCGGGCCCAGGGAGCCACCATGAAACTGATCACCGCCGTCATCAAGCCCTTCAAGCTGGATGAAGTGCGCTCGGCGCTGTCCGAGCTCGGCATTTCCGGCATGACGGTCACCGAGGTGAAGGGGTTCGGGCGCCAGCGCGGCCACACCGAGCTGTACCGCGGAGCCGAATACGTGGTCGACTTCGTGCCCAAGACCCGCATCGAAGTGGGTGTGCGCGACGGCCTCGTCGACCAGGTGGTCGATGCGATCGTGAAGGCCGCCAAGACCGGCAAGGTCGGCGACGGCAAGATCTTCGTCGCCGACATCCAGCGCGTGGTGCGCATCCGCACCGGCGAGCTGGACGATTCGGCGCTGTAGGCCGCGCAGGCGGACGCGCGGCGTCAGGAGCCGGGCGCGGCGCGCCGATAGCGCGTCTGCAGCTTGAAATTCCCGAACTCGGGATCCTGCGCTTCGAAGCTCAGCCGCAGGCCGTTGCCGGACGGCTCGAGCTCGTAGCGCCAGTTGCGTTCGCCGCGGTCGGTGTACCTGGCGTGCACCACGAAGGCGTTCTGGTCCCAACCGCACTCGAGGTTGGCCGCGCCGCTGATGTCGATGCGCGAGATCGCCTGCCCCGGCGAATAGCGCCGCGTCGGATCCGCATCGCCGGTGATCTCGACCGCATCGCCCGAGAGCTCGATGTGCAGCTTGTCGGGTGGCTTCAATTCGCTCACCAGCCGCGTGCGTACCTTTTCCGCTGCCTCGGGTGGCACGGCCAGTGCGTCGAATTCGTTGATGCGGGCGATCGGGCCGGAACGCTCGTCGCTGTCACCGCCACCGCCCGGCGCGCCGCGGCCGCGTTTCGGGCGCATCCGCTCGCGTTGCTGCGCGAGCAGCGTTACGAGCTTGCGGTCGAAGTCCTCGCTGGCCGCGCTGTCCAGCCGCCAGTCGCCGGCCATCATGACCTGCGCCGAGCTGGGCTGGCTCGCCAGCGAAGCGCAGCCGCCGAGTGGCAGCGCGGCGGCGCCGATGCAGGCGGCAACCAGAAGCCGCCAGGGTGATGGACCTCGCATGATGGCCAGTATGGACTGTCCTCGGCCCTATTGGTTCGCCGCAGGCGGCGTCGTGGCGACGCGCGCGGCCGGGGAGCCGGCCGCGACCATTGCGCGCAGCTCGCGCAGCTTCCGTTCGACGACCGCGGCGTTGTCGGCGCCGATCCGCAGCAGCAGCTTCTGGCCCGCCGAGCGCGCCTCCAGCTCCGGATCGGCAAACTCCCAGAACACCTTCGGACGCACCAGCGCGAGTGGCGCAGTCGGCCGCGGCGTCGCCAGCAGGTGATCGATCACCGCCACCAGCCGATCGTTGAAGTAGCCCTGTGGATACCCCTGGTCCTGGTAGGCGCGCTGGAACAGCGGGTAGAAATGCTGGTAAAGCCCGTTGACCGCTCTCATGTCCAGCTTGCCGAGCAGCGCGACCAGCGGCGCATAGCGGGCCGCATTGCGGGCGTCGAGCACGGCCTGTTCATCGCCCCCGCTGACCTGGAACTCGCCGGGCGTGGGTTTCAGCGGGCGCAGTTCCGCGGCCAGTCGATGGCGCGGCAGATTGTCGATGGTCGCCACGATGTGGCGGATGAAATTCTCGGGCTGCAGGTAGGTGCCGATGCCGCCAGCGCCGGGCAGGGCCGCCAGAGCCGCTGCAAACGGCGCGTCGCTGTCGGCCAGCGCCGGGAGCGCTGGTGCGTCGGCGGCTGGCGCCGGCATCGGATTGGCGATGGCCGGTTCCGGCTCCGGGCCGACCGGCGCGGTCACCGCCGGCGGTGGCGATGGGGTAGGCGCGATGTGCGGCCACCAATACCATGCGGCGGCGCTCCCCAGCAGCAGCAATGCCGCCAGGACGGGAATAGCCTTGTTTGACACGCTTGCCTCCTGAACCCGCGGCCGGTACAGCGTATGATTTCACTGTAGCGCATCGCTGACAAACGGCAGGGCCCGATCACCCGATTCGAAGTGGCCCGGAGGAGACGACATGGCGGCAGACACGAACCCGGCGGGCGATTGGGCCGCGGCCATGCAGAAGGCGCAGACCGACATGCTGCGCCAGTGGTCCGAGCTGGGCCAGGGCTGGGTGCGCGCCGCGGCTCCCGCGGGCGGCGGGGCCGGCAGCGGCATGGCGGGGACTGCCGTGCCGGGTATCGGTGCCGGCATGGCCACCGGGGCGGCCGCCGGCGCCGGCGCCGCGGCCGAAGGGCTGGCGCGCCATTTCCTGCAGCAGTGCGAGCGATATCTGGGTGTGTCGCGATCCCTGTGGGAGCTGGTGACGCGTTCGGCGGGGATCAGCGATCCCGAGCAGCGCAGCCGCGCATTCAGCGACGGGCTGGCCGTCCTCCAGCAACAGTTTGCGGGCCTGTGGGCGGCCACGCCGTTCGGTGCGCCGGCCGCCGGCGCATTGAGCGGGCTGCCAGGGATGGCTGGAATGCCGGGCATGGCTGGAATGCCGGGCCTGGGCGCAATGGCGGGTTTCGGCGGCATACCGGGTTTTGGCGGCGCAGGCAGCGCGTTTGGTTTGCCCGCGCTCGGACCGGCGCGTGAGCAGCAGGAATCGTGGCAGCGACTGGCGCAGCTAGCCGGGCGCTGCGCGCAGGCGCAGATGCAGGTCGCCGGCCAGTGGAGCGAGATCATCGGCCAGGCCCTGCGCGAACTGTCGGCGCGCGTCGCGCCGCGCCTCAAGAGCGGTGCGGCGCCGGCCTCGATGAAGGAAATCTACGAGCTGTGGGTCGACTCGGCCGAGAGCGTGTACGCGCAGGCGGCGCGCGGCGCCGCGTTCGTGCAGGCCCAGGCCGAGCTCACCAACGCGAGCAGCCAGCTGCGCAGTGCGCAGCGGGAACTGCTGGAAGAGTGGGCGAAGCAGTTCGACCTGCCGACCCGCGCCGAACTCAACAGCATCCACCAGCAATTGCGGGACCTGAAGGCCGCGCTCGCCGCAGCGCGCGGCTAGGTCCCGGATCCATGGCCGACGCAACCACTCCCGTGGAGCCGGCAACCGCTGCGCTCGGCGAGCTCGGCGAGCTGCCGGGACGCATGGCCGCGACGCTGCGCTCGCTCCAGGCGGCGGCCGATGTCAGCTTCGGCTGCTCGGAGAAGGACGCGATCCACCGCGAGGACAAGCTGACGCTCTATCACTACCGGCCGATCGCACCGACCGCGAATCTGCCGCCGGTGCTGGTCGTGTATGCGCTGGTCAACCGGCCGTACATGATGGACCTGCAGCCCGACCGTTCGCTGATCCGCCGGCTGCTCGAGCTGGGCATCGATGTGTACCTGATCGACTGGGGCTATCCGGACGGGGCCGACCGCTTCACCGATCTCAACGACTACATCAACGGCTACCTGCACCGCTGCCTCGACGTGGTGCTGCGCCGCCACCAGCTGCCATCGGCGACGCTGCTCGGCGTCTGCCAGGGCGGCACTTTCAGTCTGTGCTACGCGGCGCTCCATCCCGAGCGCGTGCGCAACCTGATCACGATGGTGACGCCGGTCGACTTCCAGACGCCGGACAACCTGCTGTCGCGCTGGGCGCAGAGCATCGATGTCGACGCGCTCGTGGCCGCGCACGGCGTGGTGCCGGGCGAGGTGCTGAACGCGGCCTATGTCGCGCTGATGCCCTTCCGCCTGCTGCAGCAGAAGTACGTCAACCTGCTCGAGATCGAAGACGACCAGGCGCAGATGGACAATTTCATGCGCATGGAAAAATGGATCTTCGACAGCCCCGGCCAGGCGGGCGCCGCGTTCCGTGAATTCACGCGCTGGTTCTTCCAGGAGAACCGGCTGCTCAAGGGCACGCTCGAGATCGGCGGCCGCAGGGTCGACCTGAAGAACATCCGCCAGGCGGTGCTGAACATCTACGGCAAGCAGGATCACCTGGTGCCGCCCGCCGCCTCGCTCGCGCTCGAGCCGCTGCTCGGCACCGCCGACTACATGGCGCTCGGCATGGACGTTGGGCACATCGGCATGTACGTCAGCGGCCGCTCGCAACGCGAGCTGCCGCAGGCCATTGTTTACTGGCTGCAACGACGCTGAGGGCGTCAACAACAAAGGCGTTAATCATGACTTCCGCAATTCCAGCGACCAAGATCCCCGCCAGGGCGCCGCCCAGCACGGCACGGCTGCGCGAGCTCGACCTCGCGCACCACCTGCCGGCGTTCCAGAGTTACCACCTGATGCAGACGCTCGGTGGCAGTCGCATCATCACGCGCGCCGAGGGCTGCTACATCTTCGACGCCGACGGCAACAAGATCCTGGATGGCATGGCCGGGTTGTGGTGCGTGAACGTGGGCTACGGGCGCGCCGAGCTTGCCGACGTAGCCCGCGACCAGATGCTGCAGCTGCCCTTCTACAACACCTTCTTCCGCACGGCCACCGTACCCGGAGTGCAGCTGGCGGCCAAGATCGCCGGGCTCACCGGCGGCAAGCTGCAGCACGTGTTCTTCAACGGATCGGGTTCGGAGGCCAACGACACCGCGCTGCGCCTGGTGCGGCACTACTGGGACCTGCGCGGCCAGCCCAAGCGCAAGATCTTCATCAGCCGCTGGAATGCCTATCACGGCTCGACGGTCGCGGGCGCGAGCCTCGGCGGCATGAAGCCGATGCACGCCCAGGGCGACCTGCCGATTCCCGGCATCGAACACATCATGCAGCCCTACAAGTTTGGCGATGGCTTCGGTGAGAGCGAAGCGGCATTCGCTGCGCGCGCCGCGGGCGCGCTCGAGCAGCGCATACTCGAACTCGGGCCCGAGCGCGTGGCCGCATTCATCGGTGAGCCGGTGCAGGGCGCGGGCGGCGTGATCATCCCGCCGCGCGGTTACTGGCAGCAGATCAGTGCGATCTGCAAGAAGTACGGCGTGTTGCTGGTCGCCGATGAGGTCATCTGCGGCTTTGGGCGCCTCGGCCACTGGTTCGGTCACCAGCACTTCGGGGTGGAGCCCGACCTGGTGACGATGGCCAAGGGTCTGTCCTCCGGCTATTTGCCGATCTCAGCCACGGTGGTCTCGCACGAGATCATCGAGTTGCTGCGCGAGCAGGACAGCGAGTTCAACCACGGCTTCACCTACTCGGGGCACCCGGCCTGCGCCGCCGTGGCCCTGCGCAACATCGAGATCATCGAACGCGAGGGACTGGTGCAGCGCACCGCCGATGTGACCGGACCTTATCTCAACCAGGCGCTGCAGCGGCTCGCAGCGCACCCACTCGTGGGCGAAGTACGTTCGCTGGGGCTCATCGGCGCGGTGGAAATCGTGCGCAAGAAGGGCACCAACCTGCGCTTCGGCGACAAGGAAGGCACGGCGGGTCCGGTGGTGCGGGATCGCTGCGTCGCCAACGGGCTGATGCTGCGCGCGGTGCGCGACACCATGATCATGTCCCCGCCGCTGGTGATCACGCCCGCGGAGATCGATCAGCTGGTCGCGACCCTCGAGAAATCGCTGACGGAGTCGGTGGCGCTGCTGGCCTGAGCGCGCGCCGCGGCAGCGGGCGCAGGCGATCCGGCGAAGCGGCCGCGGCGTTCAGCCGCGCACGTAGCCGCCGGGCGCATTGCACAGCGCCGGAAAGCCGGCCGCGGCATTGCCCAGCGGCGGCGGCGCGACGCGCGCCGGCGAGGAATGCGCATCGAGCCAGCGTTCCCACGTGGGCCACCATGAGCCCGCGTGCAGCTCGGCGCGCTCCAGGTACTGCGCGGGGCTGAGGGCCGTGGTGGCGTCGTGCCAGCGGTAGATGCGGTGGCGGCGCTTCGGGTTCACCGGCCCACTGATGATGCCGGCGTTGTGGCCGCCGCTGGTCAGCACGAAGCTGAAGTCGTCCGAGCGCGTCAGCGCCCGCGTCTTGAACGCGGAGCGCCACGGCGCGACGTGATCGGTCTCGGTGCCGACCACGAACATCGGCGCCGTCAGCAGCCGCAGGTCGACCGGCGCGCCTTCGACGGTGAAGGTGCCGGCCGCCAGCTCGTTGCGCAGGTACAGGCGTTCCAGGTATTCGCCGTGCATGCGGCCGGGCATGCGCGTGCCATCGGCATTCCAGGCCATCAGGTCATTGAGCCGCGGGCGCTGGCCGCGCAGGTACTGGTCGACTGCTGGCGCCCAGATCAGCTCGCTCCCGCGCAGCAGCGCGAAGGCCGCGCCCATGCTCTGGCTGCTGAGCACGCCGTCGCGCTGCATCTGCGCCGCGAGCGCCGCGAGCTGGCTCGGCGAGATGAACATCGACAGCTCGCCCGGCTCGCTGAAATCGGTCTGCGCCGCGAACCGCGTGTTCGTGGCGATGCGCGCATCGCCCGCCCGCGCCAGCGCCGCCGCGCCGATCGACAGCAGCGTGCCGCCGATGCAGTAGCCGACGGCGTGCACGCGCCGCCCCGGCACGATCGCGCCGAGCGTGTCGAGCGCGGCGCGCAACCCCAGGCGCACGTAATCGTCCATCGCGAGGTTGCGGTCGGCGGCGGTCGGATTCTTCCACGAGAGCATGAAGACCGTGTAGCCCTGGCCGACGAGGTAATTCACCAGCGAGTTGTGCGGCGAGAGATCGAGGATGTAGTACTTCATGATCCACGCCGGCGTGATCAGGACCGGCTCGGCGTGCACGCTTGCGCCCTGTGGGCTGTACTGGATCAGTTCGGCGAGGGCATTGCGCATCACGACCTTGCCGGGCGTGACGGCGACGTGTTCGCCGACGCGGAACTGCCCGGTACCCGGCGCCGCGCCACCGGTGAGCAGGCGCGCGGCATCCTCGAGCCAGTGCTGCGCGCCGCGCAGCAGGTTGGCGCCCGCTTCTGCGCGCGTCTGCTCGAGCAGCTCGGGATTGGTCGGCAGGTAATGCGCGGGCGATGCCGCGTCCAGCCACTGCTTGCGCAGGAACTGCAGCCGCTGTGCGTTCTCGCCGGACATACCCGGCACGGCGGTCAGCGCCCCGGCGCTCCAGTCCTCGAGGTTGTGGTATGCGTGCGCGTACAGGTTGAACGGCCAGTGCTGCCAGGCCTGGCTGGAAAACCGCGGGTCGCCGCTGGCCGGCGCCGTGGGTTCGCCGGAAGCCGCCCGCAGCGCGAACCACCCGGTCTCAACGCCGCGGACAACGGCCGATTGCGCGAGCGCCAGCTGCGTATCGGGCGCGAGGCCGAGTCCCAGGAACCAGTCGGCCCAGGCGCGGAAGTAGTCGTTCAGGCCCGGCGCGGCGCCGGCAGTGGCGAGCTGCGTGCGTACGCCGCGCACCAGCGCTTGCGGCGTGGCGATTTGCAGGGCTTTGCTCATCGGCAGCAGGCCCCGGGGAGGATCGGCCGCCCCGGGGCCCGTCTCCGTCAGGTCCAGAGGAAGGAGCTTAGGCAGCCTTCTTCGAGAGTTCGACGACCTTGGCCGTCGCTTCGTTGAAAAGCTGGTTCAGCGTGCTCTGCGACTCGCTGGTGATCGTGGTCAGTTCCTGCACGCGGCCGCGCAGCTGCTCACTGATCTTCGAACCCAGCTCGGCCTGCCTGGCGGCCAGCTCGGCGGGACTCTTGGCGGCGAGGACGGCCTGCGCCTGGGTCAGCGTCCACTCGAGGTAGTCGCCGGCGACGGCATACTGGTAGCGGGCCACGCGCTCGAATGCCTTCAGGGCTTCCTGCTGGGCGTGGAGGGCGGGGGCCAGCGCATCGCGGTAGGACTCGATCAGCGCGGTCGGGTCAAAAGTGCGGTCGTTCATGTTCGGGGCTCCGGAATGGGTGTGGGTGTCTGGGCTCACTGCGGGGCATATGATAGCGCAGGTTTGTATGCAGTGCAAGAAGAACCGATGGCGCAAGTCTCGGTCGAGTGTTTCATCTATAATATATTGTTTATAAAAGACAAAATTACTATTATGTCTGAGACGTCCGAGCATTTACCAGCCAGACTAACGCACTGCATCTAGAGGCGGAGGCCGCCGTCCAGATCGATGATCCGGCCCGTGAAGAAGTCGTTCTCGAAGATGAAGCGGGCGGCGTGGGCGATTTCGGCGGGCTCGGCGAGCCGGCCCATGGGCACCGGCGCGATCATCTTCTCGAGGATCTCCGGCTTCATCGCATCCAGTATCGAGGTGTGCGTGAAGCCCGGCGCGATCGCGCCGACACGAATGCCGTAACGCGCGAGTTCACGCGCCCACACCACCGCGAGTGCCGCTACGCCCGCCTTGGCCGCGGTGTAGTTCGACTGTCCGACGTTGCCGTGCCTGGAAATGCTGGAGATGTTGATGATCACACCCCCATTGCCCAGCCTGACCATGCGTTCGGCGGCCTCGCGGCCGCACAGGAACACGCCGGTCAGGTTCACGTCGATCACCGCCTGCCACTGTGCCAGGCTCATCCTGCCGGTGACCGCGCCGTCCTTGACCTTGAGCAGCAGCGCGTCGCGGATGATGCCGGCATTGTTGACGATGCCATCAAAGCGGCCGAAGTCGCCGACGATGCGGTCGAAGGTGGCCGCCACCTGCGCTTCATCCGCGACATTCGCGCCGTAGCCGCGCGCGCGCGCGCCATGCGCGCTGCAGGCAGCCAGAGTTTCGCCCATGTCGATGTCGGGAATGTCGATGAGCGCCAGCTCGGCGCCGGCGGCCGCAAACGCCGCGGCGAGCGAGCGGCCAATGCCGCGGGCGGCGCCGGTGACGGCGACGGTCTTGCCCTTGAGATCCATGGAAATCCTTTACTTCGGCGTCGATCCGTCGGGCGGCGTCGGCGCCTCGGGAGCTTCGGCATCCTCTGGTCCGTTCTGGTTTGCGGCAGGCGGGTTCGGGGCCTGCGCCTGCGGGTTGAGCGCGGCCAGCATCTGCGCCTGCATGCGGCTCCACATCTCCATGTTCTGGCGCGTGAGCTCGGCGAGCGGGGCAAGCGGCGCTTCCATCGCCTTGGCCATCTGTGCCTGCACCGAACGCTGCTGCTGCATGACCGCGCCGAGGCTCTGCTCGAGGTAGCGCGAGAGCATGTCCTGCACGGGATTGCCGTAGAAGCGGATAATGCCCTCCAGCAGCTGCACGCTCAAAACGGGCGAGCCGAACTGTTCCTGCTCGGAGATAATCTGCAGCAGCACGGCGCGGGTCAGGTCCTCGCCGGAGCGGTCATCGACCACCTGGACGCGCTCGCCGGCGGCGATCAGACGGCGGATGTCCTCGAGCGTGACGTGGCGGCTGGCGGTCGCGTCGTACAAGCGCCGATTGGCGTACTTGCGGATGACTCGGGGCGGGATCACGCTAAAAGTATTCCGGTGGCTTTTGGGAGGGCGTGGAGTGCGCGCGCATGCTACCTCAGCCCCTATGCGTTGCACAATTAAGGGAGTCCCGCTTTCGGTGGTCTCAGGCGGTACCGCACATTATTTTATATCGGTCAATATGTTGCATCGGCAATTGATGCGTCGCGCCTGGGGCCCGGCAAGGTCAGCTTCCTAATGCAGCGCACACCAATGCGACAATGCGCGGGCACGGTGTTCATGGTGCGGCCCGCGGCTTTCGGCTCCAACCCGCAGACCGCGGCGAGCAACGCGATGCAGGGTGCGCCGCCGGGGGATGCGGCCGCGGTGGCCTCGCGGGCGCTCGCGGAGTTCGATGGCTGCGTGCGTGCGCTCGAGTCCGAAGGCATTCGCGTCGTGGTGGGCGCGGACACGCCTTCGCCCGCGCGGCCCGATGCCGTGTTTCCGAACAACTGGGTGAGCTTCCACGCCGATGGCACGCTGGTGCTGTATCCGATGCTGGCGCCGAACCGCCGGCTCGAGCGGCGCGAGGAACTCGTCGCGCAGGTCTGTGCAGCCACCGGCTTCCAGCCACGCCGCCGCCTCGACCTGAGCGCGCACGAGCGCGGTGGGCGCATCCTCGAAGGCACGGGCAGCCTGGTGCTCGACCACCGTGCGCGCGTGGCCTACGCCGCGCGATCGGCGCGCACCGATGAGGCTCTGGTGGCCGAATGGGCGCGCGCCCTGGGTTACGAGGCCGAGGTGTTCGATGCGCTCGATGCACGCGGCCAGCCCTATTACCACACCAACGTCCTCATGTGGCTCGGCTCGCGCTGCGCGATGGTCTGCAGCGAGGCGCTCGCCGCGGCGGACCGCGCGCGCGTGCTCGCGCGGCTGCGCGCCGATGCCGACCGCGAACTGATCGAGATCGACCGCGGCGCAGTGGCTGCTTTCGCGGGCAACATGCTCGAGCTCGCGAGCTGGGACGAGGCGCTGGGTGACACCTCGGTGCTGGTGATGTCCACGACCGCGCGGGCCGCGCTCGCCGGGCCGCAGCTGGGGCAGCTCGGCGCCTGCGTCGATACGATCCTGGCCGTGCCGTTGCCGACGATCGAACGCGTCGGTGGCGGCGGCGCGCGTTGCATGCTGGCGGAAGTGCCGGAGGTCCTGCCGTGAGCACGCTCGCGGCCGCCAGCCTGGTCCAGTGCGTGTTCGACGCGTTGAGCGATGGCGCCGTGCATTCGGGCGAGCAGCTTGCAGCCGGCCACGGCGTGACCCGCAGCGCGGTCTGGAAGGCCGTCGGCGCTCTGCAGGATCTGGGTGTGGCGATCGCGGCCACGCCCAATCGCGGTTACCGGCTGGCCGCGCCGATCGTACCGCTCGAAGCCGGGCGGATACGCGAGTCGCTCGCGCCGGAGGCGCGCGCGCGCCTGCGCCGGGGCGAAGTCGCCTGGTCGCTGGCCTCGACCAACAGCGCGCTGCTGGCAGCGGCCGCGGGCGGCGAGCCGCCGGCGGGGCAGTTCGACTTCCTCGCCGCGGAATTCCAGAGTGCCGGCCGCGGCCGCAACTCCCGTCCGTGGTTTGCGCCCCCAGGCGGTGCGTTGTGCCTGTCGATGGGCTGGAGCTTCGCCTCGCTCCCGAAGTCGCCCGCGGCGCTCAGCCTCGTGGTCGGCGTCTGCGCACTGCGCGCACTGGCGGAACTTTCGGCATTGCCGCTGCGCCTCAAATGGCCCAATGACCTCATGATCGATGACCGCAAGCTCGGCGGCGTGCTGCTGGAGCTGCGCGCCGAAGGCGCGGGTCCTGCATACGTGGTGATCGGCATCGGCATCAACTGCGCGCTCGGTATCGAGGTGATACGCCGGGTGCAGGCGGCCGGCGCCGAGCCGACCGACCTCGCCGCGCTCGGCATGCGGCGCTGCGATCGAAACCATCTGGCGGCCCTGTTGCTCGGGCATTGCGTGCGCGGGCTGCTGGAATTCGAGCAGGCCGGCTTCGCGCCCTTCGCGCCGGAGTGGGCCGCTGCGGACGCACTCGCCGGCCGCGTCGTGACGGTCAGGCTGGCCGAGGGCGATTTCGTCGGCCATGCGCGCGGCATCGACGCCGATGGCGCATTGTGCGTGCATGGCGCCGATGCGCTGCGGCGCTTCAACTCGGGGGAAGTGAGCGTGAGGGTCGTGACTTGAAGCAGTTGCTGATCGATGCGGGCAACACGCGCCTCAAGTGGGCGTTGCTGTCCGGCCGCCGCCTCGGGCGCGTGCAGGCCATCGCGTGGAACGCGCGCAGCATCGA
>JAGWPD010000013.1 GCA_028870705.1 Gammaproteobacteria bacterium
CACCGCCTCCTGGGCAGCCCGGTAGAGCAGGACCTTAACGTCCAATTCAGGTTCGCGCGGCAGAGGCCCGATCCGGAGCGATGCTTCGAACCGCTGCGGAATTCCACTAAGTTCCCACAACTGCTCGAGCGCGTAGAACTCCCGCACCCGCGGCAGCATCACGTGCACCAGCACGTCCTGCAGGTCGATCAGCACCCACTCGCCGTCCTGGCGGCCCTCGGTGCCCATCGGCCGCCGGCCGGCCGCCTTGGCCTTGACCACCACGCTCTCGGCGATCGCGCGCACATGGCGGTCGGAGGTGCCCGAGGCGACGATCATCGTATCGGCGACATCGGTCAGACCCCGCACGTCGAGCACGCGGATGTTCACCGCCTTGAGGTCCTCGAGCGCCCTGAGCGCGAGCTTCTCCAGCGCCACGAGCTCGGCGCTGCGCGGCGCCTTGGCGGGCCTCGGCGCGGCGGCCGGAGTGCTACGGGATTTCGACCTGGATGGGGCGGAAGTCTTTACTCGGCCGGGGCGCGGACCCCGGGCGGCATCGCTATGGCGCGGACGCGGGCTGCGGCGGGATGTCATCATGCGTGCTTGATTCACCTCTGTGGCCGAGCATAGCACCCGGAGCTGACGATGAGGTCGCGGACCGCCTCGGGCACCAGGTAGCGCAGGTCGCGGTTCGACTGGATCAGCGCGCGCAGGTCGGTCGAGGCAATCTCCAGCTGCGTGACCGCGTGCACGAAAATCCGCCCGGCGGTGCGCGCGTGCAGCTCGCGGATGCTGCCGGTGCCGCGATCGACCATCACCTCGCCCAGGGGTCCCGTGATCGGCGCCTTCCAGCCCGGCCGGTGCGCGACCACGACATGGGCCAGATCGAAGATCTCCCGCCAGCGGTGCCAGTGCGGCACGCCGAGGAAGGCATCCATGCCGAGCAGCAGGCACAGCGAGCGGTCCGGATACTCGCGCCGCAGGTCGAGCAGCGTGTCGACCGTGTACGACATGCCGCTGCGGCGCATCTCGCGATCGTCGGCCACGAAGGATGGCTGCCCGGCGATCGCCGCCCGCACCATCTGCAGCCGCAGCTGCGCCGGCGCGAGCGAGGATTCGCGGTGCGGCGGGTTGCCGGTCGGCAGGAAGCGCACCTGCTCGAGGCCCAGCAGCTGCCACAGCTCGAAGGCCGTGCGCAGATGGCCGTAGTGGATCGGGTCGAAGGTGCCACCGAACAGGCCGATCGGCTCGCTCATGCCCGCGCTCGCTGCCACAGCGCCGCGAAGCGCGGCAGCGGCAGTGTACGCCGGCCGCACATCTCGGCGCACAGCAGCGCCAGCTCGTCCCAGGCATCGCCGTGGCTCTGGCCGTTGGCCACCCGATCGACGCGCGCCGCGCGCGCCACCAGCCGCGCCATCGGCACCGTCTGCGGTCCGCCGCGCGGGCCGCGCAGCGCACGCACCAGCCACCACAGCACCCGCACCGGCTCGTCGCCTTCCGCACGCAGCCCGGCCAGGATCCGCAGCGCCCGCGCCGCTTCGCCCGCCGCAATCGCCTGCGTGAGCCGCAGCACATCGAAGCGCGCGCTGTTCGCGAACGCATCGGCCAGCTCGTCGAGGCCGAGGCGCGCCCCGCTGCCGTAGCGCAGCTGCAGTTTCTCGAGTTCCTGGTGCGCCGCCAGCAGGTTGCCTTCGGTGGCCTCGGCCAGCAGCGCGAGCGCATCGCCGGACAGTTCCAGCCCGGCGGCGCCCGCGCGCCGCCGCAGCCAGTCCGGAAACTGCGCCGGTTCTACCGGCCACACGCTGACCCAGGCGCCGCGCCGCTGCGCGGCCTGCACCCATTCGGCGCCCTGCGCGTCGCGGTCGAGCCGGGCGGTGATGATCAGCAGCAACAGCTCGTCCCCAGCGGCCGCGATGAGCTTGAGGAGCGCGGCCGCGCCAGAGCCTGGCTTGCCGGTCGGCATACGGATCTCGAGGATGCGGCGGCTGGCGAACAGCGACTGCGTGCCGATCGCGCCCAACGCGTCCTGCCAGATGGCGGCGCTGCGTTCGATGTGCAGCTGCTCGCGCTCATCGAACCCCTGCGCCCGGGCCCGGGCGCGGATCGCGTCCGCGGCCTCGGCGGCCAGCAGCGGCTCGTCACCCGATACGAGGTAGACGGGCAGGAGCCGCTCGGCGAGCTGGCCCGGGAGTCTGTCGGCGCTGAGTTTCAATGGCAGGTCCTTATCAGGGTGGCAGGTTAACTGAATGGCCGCCCGCCGCGCGACTTGCCGGCGACCCGGGGGAGAGCCTAGGCTGCGCGCATGCCCACGCTGTTCGAGCGCATCGTTTCCGGCGAATTGCCGGCGGACGTCGTCTACCGCGACGAGCGGGTCACGGCCTTCCGCGACATCCACCCGCGCGCGCCGGTGCACATACTCATCGTGCCGAACAAGCCCATTCCCACTGCCAACGATATCGCCGACGGCGATGAGGCGCTCATCGGTCACCTGTACACGGTGGCGCGCGACCTGGCGCAGCGCGAGGGCATCGCGGCGGATGGCTACCGGCTGATCGTCAACTGCAATGCGCACGGCGGCCAGGAGGTGTACCACCTGCATGTGCACCTGCTGGGCGGCCGGCCGCTGGGACCCATGGTGTCGACATGAAAGCGAAGTCCGCGCTCTATCCGGCCATCAAACCCTATCGCAAGGGGCGCCTGCGCGTCTCGCCCATGCATGAGCTGTACTTCGAGGAAAGCGGCAACCCGCGCGGCAAGCCGGTGGTGTTCCTGCACGGCGGACCGGGCGGCGGCACCAGCCCCGCGATGCGCCGCTTCTTCAACCCGCGCCGCTACCGCATCGTGCTGTTCGACCAGCGCGGCTGCGGCAAGAGCCGCCCGCACGCCTCGCTGGTCGCGAACACCACCTGGGATCTGGTCGACGACATCGAACGCCTGCGCGAGCACCTCGGCATCCGCCGCTGGCAGGTATTCGGGGGCTCCTGGGGTTCGACGCTGGCGCTGGCCTACGCGCAACGCCATCCGCGCCGCGTGACCGAGCTCGTGCTGCGCGGCATCTTCCTGCTGCGCCGCACGGAGCTCGACTGGTTCTATCAGGACGAGCTGGGCGCCGCCTCGCTGTTTCCGGACCTGTGGGAAAAGTTCGTCGCGCCGATACCCGTGCGCGAGCGCGGCAGCATGATGCGCGCCTACTATCGCCGGCTGACCTCGCGCAGCGCCGCCACGCGCGCGCGCGCCGCCTACGCCTGGTCGGTGTGGGAGGCGGCCACCAGCTACCTGCGCGCCAGCGCGGGTGATATCGCCAGGTTCGCCGATCCGGACGTGGCCGCCGCCTTCGCGCGCATCGAGTGCCACTATTTCGTGAACCGCGGGTTCCTGCAGCGCGAGGACCAGCTGCTGCGCGACGTGCGCCGGATCCGCCGCATTCCTGCCGTCATCGTGCAGGGACGCTACGATGTGGTCTGCCCGATGCGCAGCGCCTGGGCGCTGCATCGCGCCTGGCCGGAGGCGCAACTGCGCATCGTGCCCGATGCGGGCCACTCGGCCTTCGAGGCGGGCAACGCACGCGAGCTGGTCGCGGCGACCGACCGTTTCGCGCGCCGCGGCCGGCGGCGCGCACGCCGCCGCGGCTAGGGCCTGTTCACACTCAGGACGTCGCGCAGCCGCCCGGTCAGCGCGCCCGCCGCGTCGATGATGCCGTGCGCGCACAGCCAGTCGCGCGCGTGCTGCGCATCCCGCTCGAACCAGGCGCGCGTGCTGCCCAGCCGGAAGCTGTAGCCCCACTCGTCCATGTCGCGCCAGGCGCGCTCGCGTCCGAAATCGCGCAAGGTATCGGCCAGCAGCACCTGCAGGTAGCAGACCGCGTGCTCCTCGGCGTCATCGCCGCCGGCGTCGCGATCGAGCCCCACGCGGCGCTCGGGGTTCATGCAGATGTAGTGCGCGGCTTCGTGCAGGATGGAATGGAGCGGTGTGTCGGGGCGCGCCAGCAGCGTGCTGCCCTGCAGGCCCGCTTCGCTCCCGCCCCAAAAGGAGCCGGGGATCTGGGCGTCCGGCGCGACCAGCCGCAGGTCGAGTCCGTAACGGTGCATGAGCCGCGCCACCGCGGTGTGATCGCTCCCGGCCAGCCGCAGCACGTACCGCCTACAGGGCCGCGAGGCGGCGCATGATCAGCGCCACCAGGTCGTCGGCCAGCGCCTGCTGCAGCACCTCGCGCTCGCGCTGCTTGGCGAGCAGCGCGCGCTCATCGAAACTGTACTCGCGCGTGAGGGTGTGCAGCTCCGGCGCGAGCAATTCATGCCCCTGGTAGTCGACCGAGACACGCACCTTGTAGCTCAGCTGGAACGCGGTCGGGATGTTGCGCGTGGCCGAAACCGTCAGCACCTGCTCGGTCACTTCATCGCCCAGGACATGGACGCGGGCGGCGTCCGCATCCGGACCATCGAGACGCGTACCCGAGGCCAGCAGGGCGGCGCGCAGCGCGCTGTAGAAATCGCTCTGCGTATCGCGCGCCTCGATGCGCACGCTGGCCAGCGCGCGCGGCAGCTGCGTGCGCCCCTGCAGATGGAAGCCACAGCCCGGCAGCAACAACGTGGCAATCGCCAGGCACAGCAGCCGTGACAACGCAGTGGTCCTCAGCATACTCGTGTACGTCACGGCAACGCTGCGCCTCAGACCACGATGTTCAGCAGCTTGCCGGGCACGTAAATCACCCGCCGCGGCGGCGCCGCGCCGGCGAAGCGGCGCACGCCATCATCGGCCAGCGCCGCGGCGCTCGCGGTGGCCTCGTCCGCCCCGGCGGCTACCTGCACGCGGCCGCGCAGTTTGCCGTTGACCTGCACGATGATCTCGACGGTCTCCTGCCGGAGCGCGTCCGCATCGGGCTGCGGCCAGGCTTCGTCGATCAGCGCACGCTCGTGGCCGAGCGCGTGCCACAGCTCGTGGCAGATGTGCGGCACCATCGGCGAGAGGCACAGCACGATGATCTCGAGCGCCTCGTGCCGTACCGCGCGCGCGGCCGCGCCGGCCTCGTCGTAGCGGCTGACCGCGTTGAGCAGCTCCATCGTCGCGGCGATCGCGGTGTTGAAC
>JAGWPD010000131.1 GCA_028870705.1 Gammaproteobacteria bacterium
CGCCGTGCACAGCGGCGCTGGCCGCCGCCGGCGTCAGCCGGGTCGTGTACGCAGTGGATGATCCGGATCCGCGCATGCGTGCGGGCGCCGCGCGGCTGCGCGCGGCGGGGATCGAGGTCGCGGGCGGACTGCTGGAAAATGAGGCGCGCGAGCTCAACCCCGGATTCTTCAGCCGCCACGAGCGTGGCCGGCCCTGGCTCCGGCTCAAGCTCGGCGCCAGCCTCGATGGCCGCACGGCGCTCGCTTCTGGCGCGAGCCGCTGGATCACCGGCGAGCAGGCGCGTGCAGATGCACAGCTCTACCGCGCGCGCAGCTCGGTGGTGTTGACCGGTTCCGGCACGGTGCTGGCGGATGATCCCGCGCTCAACGTAAGGCTCGAGGGTGCCGGCCGCCAGCCACTGCGTGCGGTACTTGACGGCCGCCTGCGCGTGCCACCCTCCGCACGGATTTACGATCCCGAAGGCCCGTCGATGGTGTTCACGTACTCCGATGACGCGGCGCAGACGGCGGCGTTGCAGCGCGCCGGCGTCACCATCGAACGGCTGGCAGCCGCGCCGGGCGGCGGCGTGGATCTCGCATCGGTGTGTTCGCGGCTGGCCGGGCTCGAGGCCAACGAGGTCTGGGCCGAGGCGGGGCCGCGACTGGCCGGCGCGCTACTGGGAGCGCGGCTGGTCGATGAACTGCTCGTCTATTTCGCTCCCTGCCTGCTCGGGCCGGACGCGCGGCCGCTGGCCCAGATGCCGCCACTGCGCGATCTGGAAGCGCGCCTGCAACTGCAATTCCAGTCGGTACAGTTCGTCGGGCCGGACCTGCGTATCATTGCGCGGCCCGCGCCGCCGGGGGGGTAGAGGCGCAGCGATGTTCACGGGGATCGTCAGTTGCATGGGTGAGGTGAGCGCGCTCGAGCCGCGTGGCGGTGACCTGCGCCTGCATCTCGAGGCGGCCGGGATCGATGCGCTCCGGCGCCAGCTCGGCGACAGCGTCGCGGTGGCAGGCGTGTGCCTCACGGTCGCTGCGCAGCGGCCGCGCGGCTTGATCGCCGACGTGTCGCGCGAAACACTGGCGCTCACCACGATCGGGAGCTGGCAGGCCGGGCAGCGGGTCAATCTCGAGGCGGCGCTGCGGGCCGGCGATCCGCTCGGCGGCCACCTCGTATCCGGGCACGTCGATGGCCGCGCCGAACTGTTAGACCGGAGCGGCGATGCGCGCTCGGAGCGGTTGCGAGTGCGGGCGCCGCGGGCGTTGCAGCGCTACATCGCGCGCAAGGGTTCGGTGGCGCTCGATGGCGTGAGCCTGACCGTGAACGAGGTCGACGGCGCGGAGTTCGGCGTCAACCTGATACCCCATACGCTGCTGGCCACGACGCTGGGCGATTTGCGCCCGGGCGCGCAGCTCAACCTGGAGATCGACCTGATGGCTCGTTATGCGGAGCGCCTGCTGGCGCCGGCTTGAGAGGCGGGAAGCATGGAACTGAACAGCACCGAAGAGATCCTGGCGGAGCTGCGCGCCGGCCGCATGGTCGTGGTCATGGACGACGAGGACCGCGAGAACGAGGGTGACCTGCTGATGGCGGCCGCGAAGGTCACGGCCGCGGACATCAATTTCATGGCGCGCTTCGGCCGCGGCCTGATCTGCCTGACGCTGACGCCGGAGCGCTGCGCGCAGCTGCGCTTGCCGTTGATGGTGACCGAGACCAATCGCGAACAGCGCACCAATTTCACCGTATCGATCGAGGCGGCCGAGGGCGTGACCACCGGCATCTCGGCCTACGACCGCGCGCACACGGTGCGTACCGCGGTGCGTGCCGAGGCGCGGCCCGAACACCTGCGCCAGCCGGGCCATGTGTTCCCGATCATGGCGCAGCCCGGTGGCGTGCTGACGCGCGCCGGGCACACCGAGGCCGGCTGCGATCTCGCGCGGCTCGCCGGCTTCGAGCCGGCCGCGGTGATCGTCGAGATCATGAACGAGGATGGCACGATGGCGCGCCGCCCGCAGCTCGAGCAGTTCGCGCGCGCGCATGGACTGAAGATCGGCAGCATCGCGGACCTGATCCGCTACCGGCTGCGCAACGAGCGCTCGGTCGAACGCATCGCCGACCAGCCGGTGCGCACCGGGTACGGCGAATTCCGGCTCTATGCCTATGAGGACCACGTCAACCGCGACGTGCACCTGGCGCTGGTACGCGGCACGATCGACGCGGCCGCCACGCCCTGTGTGCGCGTGCACCTGGTCGATACGCTGCGCGATGTGGTCGGCGTGCAGGACGAAAGCGGCGCCTGGACCCTGCAGGCGGCGCTGGCGCGCATCGCGGCGGCGCCGTGCGGCGTGGTGGTGATCCTGCGCCAGGGCGAATCACCGCGCGAGCTGGCCGACGCGGTGCGCTCGCCGGCCCGTGCGCCCGAGCGGCACGAGCGTGCGCGGCCGCAGAGCGGGCCGGTGCTGCGCACCATCGGCGTCGGCGCGCAGATCCTGCAGGACCTGGGCGTGCGTCGCATGCAGGTGCTGTCCGCGCCGAAGCATGTGCACGGCCTGGCGGCGTTCGGACTCGAGATCGTCGGCTACATCGACGACGCCGGATAGCGAACCGCCCCGCGGCGCCTCCGATATACTGGCGCCATGGGAAAAGCAGCAGCTGCAGCCGCGCCGGATGCCACTGGCCTGCGCCTCGCGTTGGTGGCGGCGCGCTACAACGAAGCGCTGGTCGAGCAGCTGGTCGCCGGCGCGCTGGCGGCCTGGCAGGCCGCGGGCGGCGCGGCCGAAGGGCTGCGGATCGAGCGCGTGCCGGGCGCTTTCGAGCTGCCGCTGGCGGCGCAGGCATTGGCTCGCAGTGGCAGCTACGACGCCGTGGTCGCGCTTGGCTGCGTGATCCGTGGCGATACGGCGCATTTTGATTTCGTGGCCGGCGAGTGCGCGCGCGGCCTCCAGCAGGTCATGCTCGCCACTGGCGTGCCGGTGGCCTTCGGAGTGCTGACCACCGAGAACGTCGCGCAAGCCCGGGAACGTGCCGCGCCCGGCGCGCAGAACAAGGGCGCCGAGGCGCTGCACACCGCGCTCGCCATGGCGCAGCTGCTGCGGCGCGTCTGAACCTTCGCAGCCATGGCCGGAAACTTCAACCCGCAGACGGCGGCACGCGCCCTGGCGCGGCGCCTTGCGGTGCAGGCGCTCTATCGCTGGCAGCTGAACACGGCTCCCTGGCAGGATCTGGTCAGCGAATTCGCCACCGATGCCGACATGCCGCGGGCCGACGGCGAGTACTTCCGCACGCTGGTGCGCACGGCGATCGATGAACACCAGGCAGTGGACGCGGCGCTGGCTCCGTTCCTCGCGCGCGCGGCGGGCGCGCTCGACCCGGTCGAGCATGCGGTATTGCTGGTGGCCGCGGTGGAGCTGCAGCACCAGCCGCAGGTGCCGTTCCGGGTGGTGATCGACGAGGCGGTGGGGCTGGCGCGCCGCTTCGGCGCCACCGACGGGCACAAATTCGTCAACGGCGTGCTCGACCGCGCCGCACGCGCCTGGCGTACCGAAGAGCGCTGAGCGAACCGCGTGCCTGCACCCCCGCGCTCCATGGACGAAGCGACGATCATCGAGACTTTCTTCCGCCATCTCGGCGCCGTGCGCACCGATGTGGCGCTTGGCATCGGCGATGACGCGGCCCTGCTGCGGCCACCGGCGGGCGCTGAACTCGCATTGACCACCGATTCGCTCGTCGCAGGCGTCCATTTCCTGCCCGGCAGCGCGTCGCGCTCGATTGGTCATCGCGCGCTGGCGGTCAGTCTCAGCGATCTTGCGGCGATGGGCGCCGCGCCGGCATGGGCGCTGCTGTCGCTCACGCTGCCGGAACCCGACGCCGGCTGGCTGGCCGGGTTCGCGGCCGGTTTCGGGCTGCTGGCGCGCGAACACCAGGTGGCGCTGGTCGGCGGCAATCTCTGTCGCGGACCGCTGAACGTGACCGTGCAGCTGGCGGGTTGCGTACCAATGGGCGGCGCGTTGCGCCGCAGTGGCGCGTGCGCCGGCAGTGACATCTGGATCAGCGGTACGCTGGGTGATGCCGCCCAGGGTCGCACGCTGGAGCAAACAGCAACTGCGCAGGCGCGCGCATTGCGCGCGCGCTTCGAATTTCCGACGCCGCGACTGGAACTGGGACAGGCGTTGCGCGGTCTCGCCACGGCCTGCATCGATATTTCCGACGGCCTGCTGGCCGACTTGCCACGGCTGGCGTCGGCCAGCGGCTGTGGCGCGGTGCTCGAGCTCGAGACATTGCCGGTCTCGGAGGCGTTGCGCATCAGCGCGGGCGAGCGCGCGTGGGAATTTGCGCTGGCGGGTGGCGAAGACTATGAACTGTGCTTTGCCGCACCCGCCGCGCGGGCCGGGGCCATCGCCGCGCTGGCCAACCGTGCCGCCGTGCCGTTGACGCGTTGCGGGCAGCTCACGGCCGGCAGCGGACTGGAGTTGCGGCGCGGCGGCGACGTGATCCAGTTCTCGCATTCGCCGTTCGGCCATTTCGGCGCCTGAGCCCGCCGCAATCCGTGCCGGCCCCTGAGGGGTTGCGAAGCAGGTCACAGACCCACCGGAGGGGGCTCCGTATCCTCGGATCCGCACCCGCAGGCGCCAAATCCGGACTCAACCCCAAGATGGCAGTGTCAGCAGCTCCCAGTCCCAAAGTCCGGGCCATACCCGAGCGCATCGGCAAATACCTCATCATCAACGAGGTGGGGCGCGGCAGCACCGGCACGGTCTACCTTTCGCACGACCCGTACTACGGGCGCGACGTCGCGATCAAGGTCTACACGATGGACATCGCCGGGGACGATGAGCGCGCGCGGGTCACGCGCAAGATGTTCCTGTCCGAAGCCCACATGGTGGGCATGCTGCACCATCCGAACATCCTGCCGATCTACGATGCGGGCGAGGAGAACGGCCACTGCTACATCGTCACCGAGCACGTGCACGGAGCCCGCACGCTGGCGGCCTACTGCCGCCCGGACAACCTGCTGCGCGTCGACGATGTCGTGGAACTGATGTTCAAGTGCGCCAAGGCGCTGCATTACGCGCATTCGCGCGGCGTGATCCACCGTGACATCAAACCCTCGAACATCATGCTCACGCAGGACAGCGACGTGCGCATCATCGATTTCGGCATCGCGCTGGTGGCCGATTCCGACATCTCGCGCATCGAAGGCATCGCCGGGAGCCCGAGCTACATGTCGCCCGAGCAGGTGCAGAGCCTGGAGCTCACGAATGCCTCGGACCTGTATTCGCTCGGCGCCGTGATGTACGAGCTGCTGACGGGCAACCGGCCGTTCCGCGCCGGGAACCTCGCCAAGCTCCTGCACCAGATCGTGTACGCCACGCCGCCGCCGATCCACACGCTGCGCAGCGATGTGCCCGAGGAGCTCGAAGTCGTGGTCGCGACCGCGATGCAGAAGGACCCGGCGCGCCGCCAGAAGAGCGGGCTGGACCTCGCCGCCGAGCTCACCCGCGTCCACCAGCAGCTGCGCCAGCAGAATTCGCGCATGAACCAGCAGGAGCAGTTCGGCCTGCTGCGCCGCCTGAAATTCTTCCACGAGTTCTCGCACGCCGAGATCGTCGAGGTGATGCGCGCCAGCCACTGGCAGGACTACGCCAGCGGCGAGGAGATCGTCAAGGAAGGCGAGATGGACGACCGCTTCTACATCCTGGTGAGCGGCAATTGCTCGGTGGAACGCAACGGCGCCTCGGTCGGCATGCTCTCGACCGGCGAATGCTTCGGCGAGACCAGTTACGTGCAGGGCGCCAAGCGCAACGCGACGATCCGCGCCGCCGGCGAGGTCACGGTGATCAAGGTGAGTTCGACGCTGCTCGAGCAGGTGTCGGCCTCCTGCCAGCTGCGCTTCAACCGCGTGTTCCTGCGCGCGCTGATCGGGCGGCTGCAGGGCGTGGAGTTCCGCGTCAGCTGACGGCGCGCTCGCGGGCGCAGCTTGCGCCACTCATGGCGGCGCGCGGTTCAGCAATTGCCCGACGTACGCTGCTTCAGCCGCTCTTGTGCTTGTCGCGCTCGATCAGCGCATACGCCGAGTGATTGTGGATCGATTCGAAGTTCTCGCTCTCGACCACGTAGGCGCCGATGCGTGGCTCGGCATCGAGCCGCAGCGCCACGTCGCGCACCATATCCTCGACGAACTTGGGGTTGTCGTAGGCGCGCTCGGTCACGTATTTCTCGTCGGGCCGCTTGAGGATTCCGTACAGCTCGCAGGAGGCCTCCGACTCGGCCACATCGATCAGTTCCTCGATCCACATGTGCTCGTGCAGACGCGCCTTGATGGTGACGTGCGAGCGCTGGTTGTGGGCGCCGCGCTCGGAGATCTTCTTCGAGCAGGGGCACAGGCTCGTGACCGGCACCACCACCCGCACCCACATCGTGGTCTCGCCGTGGCAGCATTCGCCGATCAGCGCGGCCTGGTAGTCCATCAGGCTCTCGACGCCGGAAATCGGCGCACGCTTGCTGACGAAATACGGGAAGCTCATCTCGATGTGCCCGGCATCGGCATCGAGCCGCGCGGTCATTTCCACCAGCATCTTGCGGAAGGAATCGACCGAGATCTCGCGCGCGTGGTGCAGCACCTCGACGAAACGCGACATGTGCGTGCCCTTGAAATTGTGCGGCAGGTTGACGTACATGTTGAAGGTTGCAACGGTGTGCTGCTCGCCATCCGACCGGTCCTTGACGCGGACCGGATGGCGGATGTCCTTGATGCCCACCCGGTCGATGGCGATGTGCCGCGTATCGGCGCGGCTCTGCACGTCCTCGACGGCCACCTTGCTGCGTTCACGTTCAGCCACGGCGATATCCATGGGTGGTCCTCAAACCGGCTCAGGCGGGTCCGGTATGGCCCGCAGCAGCCATTCTGGTGGCGGCGCGGCCGGTATTCAAGGCGCGGGCCTGCGGCAGCCACCAACGCTCGATCGTGCCGAGCACAGTGGGCGGGTCGAGCCCGGCATCGGCCAGGCACTGCTCGCGGCTGCCATGCTCGATGAACCGGTCGGGCAAACCGAGGCACAGACGCGGGAGGCCGAGCCCGGCGGCGTCGAGCAGCTCGCTCACCGCGCTGCCCGCGCCGGCGGCGATGGTGTTTTCCTCGAGCGTTACCCAGGCCAGGTGCTGCGGCACCAGCTCGCGCAGCAGCGCTTCGTCCAGCGGCTTGACGAAGCGCATGTTCACCACCGTCGCATCGAGCCGCTCGCCGGCAGCGAGCGCGGCTGCCAGCATGGTGCCGAAGGACAGCAGCAGCAGGCCGCCATTGCCGCGGCGCCGCAGCTGTGCGCGGCCCAGCGGCAGCGTCGTCAGTTGCGCTTCGACCGCGACGCCGGGACCCTGGCCGCGCGGATAGCGCACCACCGCCGGAATGCCGGCCGCGCTGGCGGTGTGCAACATCTGCCGGCATTCATTCTCGTCCGCCGGCGCCATCACCAGCATGTTCGGAATGCAGCGCACGAAGCTGTAGTCGAAGCTGCCATTGTGGGTCGCGCCATCGCCGCCGACCACGCCGGCCCGATCGAGCGCGAACACCACCGGGAGATTCTGCAGCGCGACGTCGTGGATCAGCTGGTCATAGCCGCGCTGCAGGAACGTGGAGTAGATCGCGACCACCGGCTTCATGCCCTCGCAGGCCAGGCCGGCCGCGAACGTGACCGCGTGCTGTTCGGCGATCGCGACGTCGAAATAGCGGTCGGGAAAGCGCTTCGAGTACTCCACCAGGCCGGAGCCTTCGCGCATTGCCGGTGTGATCGCCACGAGCTTCGGATCGCGCGCGGCCGCATCGCACAGCCAGTCGCCGAAGACCTGTGAGTAGGACGGGCCGGCGCTCTTTGACTTCAGGAACTGGCCGGTCGCCGGGTCGAACGGACCGGGCCCATGCCAGGTGATCGGATCGGCCTCGGCCGGCGCATAGCCCTTGCCTTTCTGCGTGACCACGTGCAGGAATTGCGGGCCGCGCAGGTCGCGGAGGTTGCGCAGCGTGCGCACGAGGCCGGGCAGGTCGTGGCCGTCGATCGGGCCGATGTAGTTGAAGCCCATCTCCTCGAACACCGTGCCCGGCAGCCACATGCCCTTGACGTGTTCCTCGGAGCGGCGCGCGAACTCGCGGATGTGCGGCATGCGCCGCAGCACGCGCTTGCCGCCTTCGCGCAGGTGAGCGTAGAAGCGGCCCGAGAGCACGCGCGCCAGGTACTTGGACATCGCGCCGACATTCTCGGAGATCGACATGTCGTTGTCGTTGAGCACCACCAGCAGGTTGGCGGGCAGGCTCCCGGCGTGATTCAGCGCCTCGAAGGCCATGCCGGCGCTGAGCGCGCCATCGCCGATCACCGCGACCACGCGCCGTTCCACGCCCTGCGCAGCTGACGCCAGCGCCATGCCGAGCGCCGCGCTGATCGAGGTGCTCGAATGGCCGACGCCGAAAGTGTCGTATTCGCTCTCGGCCCGGTTCGGGAACGGCGCGAGCCCGCCGTGCTGCTTGATCGTGTGCAACTGCCCGCGCCGGCCGGTCAGCACCTTGTGCGGGTAGGCCTGGTGGCCGACATCCCACACCAGGCGGTCGTGCGGCGTGTTGAAGACGTAGTGCAGCGCTATGGTCAGCTCGACGGTACCGAGGCCGGCGGCGAAATGGCCGCCGCGCGTGCTGACAGTCTGGATCAGGAATGCGCGCAGCTCCGCGGCCACGTCATCGAGGCGGCGCTCCGGGAGCGCGCGCAGGTCCGCAGGCGAGTCGATCGCACCCAGCAGCGCCTGCTGTTCCCTCGGTGGAGCCATGGCTGACAGTCTACTGCACGCGGTCGACGACATAGTAAGCGAGCGAGCGCAGCGGCCCCGCGGCCGCGCCCAGGCCGCCAAGTGCCGCCAGTGCCCGGTCCCGATGCGCGCGCGCCAGTTCGCGCGCGCGCGACAGGCCGAATACGCTCGGATAGTTGGGTTTGCCCCGGGCCGCATCCGCGCCGGCGCGCTTGCCCAGCACGGCGGTGTCGCCGGTGACATCGAGGATGTCGTCCTGGATCTGGAAGGCGAGGCCAATTTCGCTGCCATATACGCGCAATGCGGCCAGTGCCGATTCGCCGTCCGCGTGCCCGGCCAGTGCGCCGAGTTCCACGCTGGCGCGGATCAGCGCACCGGTCTTGCGCCGGTGCATCAGCTCGACGTGCGCCGGGTCGCCTGCGTGTCCGGCAGCCTCGAGGTCGATAGCCTGGCCGCCGGCCATGCCAGCGACGCCGATCGCGTCGGCGAGCAC
This sequence comes from Gammaproteobacteria bacterium, assembly GCA_028870705.1. Lineage (GTDB taxonomy): Bacteria > Pseudomonadota > Gammaproteobacteria > Steroidobacterales > Steroidobacteraceae > FEN-1191. Next base: position 9,261 of record JAGWPD010000131.1, read on the forward strand.
GGTCAGCATGCGCACGCGCGTGGCGTCTTCCAGGCCATTGTCGCGGCCCGCGAGCACGCCGAAGGCGAGCGCCTGCAGCGCATCGCCCGCCAGGATCGCGGTGGCTTCATCGAACTGCCTATGGCAGGACGGATTGCCTCGCCGGAGGTCATCGTCGTCCATCGACGGCAGGTCGTCGTGGATCAGCGAATAGGCATGCACGAACTCGATGGCGCTCGCGGTGCGCAGTGCGGGCACATTCGCGACCTTGAACAAGGTGGCGCCGGCCAGC
>JAGWPD010000132.1 GCA_028870705.1 Gammaproteobacteria bacterium
CGCTGTGCACGCCGGTCGATGCGATAGGCCATGGCCCCGCTCATTGTGGCAGCCCGCCCGGAGCGGCGGCGGCGCGCTTACCGCGCGCGCCTCAGGCGCCGTGGCCGGGCACGGCGGCCTCGGGACGCATGCCGAGCCGCGCCAGCAGCGCCTGGTCGCGCGCCACGTCCGGATTGCCGGTGGTCAGCAGCTTCTCGCCGTAGAAGATCGAGTTGGCCCCGGCCAGCAGGGCCAGCGCCTGCAATTCATCGCTCATGCCCTCGCGTCCGGCCGAGAGCCGCACCTGCGCACGCGGCATCATGATGCGCGCCACCGCGATCGTGCGGATGAAATCGAAGGGATCGACCGGCGCCGCATCGGCGAGCGGCGTGCCCGGCACGCGCACCAGCTGGTTGATCGGCACGCTCTCGGGGTGCGCAGGGAGCCGCGCGAGCGTCACCAGCAGCTGCGCGCGATCGCGCGGGCTCTCGCCCATGCCGATGATGCCACCGCAGCAGACGTTCAGCCCGGCCGCGCGCACCGCCGCGAGCGTGTCGAGCCGGTCCTGGTAGCGGCGCGTCGAGATGATCTCGCGGTAGTACTCCTCCGAGGTGTCGAGATTGTGGTTGTAGTAATCGAGTCCCGCGTCCTTGAGCGCTCGCGCCTGTGAATCCGACAGCATGCCGAGCGTCACGCAGGTCTCGAGCCCGAGCGCGCGCACGCCGCGCACCATCGCGGCGACCTTGTCGAGGTCGCGCGCCTTCGGCGAGCGCCACGCGGCGCCCATGCAGAAGCGCGTTGCGCCCGCGGCCCGCGCGGCGCGGGCGCGCTCCAGCACCGTCTCGAGCGGCAGCAGCGGCTCGTTCGCGAGGCCGGTCTCGAAGCGCACGCTCTGCGGGCAGTAAGCGCAATCTTCCGGGCAGGCGCCGGTCTTGATCGACAGGAGCGTACTCATCTGCACTTCGGCCGGGTCGTGCCAGGCGCGGTGCACCTGCTGCGCGCGGAACAGCAGTTCCGGGAACGGCAGTGCGTACAGCGCCTCCGCCTCGGCGAGCGTCCAGTCGTGCCGCGGTTCGTGCATGGCCCATTTCCCTCATTCCCGGCAGATATGACGGCTGCGCGGCCCCGCCGCCGCGCGCATCGTCAACACTGGATGTTCGCGAGCGCACCCCTGACTGTCAACCTGCAACGGCCGGCCCGGTCGACAATGGCGCGCCTGCTGGCGGCCTGCGGCTCGCTCCTGGCCCCGCCCCACTGCGTACTGTGCGATGCGCCGGGGCTGCCGGGGCCGCTCGACCTGTGCGCGGATTGCCTGGCCGGGCTGCCGCGAGTCGATCCGGGCGATGGCTTCGAATCGCGGGCCTTCGAACGGGTCTGCTGTCCCTGGCGCTTTGAATTCCCCGTCGATGCGTTGGTGCGCGCGCTGAAATTCCAGGGCGAGCGCGCCTACGCGCGCCTGCTCGGCACCCTGCTGGCGCGCGAACGGTGGCGCTGCGCCGCAGCGCCCCCGCGGCTGGTCGTGCCGGTGCCGCTCCATCCGGCGCGGCTGCGCGAACGGGGCTACAACCAGGCGGCCGAACTCGCGCGCTTTGCCGCGCGCGAGCTCTCGCTCCCGCTCGATCGCGCTCTGCTGCAGCGCGCGCGCTCCACCCGGGGGCAAACGGGCCTCGGCGCGCGCGAGCGCGCGCTGAATGTCGCGGGCGCGTTCATCGCCACCCGCAAGCTGCAGGACGCACCGCCGCTGGCGCTGGTCGACGATGTCGTCACCACCGGCAGCACCGTGCTGGCCGCCGCGGCGGCACTGCGCGCGGCCGGCTCCGGGCCGATCGAATTATGGGTGGTGTGCCACGCGGCCCGCCGCCGGCACCGAGATGGCCGTGAGTATCCCCTGCAGGATCCGCAGCGGTGAAGGCGGACAACCCGGCACCACGACATCGACGGGGATGACGTTCGCCACGCGGCCGCAGCTCGCGTAGCTCTCGCCGAAGAGGCCGCCGGTGCAGCCGCAGTCGCCGAGCGCGACCACCAGTTTCGGGTCGGGCATCGCCTCGTACGTACGCCGCAGCGCGAGCGCCATGTGCCGTGACACCGGCCCGGTCACCAGCAGCAGGTCGGCGTGCCGCGGACTGGCGACGAAGCGGATCCCCAGCCCCTCGATGTTGTAGAGCGGGTTGTTGAGCGCGTGGATCTCCAGCTCGCAGCCGTTGCATGAGCCCGCGTCGACAGCGCGGATGCACAGCGCCCGGCCCAGCACCTCGCCTACCTTCGCGGGCAGCGCCGCGCGCACGCGCAGCGCTGCTTCCTCCGCCGGCGGAGCTTCGGAGACGATGCCGGTGGCGATGATGGTGCGCAGCGTCTTCAGCATGGCCGCCTACAGGTCATGGCCGCTGTAGCTGAGGTTGAACGACTTGTTGATCAGCGGGAAGTCCGGAACGATGTTTCCCAGGATCGCATGCTCGAGCACCGGCCAGTTCTGCCACGACGGGTCGTGTGGATGGCAACGCGCGATGCCGCCCGCGCCGTCCACTTCGAGCGCAATCATGACCGGCCCGCGCCATCCCTCGACCAGGCCGATTCCCAGGCCTGCCGCCGGCGCGGGCATCGCGGTGCGCACCGCGCCCGCCGGCAGGTCCGCGAGCAGCCGCGTCGCGAGCCGGATCGAGGCCCGCAGTTCCGCGAAACGCACGCTGACGCGCGCGGCTACGTCGCCGCCGGTGTGCACGCATCTTTCAGGCGCGAGCACGTCGTAGGGCGGCCAGGGCCGATCGCAACGCAGGTCGAGCTCCTGCCCGCTGGCGCGACCGGCGAGCCCGATCAGGCCGAGGCGCCGCGCCAGCCCGGGCGCCACGCGGCCCGCACCGGCGAAACGGTCCTGCACACCGGTGTGCTCATCGTAGATGTCGCGCAGGTTCAGCGCCTCATGCCCGATGTGCCGCAGGCACTGCGCCAGCGTGCGCTGCTGCGTGGCGTCCGTGTCGACGGCCATTCCGCCTGGCACCACGGCGTCGAGCAGGTAACGCTGCCCGAGCGCGGCCTCGACTGCGCGCAGCAGCTGCTCCTTCAGCCGCGAGAACTGCGCCAACCCGAAGGCGAAGCCGGCATCGTTGCCGAGCGCGCCGAGGTCGCCGAGGTGATTCTGCATGCGCTCGAGCTCGAGGCAGAGCGCGCGCAGCCACAGCGCGCGCGGCGGCACTGACGCCTGCGCGAGTCCCTCGAGCGCCTGGCAGTAGGCCCAGGAATAGGCCACCGCCGAGTCGCCCGAGACCCGCGCGGCCAGGCGCCGGCCCTCTTCCAGGCCGAGTTCCCGGAAGCGCCGTTCGATGCCCTTGTGCGCGTAGCCGAGCCGCTCCTCGAGCCGCAACACCTTCTCGCCCACGATGGAGAAGCGGAAGTGCCCCGGCTCGATGATGCCGGCGTGCACCGGGCCCACCGGCACTTCGTGCACGCCATCGCCGGCGACGCGCTGGAACTCGTACGCGTCGGCGGCCAGCGCCGCGGGCGCGGTGCCCGTGAGGGATTCGCGCAGCGGATGCGCGCCGGCGGGCCAGGCCGCATGCCGCAGCCAGGGGCGCGTATCCTCGTCGTCCGAGCGCACGCCGGTCAGGTCGGCGGCGGCGCGCTGCATGCGGGCGGCGGCCGGGAACAGCAGTTGCAACCCGGGATAGCGCGCCTGCGCCGTGGGGAGCTCGAGCACCAGCAGGCCGCCGCCGTGCAGGAACGCCGCATGCACGCGCCCGCCGTGCGCCGTGGCCCACAGCGCGAGCAACTGCCCGCCGGTTGCGGCCACATCGCCCGCCGCGGCGAGCCAGTCAGCGGCATCGACCGCCACGCGCACGGCCGCGGGACTGCCGGGCAGCGTATGCGCGCGCGCCAGCCATTGACGCAGCGGCACGCTAATGTCCCCCGATCATGACGGCCGCCTGGCGGTACCAGTCAGCGAGATACGGCGGCACGAACAAGCCAAGGGCCAGCACGATCGCGAGGTGCGCGAATACCGGCAGCAGTGCCGGCGGATGCGGCAGGCGCCGCGCGGTGGTCTCGCCGAACACCATCGGCTGCACGCGGCCGAACACCGCGGCGAAGGCGACGCCGAGCGCGAGCAGCAGGATCGGCGTCGCCCAGGGCTGCTGCTTCATCGCCGTGGTGAGGATCAGGAATTCGGCCGCGAACACGCCAAAGGGCGGCATGCCGACGATCGCCAGGCTCCCGAGCATCAGCCCCCAGCCGATCGTGGGACTGAGCGTGATGAGACCGCGGATCTGGTCCATGAGCTGCGAGCCGGCTTTCTGCGCGGCATGGCCCACGGTGAAGAAGATCGCACTCTTGGTGAGCGAGTGCACGGTCATGTGCAGCAGCGCGGCGAAGTTCGCCACCGGGCCGCCCATGCCGAAGGCAAAGGTGATGATGCCCATGTGTTCGACGGAGGAGTAGGCGAACAGCCGCTTGATGTCCCGCTGCCGCCACAGGAAGAAAGCGGCCAGCACCACCGACACCAGTCCGAAGCCCATCAGCATGTTCGAGGGCAGCTGCGTGCCGAGCGACCCTTCGACCAGCACCTTGCAGCGCACGACGGCGTACAGCGCGACGTTGAGCAGCAGGCCCGACAGCACCGCCGAGATCGGCGTCGGGCCCTCGGCGTGCGCGTCCGGCAGCCAGTTGTGGAGCGGCGCCAGGCCCACCTTGGTGCCGTAGCCCACCAGCAGGAACACGAAGGCCAGGCTCATCACGCGCGGCTCGAGCTGTGCCTTGACCGCGTCCAGGTGCGTCCACAGGAGCGCGGTGGTGCCGCCGCCGCCAATGATCTTCTCGGCCGCGAAGTAGATCAGGATGGTGCCGAACAGCGCCTGCGCGATGCCCACGCCGCACAGGATGAAGTACTTCCAGCCGGCCTCCAGGCTGGCGGGCGTGCGGTACAGCGTCACCAGCAGCACCGTCGAGAGCGTCGCGCCTTCCATCGCCACCCACAGCAGGCCGATGTTGTTGGTGGTCAGCGCCAGCAGCATGGTGAAGGTGAACAGCTGGTACATCGCGTGATAGAGCCGCAGCCGCCCGGCGCTCAGCCTGCCATGCGTCATCTCGACGCGCATGTAGGGGCGCGAGAACAGCGCGGTGGTCAGCCCGACGAACGCGGTCAGCGCGACCAGGAATACGTTGAACGGGTCGATGAAGAACTGCTCGTGCGCCACCAGCGCCTTGCCGTGCGCGATGACGCGCGCCGTCAGCGCGCAGGCGGCCGCGAAGGTCACCAGGCTGAACAGCGCGTTGAGCTCGGGCGCAAAGCGGCGCGCGCCGAGCCAGCCCAGCACCAGCGCGCCGGCGATCGGAGTGGCGAGCAGCAGCAGGAATTCCACTTCAGTGCTTCTCCTTGAGCGACTCGAGGTGATGCAGGTCGAGGCTGTCGAACTGCTCGCGGATCTGGAAGAAGAACACGCCCAGCACCAGCATTGCCACCAGTACGTCGAGCGCAACGCCGAGCTCCACCACCATCGGCATGCCGTAGGTGGCGCTCATGGCGCCGAAGAACAGCCCGTTCTCCATCGACAGGAAGCCAACCACCTGGCTCATCGCCTTGCGGCGCGTGATCATCATCATGAAGGCCAGCAGAATGACCGCGATCGCGATGCCGATCGTGCTGCGCGCCGCGGTGCTCGACAGCGCGGCGATCGGCTGCGCCAGCCCGAAGGCGAACACCACGATCAGCAGGCCCAGCAGCATCGTGACCGAGGCATTGATGAGCGGTTCCGAATCCCAGTAGACATCGAGCCGCCGGATCAGCCGGTGCAGGAGCCAGGGCAGGAAGATCACCTTGAGGCCGAGCGTGAGGCCGGCCGAGATATACAGATGGGGTTGGTGGGTGCGCCAGGCCAGCAGCAGCGTCGCCAGGCACAGCAGCGCACCCTGCGTGGCCAGCAGGTACACCAGCGTCACGATGCGCCGCTGCGAAAGCATCGCGAACGACAGCAGCAGGAGTCCCGCGGCGCAGGCGTTGACCAGTTGCAGCAGCACCGGAACATTGTTCACGGCTCAGGCTCCCAGCAGCAGGTGGACCAGCAGGCCCAGCACGGCGAACAGGAAGGCGGTGGCCATCAGCTCCGGTGCGCGGAACACGCGCAGCTTCGCCGAGACCGTCTCGATCAGCGCCAGGCCGGCGCCGGCCGCGGCCAGCTTCAGCGCCAGCGCCGGCACCGAGACCAGCAGTCCGGCCGGGCCCTGGCTGCCGGTGGCGACGCCCCAGGGCACGAACAGCGCGATGCCGATGCAGGCGTAATTGAACAGCTTGAGCGCCGCGGCCCACTCCAGCAGCGCCAGGTGGCGCGCCGAGTATTCCAGCAGCATCGCCTCGTGGATCATCGTCAGCTCGAGGTGCGTGGCCGGATTGTCCACCGGGATGCGGGCGTTCTCCGCCAGCAGCACCAGCGTGAAGGCCACCGCGGTGAATGCCAGGCTCGGATAGAGCGCCAGCCGCTGGCTGCTCAGGTGTTCGGCGATCGCGGCCAGCGAGGTGGTCTGCGAGATCAGCGCCGCGACGAAGATCACCATCAGCAGCGCGGGCTCGGCCAGGAAGCCGACCATCATCTCGCGGCGCGCCCCGAGCGTGCCGAAGGCGGTGCCGATGTCCATCGCCGCCAGCGACATGAACATGCGCGCGGTGGCCAGCAGCCCGACCAGCGCGATGCTGTCGGCGGCGATGGTGAGCGGCAGGCGCGTGCCCATCGAGGGAATGATCGCGGCCACCAACACCATCGCGCCGAACACCATGTAAGGCGTGACGCGAAACAGCGCGGAGGCCCGCTCGGCGAGCACCGCGTCCTTGTGGAACAGCTTGCGGATGCCGCGATAGGGCAGCAGCAGGCTTGGCGCGCGGCGGTTCTGCAGCCAGGCGCGGCACTGGTTCACCCAGCCGACGAACAACGGCGCCGTGCCGATCGCCGCGCCGATCTCCAGCGCCTGCGTGGCGAGGTGCAGCGTGCTCACAGCACCACCCCGAGCAGCACCAGCAGCGTGACGAAGCTGTACATCAGGTAGGTTGAGATCCGGCCCTGCTGCAGCACCGCCACCAGGTCGGCCACGCGCCGCACCAGCTGCCCGACCGGCTCGTAGGCGTAGCGCCAGATGCGGTCGCCGACCTCCATGTGGTAGCGCGGCAGCCGGTCGAAGGCGCTCGGCAGTTCGCGCCTGATCAGGAAGAAGGGCTGGAAGATGTGGCGGATCGGCTGGCCGAAACCCTCGGCCGAATCCTGCATGCGCGCATCGAGCCGCACGTAGCCGCAGTCCCACGGCGGCGCGCGCCGCACGCGGCGGTGATAGAGCAGGCGCACCGCGAGCAGCGTCAGCACGATCACCAGCGCAGCAACCAGCAGGAACACCAACGGCCCGTAGGAAGCGCCGCGCGCCGCGGCCGGCGCCAGCAGCCACCAGTGCGCGGCTGGAGCGGCGAGCGTCGTGCCCAGCAGTGCGCGGCTGACGGTATCGAGCATGCCGATGACCTGCACCGGCAGCACGCCGAGGGCCACGCAGCCCGCCGCGAGCCACACCAGGCCCGCGCGCTCGAGCAGGCCCGCGTCCTCGGCTTCGGCGAGCGCGGGCTCGCGCGGCTGGCCGAGGAAGATGACGCCGTAGAACTTGACCATCGCGTAACCGGCGAGCGCGGTGCACAGCGCGACGATCGCGGCCCCGACCGGCAGCAGCATGTCGACGAAGGCGCGCGGCACGTCGCCCGCGAACAGGAAGGCCTGCAGCAGCAGCCACTCGGAGACGAAGCCGTTCAGCGGCGGGAGCCCGGCGATCGCCAGCGCGCCGATCAGCGTGAGCCAGGCCACCCACGGCATGCGGCGCATCAGGCCGCCGAGCCGGCCCAGGTTGCGCTCGCCCGTGGCGTGCAGCACCGCGCCGGTGCCGAGGAACAGCAGGCTCTTCATGAACGCGTGGTTGAGGCAGTGGTACAGCGCCGCGATCAGCGCCAGTGCGGCCAGCGCGCCCATACGGAAGCCGCTGAAGACGATGCTGAGACCGAGCCCCGCGAAAATGATGCCGAGGTTCTCGATCGACGACCACGCCAGCAGCCGCTTCATGTCGGTCTGCACGGCGCTGAAGATCACGCCGTAGAAGGCGCTGCCGAGGCCGGCTCCCAGCGCAATGAGCCCCCACCACCACGGCGGCGAACCCAGCAGGTCGAAACTCACACGCAGCATGCCGTAGACCGCGGTCTTCAGCATCACCCCGCTCATCAGCGCCGACACCGGCGAGGGCGCGGCCGGATGCGCCTCGGGCAACCACACGTGCAGCGGCACCAGCCCCGCCTTGGCGCCGAAGCCCAGCAGCGCGAGCATGAAGGCCACCGTGGCCCAGGGCGCTGACAGGTGCGCCGCGCGCATCGAATCGAAGGTGAACCGCCAGCTGCCGCCCTGCAGCACGCCGAAGCTCAGCAGGATGGCGATCGCGCCCAGGTGCGCGATCAGCAGGTAGAGGAAGCCGGCGCGGCGGATCTCCGCCAGCCGGTGCTGCGTGGTCACCAGGAAGTACGAGGACAGCGCCATCGATTCCCAGGCGACCATGAACGCATAGGCGTCGTCGGCCAACAGCACGCAGCCCATGCTGGCGAGGAACATGTGGTACTGCAGGCACAGCAGCCCGGGCGCCGCGCCGTGGCCCTGGCGGAAATACCCGCCGGCGAACAGCGAGATGCCGGCCGTGGCCGCGCCCAGCACCAGCAGGAACAGGCAGGCGAGCGCGTCGCAGCGCAGATGGATCGGCAGGTCGGGCAGCCCGACGACGAGCAGCGCGTGGCCGGCCGGCGCCGCCACGCCGCGCGCGGCGACAACCGCCAGCGCCAGCCCGCACAGTGCGCTCAGCGGAAACAGCACACGGCCCACGAAGCGGACGCTGTGCGGCCGGAGCAGGCCGGCCAGCCCGATGACGCCCCAGGCGGCGATCAGCACCAGAGCGCCATCCAGCGGCGTCTTCGGCATTGTCAGCACAGCATGGCCACCGTCCCGGGCGTCGCAGCCGCTGCGGCGAAGTTGCGGACTGCAGTGAATCCAATTACCCTTTCATTATCATCCGATGCACCGGACAAGTAAACCAAAGCGGCGGGGTGGCCTGATGCACGGCGAGCAACGGACGGCACGGCTGACGATCCTGATCGATCCGCGCAAGAAAGCAGTGCTCGAGCGCCTGTGCGCCGCGGAGGACCTCACGCCCTCGCAGCTGCTGCGCAGGCTGATCCGCAGCTATATCGAAGAGCGCCTCGGGCGGCCCTGGCGCCCCGATGACGAGCGGGCAGGGGCCCCAGGCCGCGTGCGGCCCGCTCGCCGCTAGCGGCGCGCGCCATGGCTGGCACGGCGCGGGGGAGTCAGCGCCGCGAGCTGTATTCGATGATCATGCCCGCCAGGATCACGATGCCGAAGTAGTTGTTGTTGTGGAAGGCGCGCATGCAGCCTTCCGCATCGCGCGCGCGCGCCAGCCATTGCTGCCAGGCGAACAGCACCGCGCCGATTCCCAGCGCCCAGTAATAAGGTGCGTCCAGCGCCAGCAGCCGGCCCGCGAACAGCAGCGCGAGCAGCACCATCGCCTGCATCGCGCCAACCATCAGCAGGTCCAGATCGCCGAAGGTGATCGCGCTCGACTTGACCCCGATGCGCAGGTCGTCGGGACGATCCGCCATCGCGTAGAAGGTGTCGTAGACGCCGGCCCAGACGACCGCCGCGAGCATGAGTACCCAGGCAACGCGCGGCACCGTGCCGAGCTCGGCCGCATACGCCATCGGCACGCCCCATGCAAAGCACAAGCCGAGGTAGAGCTGCGGGATCGCGAAGAACCGCTTCAGCAACGGATAGGTCGCCGTCAGCGCCGCGCCAATGAAAGCCAGTTTCACGGCCAGCGCATCGAGCTGCAGCACCAGCACGAACGCGAGGCTGAGCAACGCCAGGAACAGTCCCAGCGCTTCGGCTGGCGTGACGCGGCGCGCGGCCAGCGGGCGCGAGCGGGTACGGCGCACGTGCGGATCGATGTTGCGGTCGTAGAGATCGTTGATCACGCAGCCGGCCGAGCGCATCAGCACGGTGCCGGCGATGAAGATGGCGAGCAGGCGCGGCCGCGGATGCCCGCCCGCGGCGCTCCACAGCGCCCACAGCGTCGGCCACAGCAGCAGCCAGATGCCAATCGGACGATCGAGCCGCATCAGCAGGCCAAAATCGAGCAGCCGCTGCTGCAGCCAGTGCGCTGCCGGCGCGAGCACTTCCACGGGTTCCGCCGTGGCCGGCGGAAAATCCGGCCGTGGCTCGCCTGCGGGTGTGCCCGGCAATTCGAAATCAACCGACGCGGCCATACTGCTCTCCCGCACCCACCCAACGCGCGATCAGACCCTGGCAGGCCTGTGCTTGTTCCCGCTGCAGCCGCTCGGCCGCGGCGCGCACCTGCGGCAGCAGGTCGGCATCGCGGACCAGGTCGGCCACCCGCAGCTGCGCCAGCCCGGTCTGGCGCGTGCCGAGCAGCTCGCCCGGGCCGCGCAGCTCCAGGTCGCGGCGCGCGATCTCGAAGCCATCGTTGCTCTCGCGCAGCACCTTGAGCCGCGCGCGCGCCAGCTCCGCCAATGGCGCACGATACAGCAGCACGCAGCTGCTGGCCTGAGCGCCGCGGCCGACGCGGCCGCGCAGCTGGTGCAGCTGCGCGAGGCCCATGCGCTCGGCATTGTCGATCACCATCACGCTGGCGTTCGGCACGTCCACGCCCACTTCGATCACGGTGGTCGCCACCAGCAGCTGGATCTCGCCGCGCGCGAACGCATGCATCACCGCTTCCTTGCGCGCCGGCGCCAGCCGCCCGTGCACCAGGCCGACGCGCACGCCCGGCAGCGCCTCGCTCAGCGCCGCGGCGGATTCCTCCGCGGCCTGGCAGCGCAGTTCCTCGGATTCCTCGATCAGCGCGCACACCCAGTAGGCCTGGCCACCAGTGCGGCAGGTCTGCTCGATCCGCGCGACGATCTGGGCGCGCCGTTCCCCGGGAACCACGACCGTGCGCACCGGCGTGCGGCCTGGCGGCAGCTCGTCGATCACCGAGACATCGAGGTCGGCATAAGCCGTCATCGCGAGCGTGCGCGGAATCGGCGTCGCGGTCATGATCAGCTGGTGCGGCATGTGGCCGCGTCCCTTCTGGCGCAGCAGCAGGCGCTGCTCGACGCCGAAGCGGTGCTGCTCGTCGATGATCGCGAGCGCCAGCGAGTGGAATTCCACGCTTTCCTGGAACAGCGCATGCGTGCCGACCACCAGCGGCAATTGGCCGGAAGCGACGCCGGCGAGCGCGGTGCGGCGCGCGCGTGCGTTCATCCTGCCGGTGACCAGCACGACCGGCACCTGCAGCGGCTCGAACCAGGCCTGCAGCGTGCGCGCATGCTGCTCGGCCAGCAGTTCGGTCGGCGCCATCAGCGCCACCTGCGCGCCTGAGCCGATCGCCAGCGCGGCTGCCGCAGCCGCCACCGCGGTCTTGCCGCATCCGACATCGCCCTGCACCAGCCGCGTCATCGGCTGCGCGAGCGCGAGGTCGGCGTTGATTTCGCCCAGCACGCGCGCCTGCGCTCCGGTGCAGCGGAACGGCAGTTGCGCGAGGAACCGCCGCTGCAGCGCCGTTCCGGCCCCGAGCGCCATGGCGTTATCGGCCTTGGTCGCACGGCGCAAGGCCATCAGCGAGAGCTGGTGCGCCAGCAGTTCTTCGAGCGCCAGCCGGCGCTGCGCCGGATGCGAGCCGGATGCCAGCGTCGCGAGCTCGGTGCCGACCGGCGGCTGGTGCAGGAACTCGAGCGCTGCGCGCAATTCCGGCAGCTGCAGCTGCGCGCGCAGCTCGCGCGGCAGGTAGTCGACAAGCGCGCTCGACGCCGTCGCGATGAACGCGCGCTGCACCAGGCCACGGAGCCGTCCCTGCGTGAGGCCTGCGGTCGCCGGATAGATCGGCGTCAGCGTCTGCGGCAGCGCCTCGCCGCTCGCGCCTACGCCGCGGTACTCGGGATGCACGATCTCGAGCCCGAGCGGCCCGCGCCGCACCTCGCCGTGGCAGCGCAGGCGCGTGCCGCGCGCCAGGCCGGCGCGCTGCGCGTTCGAGAAATGGAAGAAGCGGAGCGTGAGCGTGCCGGTGCCATCTCCGAGCCGCACCAGCAGCTGCCGTCGGCGGCGGAACGCCACTTCGGCCAGCAGCACTTCACCCTCGACCACCGCGCGCACCCCGGCCTGCAGCGCGCCGATCGGCGCCACGCGCGTGCGATCTTCATAGCGCAGCGGCAGGATGAACAGCAGGTCGCTCTGCGTGTGCACGCCGAGCCGCGCGAGGCGCCCGGCCAGCTGCGGGCCGACGCCGCGGATCGCCACGGCACTGGCGCCGCTCAGGCGAGGCTGAGTATGCACTCCATCTCGACGCGCGCGCCGCGCGGGAGCGCGGCCACGCCCACCGCCGCGCGCGCCGGGTAGGGGGCCGTAAAGTAAGTCGCCATGATCTCGTTGACCTTCGGGAAGTGCGTCATGTCGGTCAGGAACACCGTCAGCTTCGCCGCGTTGGCGAGCGTGCCACCGGCAGCCTCGGCAATCGCCCGGAGGTTGTCGAACACGCGGCGGATCTCGGCCTCGATGTCGCCGCTCACCAGCACTCCGGTCGCCGGGTCGAGCGGGATCTGGCCCGAGATGTACACGGTGTCGCCGGCCCTGACGGCCTGCGAATAGGTGCCGATCGCCTGCGGCGCGCGGCTGGTCTGGATGATGCTGCTCATGGCGGTGCGGGGTCCCTCTTGCGGTTCTGTCCGGCAATTGTACGCACGACGCGGATCACATCGCTCATGCGCCGCACGGTGCGGATCACGCGCGCCAGGTGCTCGCGGTCGCGCACCTCGATCATGAACGTCATGGTCGCGGTCTCGGATTCATTCTGCTGGAAATTGACGCTGCTGATGTTGGTCTGCGTGCCCGAGATCGCCGCGGACACCGCGGCCAGCAGGCCCATCCGGTTCGCCGCCTCGACGCGGATCTCGGCATTGAAAAAGCGTCCGTCGCTCGCCTGCCAGTTGACCGGCAGCCAGTTCTCGGGGTGCTTGCGGTAGTCGGCGACATTGCCGCAGGTTTCGCGATGGATCACGATGCCGCGCCCGGTGCTGAGGAACGCGAGGATCGGGTCGCCCGGCAGCGGATAGCAGCAATGCGCGTACGTGACCAGGAGCCCCTCGGCGCCGGCCACCGCCAGCGGCGCGGCCTGCCCGTTGGCCGCCTGCTGGTGATCGCCCGGGAGCAATCGCCGCGCAACCAGCGGCGCCAGCCGCTCGCCGAGGCCGATGCGCTCGTAGAGCTCTTCGACGCTGTGCAGCGCGAACTCGCCCAGCGCGGCCGCGAGCGTCGCGGGCTCGAGCTGGTCGGGCTCCACGTGGAACTCCGCCAGCGATTGCTGCAACAGCCGCCGGCCCAGCTCCACGGCCTCGTTGCTCTTGAGGCCCTTGAGGTAATGACGGATGCCACTGCGCGCCTTCGCGGTGACCACGAAGTTCACCCACGCCGGATTCGGCCGCGCGCCCTTGGCGGTGATGATGTGCACGGTCTGGCCGTTGCGCAGCACGGTACGGAGCGGGGTGAGCCGCCGGTCGACCTTGGCCGCGACGCAGCGGTTGCCGATGTCGGTGTGCACCGCGTAGGCGAAGTCGACCACGGTCGCGCCACGCGGCAGGCGCAGGATCTCGCCACGCGGCGTGAAGACGTAGACCTTGTCCGGGAACAGGTCGACCTTGACGCTCTCGATGAACTCCTCCGAGCTGCCGCTCTCCTGCATCTGCATCAGGTGCGTGAGCCAGCTGCGTGCCCGCTCCTGCTGCGCCGAGCCCTCGCCGGCGTGCTCCTTGTATTTCCAGTGCGCGGCGATGCCGGACTCGGCCACCTGATCCATCTCGCGGGTGCGGATCTGTACCTCGATCGGCACCGCGTTCGGCCCGAACAGCGTCGTGTGCAGGGACTGGTAGCCGTTCACGCGCGGAATCGCGATGTAATCCTTGAAGCGCCCCGGCATCGGCTTGTAGACCGAGTGCACGACGCCGATCGTGCGGTAGCAGGTGTCGACGCTGTCGACGATGATGCGCAGCCCGTACACGTCGACGATCTCGGCGAGCGGCGCACGCTTGCGCTGCATCTTCTGGTAGACGCTGTAGAGGTGCTTCTCGCGCGTCTCGACGGTCGCATCGATCCCGGCTTTCTTCAGCGCCGGCTCGAGCTGCGCGCGGATCCTGGCGAGGAATTCCTTCTGGTTGCCGAGCGCGCGCTTGAGCGCCCGCTCGATCACACGGTAACGCTGCGGATAGAGCGTGCGGAACCCGAGCTCCTCGAGTTCGAGCTTGATCGTGTAGAGGCCGAGCCGCTCGGCTACCGGCGCGTAGATGTCGAGCGTCTCACGCGCCACCAGCCGCCGCTTGGCCGGCGGCACCGCCTCCATGGTGCGCAGGTTGTGCGTGCGGTCGGCGAGCTTGACCAGGATCACACGCAGGTCGCGCACCATCGCCAGCAGCATCTTGCGGAAGCTCTCGGCCTGCGCTTCCTGCCGGCTCTTGAACTGGATCTGGTCGAGCTTGGTGACGCCATCGACGATTTCGGCGACATCGTTGCCGAAGCGCTGCGCGATCTCGGCCTTGGGCGTGGGCGTATCCTCGATCACATCGTGCAGGATCGCCGCGATGAGCGTATCCGCATCGAGATGCAGTTCGGCGAGGATTTCAGCCGCCGCGACCGGATGCGCGATATAGGGTTCGCCGCTGAGGCGCTTCTGCCCCTGGTGAGCGGCCGCGCCGAACTCGGCCGCCGCACGCACGCGCTCGACCTGCTCGGGCGGCAGGTAGCTGCTGACGCGCGCCAACAGGTCCTTGAGGCCGGGGGTGCGCCGGGTGCCGGGAAGCAAGCCCAGCAACTGCGACGCGTAGTCCATGGGCTGACGGCTCTAACGCGGACGCGCTAGCGCGCCGCCCCGTCAGTCGCGTTCGATCAACCCGAACTGCGGCGCGCGGAAGCTGGATTCGTTTTCCGCGTCCGGCATCGGCGGCGCCACCGGTTCCGGCTCGGGCTCGCGCAGCATCTCGGGGGTGATGTTGCCGGCGGCGATCTCGCGCAGCGCCAGCACGGTGGGTTTGTCGTTGTCGACCGGCACGGTGGCCTCGGCGCCATTGGCAAGGCGGCGAGCGCGCTGCGAAGCCAGCAGCACGAGCTGGAACAGGTTATCGACATTCTCGAGGCAATCTTCGACGGTGACTCTGGCCATGGCGCTCTTTGGGAATCCTGAATGGAAGTGTGCGGGTGACAGACTCGGCAACTATACGCCAAATCAGGGGTTTCAGGCCACCAACGCGGCCAGCAAATTGCCCAGGGCAGCCCGGTTTGCAGCCAGATCGGCCACCCGGGCGCCGGCTGGACAGTCGATGATCCTCAGCAAGTCCGCCACGGCCTCGTCGAACCGGTCGTTCACAACGGCGTAGTCGAATTCCAGGCAGTGGGACATGTCGGTCGCGGCATCCGCCAGCCGCCGCGCGATGACCGCCTCGCTGTCGGTCTTGCGGGCGCGCAGCCGCTGCTCGAGCGCCGCACGCGAGGGCGGCAGGATGAACGTGCTCACGCAGTCGGATGCGCTCGCGCGGATCTGCCGCGCCCCCTGCCAGTCGATCTCGAGCAGCACGTCGTGGCCGGCGCCGCGCCTGGCGTTCACCTGCTCGCGCCCGGTGCCGTACTGGTTATCGAAGACCCGTGCATGCTCGAGGAATGCGCCGGCCGCCACCAGCCGGTCGAACGTGGCGTTGTCGACGAAATGATAATCGCGCCCGTCGACTTCGGTCGGGCGCTGCGGCCGCGTCGTGTGCGACACCGACACGACCAGCGACGGACGCTGCGCCAGCAGCGCCTTGACCAGGCTGGTCTTGCCGGCGCCGGAAGGCGCCGAGAGCACGTAGAGGCGGGCGGTCATGCAGGAGTCTCCGCAGCTGCGCCCATCCTACCGCAGCGCGGGCCCGGCCTACACCGCGGCGAGTTCGCCCGACTGGCGCGCCTTGCGGCCATACACCGCCTCGAACAGC
>JAGWPD010000133.1 GCA_028870705.1 Gammaproteobacteria bacterium
ATGGGACGGAAATTCAGTGAGGTATCCCAGGAGATGAAGTTGGTTCCTTACAAGGTGGTAACTGGCGAGAATTCGGATGCGCGCGTTGAGATCAGCGGCAAGAAATATTCTCCGCCGGAAATCTCCGCCATGATCCTGAACAAGTTGAAGGAAGCGGCGGAAGCCTATCTGGGCGAGAAGGTCACGAAGGCCGTGATCACGGTGCCGGCCTATTTCAACGATTCGCAGCGCCAGGCGACCAAGGACGCCGGCCGCATTGCAGGTTTGACGGTCAAGCGAATCATCAATGAACCCACCGCGGCGGCATTGGCGTATGGCCTCGATAAACAGGGCGGTGATCGCAAGATCGCGGTCTACGACCTGGGCGGCGGCACCTTCGACATCTCGATCATCGAGATCGCCGAGGTCGACGGCGAACGCCAGTTCGAGGTGCTCTCGACCAATGGCGACACTTTCCTCGGCGGTGAAGACTTCGACATGAAGATCATCCATTACCTCGCCGACGAGTTCCAGAAGGAATCGGGCGTCGACGTGCGCCGCGACCCGCTCGCGATGCAGCGCCTCAAGGAAACGGCCGAGAAGGCCAAGATCGAGCTCTCCTCGAGCCAGCAGACCGACGTGAACCTGCCGTACATCACGGCCGACGCCTCGGGTCCGAAGCACCTGAGCGTGAAGCTCACGCGCGCCAAGCTCGAATCGCTGGTCGAAGATCTGGTCAAGCGGACGATCGGGCCGTGCCGCACGGCGCTCAAGGATGCCGGGCTCGAGCCCGCGCAGGTCGCCGAAGTGATCCTCGTCGGTGGCCAGACGCGCATGCCGCTGGTGCAGAAGTACGTCAAGGAGATCTTCGGCAAGGAGCCGCGCAAGGACGTCAACCCCGATGAGGCGGTGGCGGTCGGCGCCGCGGTGCAGGCCGGCGTGCTCTCGGGCGAGGTCAAGGACGTGCTGCTGCTCGATGTCACGCCGCTGTCGCTCGGCATCGAGACCCTCGGCGGCGTGATGACCAAGCTCATCACGAAGAACACGACCATCCCGACCAAGGCGAGCAACGTGTTCTCGACCGCGGACGACAACCAGACAGCGGTGACGATCCACGTGCTGCAGGGCGAGCGCGAACGCGCGCAGGACAACAAGTCGCTGGGCAAGTTCGATCTGGCGGATATCCCGCCGGCGCCGCGCGGCGTGCCGCAGGTGGAAGTGGCCTTCGACATCGATGCGAACGGCATCCTGCATGTCTCGGCCAGGGACAAGGCCACCGGCAAGGAACAGAAGATCGTCATCAAGGCCTCGAGCGGCCTGAGCGAGGAAGAAATCAAGCGCATGGTCGGCGACGCCGAGGCGCATGCCGAGGAAGACCGCAAGTTCCGCGAGCTGGTCGAGGTGCGCAACCGGGCCGATGCGACCCTGCACTCGGTGGACAAGGCGCTCCGGGACCTGGGTGACAAAGTCAGCGGCGAGGACCGCGCCAAGGCCGAATCCGCCATGGCCGACCTGCGCACGGCGCTCAAGGGCGACGATGGCGAGGCGATTGCCAAGAAGACCGAGGCGCTCACCACCGCGGCCGGCGGCATCGCACAGCAGGCTTACGCGGCCGGCCAGGGCGCTGGTGCGGGCGATGGCGCGGCGGCGGGCGACGCCGGTGCCGATGGCGGCGCGGCGGCGGGCGCCGGCGCAGGCGGGAATGACAATGTCGTGGATGCCGAATTCGAGGAAGTGAAGGACAAAGGCAAGGGCCAGCGCGCGACTTGAAGTACGCTTAAGGTCTGCATGGCAAAAAGCGACTACTACAAGCTGCTGGATGTGCCTCGCAATGCCAGCGAGGCTGACATCAAGAAGGCCTACCGCCGCCTGGCGATGAAGTACCACCCGGACCGCAATCCGGGCGACAAGGCTGCGGAAGAGAAATTCAAGGAAGCGAAGGAGGCCTATGAAGTGCTCTCCGACGCTTCCAGGCGCGCAATCTACGACCAGCACGGCCACGCCGGCATCGATGCCGCCCGCCAGGGATCTGGCGGCAGCGGCTTTTCCCCAGGTGCCGAGCAGTTCAGCGACATCTTCGGCGACGTGTTCGGCGACATCTTTGGCGGCGCGCGCCGCGCTGGCGGGGGCCGCTCGCAGGTCTACCGCGGCGCCGACCTGCGCTACGACACCGAGCTCGACCTGGCAGAGGCGGTATTCGGCCGCACGCTCGAGATCGACCTGACCAAGCTGGTCGAATGCGAAGTCTGCCACGGGAGCGGCGCGGCCAAGGGCAGCAACCCGGTGCAATGCGAGACCTGTTCGGGTTCGGGCCAGGTGCGTGTCTCGCAGGGCTTCTTCACGCTGCAGCAGACCTGCCCGCAGTGCCGCGGCACCGGTCGCGTGGTGCGCAATCCCTGCGACAACTGCCTCGGCCAGGGGCGCGTGCGCAAGCACAAGAAGCTGGCGGTCAAGATCCCGCCCGGGGTCGACAACGGCGATCGGGTGCGGCTCGCCGGCGAGGGCGAAGCCGGCCGCAATGGCGGGCCACCGGGTGACCTGTACGTCGAAGTGCACGTGCGCGAGCACCATATCTTTGAGCGCGACGGTGCGCACCTGAGCTGCGAAGTGCCGCTCTCGTTCGCGACCGCCGCGCTGGGCGGGAGCGTCGATGTACCGACGCTCGAGGGCACGGTCAACCTCAAGATTCCTGCGGAGTCGCAATCGGGCCGGGTGTTCCGCCTGCGCGGCAAGGGCATCAAGCCGGCGCGCGGTGGCGAGCAGGGCGACCTGTTCTGCCGCGTCACGATCGAGACGCCGGTCAAGCTGTCGAACGAGCAACGCTCGCTGCTGCAGCAGTTCGAGGAATCGCTCAAGCGCGATGGCAACCGGCACGCGCCGCGCCAGAAGAGTTTCATGGAAGGCGTGAAGCGCTTCTTCGGGGCGGCGCCTTGAGCGCGGGACCGGGGGCGTGAAGCGCGGCGCCGCGGTCGCGGTCGTGATACTCGGCGCACCGGGCCGCATGGGCACCAGCCTGCTGCGGCTCCTGCCCTCCTTCGCGGGCTTGAGGCTTCACGCCGCGGTGGCAGCGGCCGGGAACCCCGCAGTTGGCCGCGACAGCGGCGAACTGGCGGGCGTCGCGCCGAACGGCGTCCGCGTCCGTCCGGATGCCGAGGCCGCGCTCGAGGGCGCCGGGCTGGCGCTCGATTTTTCGACGGCTGCGGCCGCGGCGGCGCATGTCGCGGCCTGCGAGGCGCAGCGGGTTCCGCTGCTGCTCGGCACTACCGGTCTTGGACCGGAACTGCCCGCAATGCTCGAGCGGGCAGCGCGGCGGATTCCGTTGCTGGTCACCGCCAATACCAGCCTCGGCGTCGCGGTGCTGCAGGAGCTGGTGCACGCCGCTGCCGCGGCGCTCGGGGCCGGCTTCGATGTACAGGTTTGCGACGCCCACCATGGCGCCAAGCGCGATGCACCGTCGGGCACCGCGCTCACGCTGGGCGCCGCGGCGGCCGATGGTGGTCAGCGGCCTGCCCAGCGCATCGGCTACGCCTCGATCCGCGGCGGGGATGTCGTGGGAGACCACGAAGTGCATTTCCTGGGGCAGGGGGAACGCCTCTGCCTCAGCCACAGCGCCACCGACCGCTCGGTTTTCGCCCGTGGGGCGCTGCAGTCCGGGTCCTGGCTGGCGCGCCGGCCACCGGGCCGTTACGCCATGACCGACGTGCTGCGCGAAAAATAAATTCCTGCGCCGCAAAGCCCGGATTTCACTAAATCCATATTTCTAAAGGGATTTTGGGGCCAGGTTTTGCCCCAGCTGGGTCGCCTGGCGCATGGACAGGCGCGGGTCCGATCCTTAGAATTTCGCGCGTAATCCGATTGTCGGGTTAGTCCGCACAAGGCGGGGGGCGTTCCAAAAGAACTCCTCCCGCTTTGTGCATATGCGCATCGAAAATCGGAGTCGCACTGTAAGGGGATGGCTTAAGTGATCTCACCAGCGGTGCTGGCGCTCGCCGACGGAAGCATCTTCCGCGGCATGTCCATCGGCGCCAGCGGCAACACCACCGGCGAAGTCGTCTTCAATACCGCCATCACGGGCTACCAGGAAATCCTCACCGACCCGTCCTACGCGCGCCAGCTCATCACTTTCACCCAGCCGCACATCGGCAACACGGGCACCACGCCCGAAGACATGGAATCGGCGCAGGTCGCCGCCGCGGGCCTGATCATCCGCGACCTGTCGATCACCACCAGCAGCTGGCGGGCCGAAGGCACGCTCAGCGACTTCCTGCAGCGCGCGCGCGTGGTCGCGATCGCCGGCATCGACACGCGCCGGCTGACGCGCCACCTGCGCGAGCGCGGCGCGCAGGCCGGCTGCGTCATGACCGGCGAGAAGATGGATGAAGCCGCCGCGGTGCGCGCTGCCAAGCGCTTCCCCGGCCTCAAGGGCATGGACCTCGCGAAGGTCGTCAGCACGCGCGAGCCCTATCAATGGAACGACGGCGCGATCGTTCGCGGCGCCGACCGGCCGACCATCCGCGCGCAGCAGCGCCTGCACGTGGTCGCATACGACTACGGCATCAAGCGCAATATCCTCAGGCTGCTGGCCGACCAGGGCTGCCGTGTCACCGTGGTGCCGGCTCAGACGACCTCGGCCGATGCGCTCGCCCTGAAACCCGACGGGATTTTTCTCTCCAACGGCCCGGGCGACCCCGAGCCCTGCGACTACGCGATCCGCGCGATCGGCGAGTTGCTGGCGACCGAGATCCCGATCTTCGGCATCTGCCTCGGGCACCAGCTGCTGGCGCTGGCGAGCGGGGCGCGCACCGTGAAGATGAAGTTCGGCCACCACGGCGCGAACCACCCGGTGCAGGACCTCACCACCGGCCGCGTGCTGATCACCAGCCAGAACCACGGCTTTGCGGTCGATGAAGCGAGCCTGCCGGAGAACCTCAAGCCCACGCATCGGTCGCTGTTCGACGGGAGCCTGCAGGGGATCGCGCGCACCGATCGCGCGGCCTTCAGCTTCCAGGGCCACCCGGAGGCGAGCCCGGGTCCGCACGATGTCGCGCCGCTGTTCGAGACCTTCACCCAGCTGATGCTGCGGCGGCTCCAGTCGCAGCTGCGCGCGCTGCGCTCGGCTTCACGCAAGCAGGCCGCCGAAGGCTGAAGCGGCAGTGCCCAAGCGCACCGACATACAGAGCATCCTGATCATCGGCGCGGGCCCGATCGTCATCGGCCAGGCCTGCGAGTTCGATTATTCGGGCGCGCAGGCCTGCAAGGCGCTGCGCGAGGAGGGCTTCCGGGTCATCCTGGTGAATTCCAACCCCGCCACGATTA
>JAGWPD010000134.1 GCA_028870705.1 Gammaproteobacteria bacterium
CGGCGGCGGGCCTGCCCGCGTCGCTGTTCGCCACGGTGTGGGGGCGCCTCAATCCCCCCGTGGTTGCGGGGGGCTGAGCGGGGCGCGCGGTCGGCGCCGCGATATACTCGGCGCCGGGCCGCCCGGTCGGCGCGCCGGGTGTGGTGGGGGGAACCGTCGATGAAACCAATTGTCCTGGTGCTCGCGTTCATTGCGACTGGGCCGGGCACGATGCGCGCCGTCCACGCTGAGGAGCCGGCCGCTGCCGCGCCGTCGGGCGATGTGGCGGCGTTGCACCTGGAGTGGATGGATCGCAGCATCGACCCGCTGCAGGATTTCTATCGCTACGCCAACGGCGGCTTCCTGGCCGCGAATCCGATTCCGCCGGCCTATTCGGCCTGGGGCAGCGCGCAGATGCTCGACCAGAGGAACCAGGACCGGATCCACACGCTGCTGCAGGCCGCCGCCGCCAACGCGGTGGCCGTGCGCGGGAGCGAAGCGCAGAAGATCGGTGATTTCTACGCCAGCGGGATGGATGAGGCGGCCATCGAGAAGGCCGGCCTTGCCCCGCTGCGCGATGAATTCAGGCACATCGCCGCGCTGCGCCGCGGCTCGGACCTGACCGCCGAGCTGGTGCGGCTGCAGCGCATCGGCGTCGATGCCGCATTCGGCATCGACCAGATGCAGGACTACGAAGACAGCACGCGCGTCATCGCGGTGGTCGGGCAGGGCGGCCTCGGGTTGCCGGACCGCGACTACTATCTCAAGGACGATCCGAAGTACGCCGCCATCCGCAAGGCTTACGAACAGCACATTGCGCGCATGCTGGCGCTGCTCGGCGACGCGCCGGCGAAGGCCGCCCACGCCGCCGGCGGCATCATGGCGCTCGAGACGCGGCTGGCGGCCGCCTCGATGCCGGTCGAGGAGCAGCGCGACCCGCATGCGGTCTACAACATGCGCGAGCTCGCGGCGTTGGCCCGCGAAGCCCCGGCGATCGACTGGCGGGGCTACCTGCGCGCGAGCGGCCTGCCGCAGGTGACGCGCCTGAACCTGGCGATGCCGAAGTTCTTCGCGGCGCTGTCACATGAGATGCGGACCACGCCGATCGGCGTGTGGCGCGACTACCTGCGCTGGCAGCTGGTGCACGGCTATGCGCCGTACCTGGCCGATGCCTACGTGCAGGAGAATTTCCGGCTGACGCAGGCCGTGCGCGGCACGCAGGAACTGTTGCCGCGCTGGCGCCGTGTGTTGCGCGCGGAGGATGGCGCACTCGGGTTCGCGGTCGGCCACGAATATGTCAAGCGCTGGTTCCCGCCCGAGGCGCGCGCGCAGGTGCTGGAGATCCTGCACGGGGTGCGTACCGCGCTGCGCGATGACCTGAAGTCCCTGCCGTGGATGAGCGCGCCGACGCGGGCGCGCGCGCAGGAAAAGCTGGCGCTGATGGAGGAGCGCATCGGCTACCCCGACGTCTGGCGCGACTACGGCCGCCTGTTGATCGACCGCGGGCCGTACGTGCTCAACGTGATGCGTGCGATCGTGTTCGAGAATGCGCGCGAACTCGCCAAGATCGGCAAGCCGCCCGAGCGCAGCGAGTGGGCGATGGTGCCGCAGATGGTCAATGCGTATTACAACCGGTCGATGAACACCATCAATTTCCCGGCCGGCATCCTGCAGCCGCCGTATTTCGACGCCGCGGCACCGGCGGCCTTCAACTATGGCGCGATCGGCTCGATCATCGGGCATGAAATCACCCACGGCTTCGACGACCGCGGCAGCCAGTTCGACGGACACGGCAACCTGCAGAACTGGTGGGGCCGGGAAGACGACGAGAAATTCCAGGCGGGCGTCAACTGCATCGCCGACCAGTTCTCAGGCTACAGCGTCGATGGCGACCTGCACCTGAAGGGACGGCTGGTGACCGGTGAAGCGATCGCCGACCTCGGCGGGCTGTTGCTGGCGCTGCGTGCCTACGTCGCCTCGCCGGCCTACGCGGCCGCGCAGGACATCGACGGCTTCACGCCCGAACAGCAGTTCTTTCTGGGGTTTGCGCATGCCTGGGGCGAGAACGTGCGGCCCGAGCAGGCGCGGCTGTGGGCCGCGGCCGATCCGCATCCGCCCGCCAAAGACCGCGTCAACGGCACGCTGGCCAACGTGGCGCAGTTTGCCGAAGCCTTCGGCGGCACGCCGGCCGCCGGCCGTTGCTCAATCTGGTGACAACCTGAGGGAGAGTGGACCACATGATCACCGTGATCGTATTGCTGTCCCTGGCGCTGGTGCTCGGTGTCTATTTGGTCGGCGTCTACAACAGCCTGGTGGCGATACGCGAGCGGGTCAAGCAGTCCTGGGCCAACATCGACGTGCTGCTCAGGCAGCGGCACGATGAACTGCCCAAGCTCATCGAGACCTGCAAGCAATACATGCAGTACGAGCAGGAGACACTCGAGAAAGTCATGCATGCGCGCGCGGCGGTGTTCGCCGCCAGCGCCGGCGGCAATGTCGCGGCCGTGGGTGTGGCTGAGCAGCAGCTGCGCGGGAACATTGGCCGCTTGTTTGCGGTCGCCGAGAACTACCCGCAGCTCAAGACCGATGAGTCCTTCAGGCAGCTGCAGGCGCGCATCTCGGGCCTGGAGGAATCCATCGCGGACCGGCGCGAGCTCTACAACGATCAGGTCAACATCAACAACACGCGCATCGACCAGTTCCCGGACGTGCTGATCGCGCACCGGTACGGTTTCGCGGCCAAGCCGCTGCTGGAATTCGCGGCGGCCGAGAAGAGCGACGTCGACGTCGCGGCGCTGTTCAAGCGCTAGGCGCCGATGGCGCACGTGGCGTCGCTCCGCCCAGGGCCAGCTCGCGATGGATGATCCGCGGTTCTGGCAGGCGGCGCTCTTGATCGCGGCGCCACTGTGCTTCTGGTTCGGCTTCCGCAAGCTGCGGCTCGCCCGCCTGATCGACGATACGCCGGTGTCGCGCATCCGGTCCGCGGCGCAGGGTTACGTCGAGCTCAGCGGCGTGGCCCGCATGTCCGACGGCCAGGCGACGATCGCGCCGTTGTCGCGGCTGCCGTGCGCGTGGTGGATGTACCGCATCGAGCGGCGCGTGGGCAGCGGGCGCGACGCGCGCTGGGACACGATCAGCCGTGGCGTCAGCGTTGCGCCCTTCGAGCTCGTGGATGCGACCGGCTCCTGCCACGTTGGCCCGACCGGGGCCGACGTGCGTCCCGGGCGGCGCGATAGCTGGCGCGGTTCGCTCCCCTGGCCCACGGCGCCCGGCGGCGGGCGCCGCGATTTCGGCCTGGATATCGGCGAATACCGCTATACGGAGCACCGGATCAACAACGGCGAGCAGGTCAGCGTGATCGGCGAATTCCGCACACTCGGTGGCGTGGACGGCGCCGAACCGACCGTCGAAGTGATGCGCCTGCTGTCGGAGTGGAAGCGGGACCAGGCGGCGCTGCTCGAGCGATTCGATGCCAATCACGACGGCGTGCTGAGCCAGGACGAGTGGGATAGGGCGCGCGCAGCGGCGCGGGCGCAGATCGGGCAGCAAGCGCCGCGCGCGGCGGCGCCGGCGGAGAACATCGTCGTCAAGCCGGTCGACGGCCGTCCGTTCCTGATCGCCGCCACCAGGCTCGAGGCACTGGCCAGGCGCAGCCGCATGGCGGCGGCCGCTGCGCTCCTCGGATTCGTCGCCGCGGTGACCGCGCTGGCATTCATCTGGTTCGGTCACGCTCGAGACTGATTTGCTGCCCGCGGGCTACTCCTCTAGAATCGCGCGCCTTGTGTGGGGCGGTAGCTCAGCTGGGAGAGCGTCGCGTTCGCAATGCGAAGGTCGAGGGTTCGATCCCCTTCCGCTCCACCA
>JAGWPD010000135.1 GCA_028870705.1 Gammaproteobacteria bacterium
GATCTGGCACGCGTGCGTGGCAGCGGGCGCAAGGGCCGCATCGTCGAGGACGACCTCAAGGCCTACGTGAAGGGCCTGCTGGCCGGTGGCGGCGGCTCGGCCGGGGCCGCAGCGGGCGCCGGTGCGGCTGCGGGAGCTGGCGCAGCCTCGGGAGCCGGCCTGCCGCGCATCCAGGTGCCGGATTTCGCGCAGTTTGGTGCGATCGAGGTCAAGCCGCTGGGCCGCGTCAAACGCATCTCGGGCCCGCGGTTGCACGCGAGCTGGGTCAACCTGCCGCACGTGACCCAGTTCGACGAGGCGGACATCACCGACCTGGAGGCCGCGCGCGTCAAGCTCAAGGACCGCGCCGCCGCGCAGGGCGTGAAGCTCACGCCATTGTCCTTCGTGCTGCGCGCGGTGGTGCGCACTTTGCTGCAGTTCCCGCATTTCAACGCGTCGCTCGATGCAAGCGGCGAGAACCTCGTGTACAAGAAATACGTGCACCTGGGCTTTGCGGCCGATACCCCCAACGGCCTGCTGGTGCCGGTGATCCGCGATGCCGACAAGAAGGACGTCTACGAGCTGGCGCGCGCGCTGGCGACGCTGTCGGAGAAGGCGCGCGCCGGCAAGCTGAGCGGCGCCGAGATGCAGGGCGGTTGTTTCACGGTCTCGAGCCTCGGCGGCATTGGTGGCACGGCCTTCACGCCGATCATCAACGCGCCGGAGCTGGCGATCCTCGGCGTATCGCGCTCGCAGATGAAGCCCGTGTTTCGCGACGGTGCGTTCGTGCCGCGGCTGATGATGCCGCTCTCGCTTTCCTACGACCATCGCGTCATCGACGGCGCGGACGGCGCGCGCTTCAGCACCGCGCTCGCCGCGCAGCTCGGTGACGTCGCGGGGCTCCTCGAGGCGGTGCCGTGAGCCTGACGGATATCGCCTGCCCGGACATCGGCAACTTCAAGGATGTCCTGGTCATCGACGTGCTGGTCAAGCCCGGCGATGTGATCACGCTCGAGGCCCCGCTCATCACGCTCGAGACCGACAAGGCCACTATGGATGTGCCGGCCAGTGCCGCCGGCCGCGTCGTCGAGGTGCTGGTGGCGCGCGGCGCCAAGGTCTCGCAGGGCACGCTGCTGGCACGGGTGGAGTCGGCCGGCGCCGGCGCCGGTGCGGATGCCGCAGCGCCCACGCCCACAACGACCGCGCCTGCGCCGGCCGCGCCGGCCGGGCCCGAGCCGGTGGCCGAGCGGGAGATCGAGTTGCTGGTGCTCGGCGCGGGACCGGGCGGGTACACGGCCGCGTTCCGCGCCGCCGACCTCGGACTCAGGGTGATACTGGTGGATCGTTGGCCGGCACTTGGGGGCGTTTGCCTGAATGTCGGCTGTATTCCCTCGAAGGCCTTGCTGCATGCGGCCAAGGTCATCGATGAAGCGCGTGCCATGGGCGCGCACGGCGTTGAGTTCGGCACGCCGCGGGTCGATTTCGCGAAGCTGCGCGACTGGAAATCCAGGGTCGTAGGCAAGCTGACCGGTGGTCTTGCCGGACTCGCGCGGCAACGCAAGGTCGAGGTGCTGCGCGGCACTGGCCGGTTCCTGAGCCCGCACGTCATCGAGGTGGCGCACGAGGGCAGGAGTCAGCGTGTGCGCTTTGCCCAGTGCATCATCGCCGCCGGGTCGGAACCGATTGCGCTGCCGTTCATGCCGCGCGATCCGCGCGTGATGGATTCCACCGGCGCGCTCGAACTGCCCGGCGATCCTGGCCGGATGCTGGTCATCGGCGGCGGCATCATCGGCCTCGAGATGGCGACGGTGTACGAGGCGCTGGGCGCGAAGCTCAGCGTGGTCGAGCTGACCGCGCAGCTCATGCCCGGGTGCGACCCCGACCTGGTGCGTCCGCTCGAGAAGCGCCTGAAGGCGCGCTACGAACAGATCCTGCTCGGCACGAAGGTCACCGCGGTCGCGGCGGCGGCCGATGGACTTCAGGTGAGCTTCGAGGATGCCAGGGGCGCGAGCGTCCAGCGCTTCGATCGCGTGCTGGTGGCGGTGGGGCGTGTGCCCAACGGCCGGCTGCTCAATGCCGATACGGCGGGCGTGGCGGTCAGCGAGCGCGGTTTCATCGCAGTCGACAGCCAGCAGCGCACCAACGTGCCGCACATCTTCGCGATCGGCGATGTGGTCGGGCAGCCGATGCTGGCGCACAAGGCCACGCACGAAGGCAAGGTCGCGGCCGAAGTGGCTGCCGGCCAGAAGAGTTACTTCGACGCGCGCGCGATCCCTTCGGTCGCCTACACCGATCCGGAGGTGGCCTGGGCGGGCGTCACCGAAGCGGGCGCAAAGGCGCAGGGTATCGCGACGGAAAAGGCGGTGTTCCCGTGGGCTGCCAGCGGCCGCTCGCTCTCGCTCGGGCGCGACGAGGGCTTCACCAAACTGCTGTTCGATCCGGTCACGCAACGGATCGTCGGCGGCGGCATCGTCGGACCGAATGCCGGCGAGCTGATCGCCGAAGTGGCGCTGGCGATCGAGATGGGCGCCGACGCGCACGACATCGGCCTGACGGTGCACCCGCATCCGACGCTGTCGGAAACGGTTGCGATGGCCGCCGAGGCCTTCGCCGGCACGCTCACCGACCTGTACCTGCCCAAGAAGCGCGCCGGACACTGAGCGACCGAACAGGCGGATCGTGGCCAAACCGCTGAAATCCGCGATCATCGACCTGCTCGGGCCGTGGGACGTGTTTCCCACCGATGCCACCGACGGAGCGCGCATCGTCCGGCTGCTGGAACAGCTCCATCCGCGCGCGAGCGGTCGGCCGCTGCTGCGCCTCGGGCCCGCGGGTGATGGCGGATACCTGGTGCCGGACGACTTCGAGGGGATCGAAGCCTGCTTTTCTCCCGGCGTCGGCCTGATCTGCGGCTTCGAGAAGGATTGCGCCGACCGTGGCCTCGATGTCTACCTGGCCGACCGTTCGGTTGCGCACCCGGGTCTGCCGCACGAGCGGTTCCACTTCGTGCGCAAAAACCTCGGCGTCACTACCGATGATGACTTCATGACGCTGGATGACTGGGTGTCGCGCGCGCCGCTGCGCGCCGACTCCGACCTGATGTTGCAGATCGACATCGAGGGATTCGAGTACGAGGTGCTGCTGGGCGCCTCGGACCGGCTGATGCGGCGCTTCCGGATGATCGTCGCCGAGTTCCACCTGCTCGACCAGTTCTGGAACGAGGCCTTCTTCGGTCTCGCGGCGCGTGCCTTCGAGAAGATCCTGCAGACGCATGCCTGCGTGCACATCCACCCAAACAACAGCTCGGCTCTCCTGAAGAAGCGTGGGCTGGCGATTCCGCCGCTGGCGGAATTCACCTTCCTGCGGCGCGACCGCGCGATCGGCCCGGGTTATGCCGCGGAATTCCCGCATCCGCTGGATGGCGACAACACCACGCGCGCGCATATCGCGCTGCCGCCGTGCATGTGGCGCCAGCGCTAGAGCCTGCGCAGCGCTTCCAGGTACTGCTGTTCGTCGGGCATGCGGCCGGCGCGTTGCGCGTCCCATAACACCCGGCCGAGCACTTCGATCATGCGATGTTCGGCCTCGTGGCCGTCGCCGCCGGCGGCCGCCAGGCGCTGGTGCACCTGCGCGATGCCGGCCGGGCGATTGGTCGCGAGCTGCTCGCGCAGCGCCAGGTGCAGTGCCAGGTGCAGGAAGGAATCGCCGTCCGCATGCGCCGCGGGCGCAGCCTGCTCCAGCTGCGGCGCGTATTCGGGATGCATCCCGACCAGGTCGCTCATCAACGCCTGCAAAGGCTCGAGCGGGAGTCCCTGCAAACGCCGGCGCCACGCTTCGCGCCATGCGGCGCGCAGCTGCGCGCGATCCTGCCCGGCGTACAGGCTCAAGCGGACACCTTGTCCGGCCACGCGCACCAGCGACGCACCGGGCAGCGCGGGCAACCCGGGCGGCGCGCCTTGCAGGTGTAGCGGCCGTGCAGCAGCAGCCAATGATGCGCGTGCTGGCGGAACCGCGCCGGCGTCACCGCGAGCAGGCGGTCCTCGACCGCGCGCGGCGTGCGGCCCGGCGCGAGCCCGGTGCGGTTGGCGACGCGGAAGATGTGCGTATCGACCGCGATGGTCGCCGCGCCGAATGCGGCGTTGAGCACGACGTTGGCGGTCTTGCGGCCAACGCCCGGCAGCGCCTCGAGCGATGCCCGGTCCGATGGCACTTCGCCGCCATGCCTTTCGATCAGCATCCGTGTCGCGGCGATGATGTGCCGCGCCTTGGCGTTGAACAAGCCGATCGTGCGGATCCGCCGGCGAAGCCCCGCCAGGCCGAGCGCCAGCATAGAGGCTGGGTCAGGCGCCACGCGGAACAGGCCGGCGGTGGCCAGGTTCACGCTCTTGTCGGTGGCCTGCGCGGACAGGATCACCGCCACCAGCAGCTGGTAGGGCGAGTGGTACTCGAGCTCGCTGCGCGGCGCGGGATTGGCCGCGGCCAGGGCCGCATAGAACTGCGCGCAGGCTGCCGGCGTCACGGTTCGCGGCTCCATGCCGGCAGCGAGGCCTGCTTGAGCTGGTGCAATTCACGCTCGCGTTCGGCCGCGCTGGACATGCGCCGCGCCTCGTGCGCGTGGAAACGCGCGCGATTGTCGGCCGCGGTCGGCGGTGGGCCCGCCTGTTGCGGCCAATCCACCATGTGGATGCAGTCGACCGGGCAGGCAGGCAGGCACAACTCGCAGCCGGTGCACCAGGACGCGATCACGGTGTGGAGCTGGCGCGCCGCCCCCAGGATCGCATCCACCGGGCAGGGCGGCAGGCAACGCGCGCAGCCGATGCAGGCATCGGGATCGATCCACGCGAGCCGCGCGGGCGCCTCGACGCCGCAGGCCGGATCGAGCGGCAGCGGCTCGCGCCCGAGAAGGGCGGCAAGCCGGCCGATCAGCGCCGCGCCGCCCGGAGGACAGCGGTTCAAAGCCGTGGCGCCTGCGGCGAGGGCGTCGGCGGAGGGGCGGCACCCGGCGTAGCCGCAGCGCGTGCACTGGGTCTGCGGCAGGAGTGCGTCGATCTCGCCCGCCTCAACTCGCCGCATGCGCGCCCACCTGCAATGGCACAATGAGCGCCCGATATTAATGGAATTTGGCCAGCGACGATGTTCGAGAGACTCACCCCGACCGTACGCGTGCTGCTGATCGCGAACGTGGCGATTTTCGCCGCGCAGCTCTACCTGCCGCAGTTGCCTTTCGAATTGCTCGAGCTCTGGCCGCTCCATTCGAGCCCGCTGACGGGCGGCGTGCCGTTCGGGCCCTGGCAACTGGTCACCTACGCCTTCCTGCACGGGAGTCCCGCCCACCTGTTCTTCAACATGTTCGCGCTGTACATGTTCGGGCCGGACGTCGAGGACCTGCTCGGCAGCAAGCGTTTCCGGATCTACTACCTCGCCTGCGTAGTGGGCGCCAGCGTCTCGCAGCAGCTTGTGACCGCGACCATCTATCCGAGCACGGCCCCGACACTGGGGGCCTCCGGTGGCATCTTCGGCCTGCTGCTCTGCTATGGCATGGCCTATCCGCACCGGCGGCTGATGCTGATATTCCCGCCGATCCCGATGCCGGCGTGGCTGTTCGTCACGCTCTACGGACTGGCCGAGCTGTACATGGGTGTGTTCCAGAGCAACCAGGGCGTGGCGCATTTCGCACACCTGGGCGGGATGGCGGCGGGATACCTGCTGATCCGCTACTGGCGCGCACAGCGGCTGCGCGGCCGCCGGCCCTGACCGCTTCAGCTGACTTTCATGCCGGGCTGCGCGCCGCTGTCCGCGCCCAGCAGGAACACGCCGTCGCCCTCACCGCTGGCACACAGCACCATGCCGGCCGAGACGCCGAAGCGCATCCTGCGCGGCTCGAGGTTCGCCACGACGATCACCAGGCGGCCGACGAGTTGCTCGGGCGCGTAGCTGGAGCGGATTCCTGACAGCACCTGGCGCGGCTCTGCGCCCAGCTCCAGGCTGAGGCGCAGGAGCTTTTCAGACCCCTCGACCCGCTCGGCCGAAATCACGCGTGCGACCCGCAGGTCGATCCTGGAAAAATCGTCCATGCCAATCATGCCGCCACCCTGCTGCGCTTTTTCGCTGGATTTCGCGGCTGCCGCCGTCGCCCCCGCCGGACCCCCGATTGCCGCTGGCGCCGCGCTTGGCAGGGTTGGCGCGGACGGCGCTTCGATCAGTTGCGCGACCAGCGCCGGGTCCAGGCGCGTGGCCAGCGGCTGGTACGCGGCGAGCGGCACGCCGAGCAGCGGGGTCGCCACATCGTTCCAGGCGCTGACCGGCACGCCCAGGAAGTGGCCCGCGGCTTCGCTCATGCGCGGCAGGACCGGCGTCAGGTAGATCATCAGCGCGCGGAACAGATTGATGCCCTGCGTGGCCACCGCCAGCACCCGCGGCGCCTGCGCCGGATCCTTGGCGAGCGCCCAGGGCTTGTGCAGATCGACGTAGCGATTGGCCTGGTCCGCCAGCGTCATGATCTCGCGGATCGCCGCGCCGTACTCGCGCTGCTCGTACAGCGCCGCGATGCGCTCGCCGGCCGCCACGAATTCGGCGTACAGCGCCGGATCGGCGAGCTGCACGCCGAGCCGCCCGCCGCTGCGCTCGATGAAACCCGCGCAGCGGCTGGCAATGTTGACGAACTTGCCGACCAGGTCGGAATTGCTGCGCGCCAGGAAGTCATCGAGGTTCATGTCGAGGTCTTCGACGCCGGCACCCAGTTTCGCCGCGAAGTAGTACCGGAGCGGTTCGGGCGGCAGCCGCTCGAGGTAGCGGCGCGCCGATATGAACGTGCCGCGGCTCTTCGACATCTTCTCGCCGTTGATGGTCAGGAAGCCGTGCACGTGCACGCCGGTCGGGCGGCGCAGGCCCGCACCGTGCAGCACCGCCGGCCAGAACAGGTTGTGGAAGTAGCTGATGTCCTTGCCGATGAAATGGTGCAGTTCGCTGGCGGTCTCCGACTTCCAGTACAGATCGAAGTCGAGGCCGCGGCGCGCGCGCAGCGCCTCGAAACTGGCGATGTAGCCGATCGGCGCATCAAACCAGACGTAGAAGTATTTTCCGGGCGCGTCCGGCACCTCGAAGCCGAAGTAGGGCGCGTCGCGCGAGATGTCCCAGTCCTGGAGCCCGGCGGTGAACCATTCCTCCAGCTTGGCGCGCACCGCGGGCGCCCGCGCGCCGCTCGCGAGCCACTCGCGCAGCATCGCCTCGCAGGCGCCCAGCCGGAAGAACAGGTGCTCGGACTCACGCCACACGGGGGCGCTGCCGCTGACCGTGGAACGCGGTTCGAGCAACTCGGCGGGTGCATAGGTCGAGCCGCAGACCTCGCAGCTGTCGCCGTACTGGTCCGGACTCTTGCAGCGCGGGCAGATGCCGCGCACGTAACGGTCGGGCAGGAACATGCGCGCCTGCTCGTCATAGGCCTGGCGCACCGAACGCCGGCTGATCAGGCCGGCTGCGCGCAGCGCCGCGTACAGCTGGTTGCAGCAGCGCTGGTTCTCGGCGCTGTGCGTCGAATGGAACTGATCGTGTTCGATCAGCAGATCGTGGTAATCGCGCAGGTGCTCGGCGGCGCTCGCGCCGATCAGCGCCTCGGGCGTCTCGCCCTGCTGCTGCGCGCGGATCATCACCGGCGTGCCGTGGCAGTCCTCGGCGCACACGAACAGGCAGTCGTGGCCGCGCAGCCGCTGGAAGCGCACCCAGATGTCGGTCTGCACCGCTTCGAGCGAGTGCCCAAGGTGCAGGGAGCCGTTGGCGTAGGGCAGTGCGTGCGTGACCAGGAGCTTGCGGGACATCGGCTCGGCGGGCCCTAACGGGCGTCCTTGTACTGCTCGAACTTGGCCTTGTTGATGGCTTTCTTGTAGGCCTCGGCGCCGGTGACCAGGCCGGAGTCGAACAGCTGCTGGATCGCCATGTCCATCGTGCGCATGCCGAGCGCGCCGCCCGACTGCATCACGGTCTCGATCTGGTCGAGCTTGCCCTGGCGGATCAGGTTGGCCGACGCCGGCGTGTTGATCAGGATTTCGAGGGCCGCGACCCGGCCCTGGCCGTCCGCGCGCTGCAGCAGCTGCTGCGAGATCACGCCGCGGAGCGAAGTCGACAGCATGGTGCGCACGTGCGCCTGCTTGTCGGCCGGAAAGGCGTTGACCATGCGGTCGACCGTGGGCGCGGCACCGTTGGTATGGAGCGTGGCCATCACCAGGATGCCCATCTCGGCCGCGGTGATCGCGGTGCTCATCGTCTCGAGGTCGCGCAACTCGCCGACCAGGATGACGTCGGGATCCTCGCGCAACGCCGACAGCAGGGCGGCTGAGAACGACGGGGTATGCGCCCCGATCTCGCGCTGGCTGATCAGGCAGTTGTGGCGCGGGTGCACGAACTCGATCGGGTCCTCGACGGTGATGATATGGCCCTTGATGCGCTTGTTGATCTCGTCGATCATCGCCGCGAGCGAGGTGGACTTGCCCGAGCCGGTCTTGCCGGTGACCAGGATCAGCCCGTTGCTGGAGCGGCACAGCTGGTGGACGGCCGGCGGCATCTGCAGCTGTTCGAGCGTCAGCGCGCTCGAGGGGATCGCCCGGAACACCGCGCCCATGCCGGCGATCTGCCGCAGCACGTTCACGCGGAAGCGCCCGTGCCCGGCCAGCGTGTAGGCGAAATCGGCGCCGTCATGCGCCTCGAAACGCTCGACCGACTTGCGCGGCATGATCTCGTAGAGCGCCTGCTTGACGAAATCGGGCGTCAGCGCCTCGTTGCTCAGCGGCGCGAGGTCGCCATAGCGGCGCACGCGCGGCGGATCGCCGGCGATCAGGTGCAGGTCGGAACCCCTGCGCCTGAGCACCTCTTCCAGCAGGGCATCGATCTGTGCCACGGGCGCGGATCCTAGGCGGGTGGCGCCGGCGGCGCCGGCGGCGGCGCGTCGAGCTTGCTGATCATCGTGGTGTCGGTCACGAATTTCTGCAGCAGGCGTTTCTCGGTGGCATAGGCATACGCGTCGTCAGGATCGATCTCGCGCGCCTGCACCGCGGCGAACAGCGCCTGGTCGAACATCTGCATGCCAAAATCCTTGCCGGTCTGCAGCTGGCTCGGCAGCTGGTGCGTCTGGTCGGTCATGATCAGCTTGCCGATCGCCTTGGTCATTACCATGATCTCGCAGATCGCGCGCCGGCTGCGGCCGTCATGCGACTTGACCAGCAGCTGCGTGATCACCGCCAGCAGGCTCTGCGACAGGAAGCTCTTGGTCTGCTCGCGCTCCTCCGCGGGCAGCGCATCGATCATGCGGTCGATGGTCTTGACCGCGCTGGTGGTGTGCAGTGTGCCCAGCACCAGGTGGCCGGTCTCCGCGGCCGTCATCGCCATGCGGATCGTATCGGCGTCGCGCAGCTCGCCGACCAGGATCACGTCCGGATCCTCGCGCATCGCGGCGCGCACGCCCTCGGCGAAGCTCGGAATGTGCGTGCCCAGCTCGCGCTGGATCACCTGGCACTGCTTGCTGCGATGGACGAATTCGATCGGGTCCTCGAGGCTGATGACGTTGAGTTTGCGGCTGCGGTTCAGCAGGTCGATCATCGCGGCCAGCGTGGTCGACTTGCCGGTGCCGGTCGAACCGGTGACGAGGATCATGCCCTGATGGTAGTCGCACAGCTTGGTGATGATCGCCGGCAGGCGGAGCGATTCGAGCGTGGGCACCTCGGCCGGGATCGCCCGGAAGGTGGCGCCGACGCCCGTGTCCTTGCGGAACACGTTGACGCGGAAGCGGCCGCCATCCGCCGAGATATACGAGAAATCGAGGTCGTGCCCGCGCGCGAAGTGGTCGGTCTGGTTCTGCGTCAGGATCTCGGTGATGTAGCTCTCGAGCTCGGCGTCGCGCAGGTCACGGAACTTGATCGGCACCAGGTCGCCATGGAGCCGCAGCATCGGCGGTACGCCGACCGCGAGATGGATATCCGAGCAACCCTGCTGGGTGCCCAGCTTGAGAAAGGCGTCGATGCGTGCCATGTCAGTCCAGGCCTGGGCCGCAATCCTACTGGAAACGCTGCAGCGCGGTGCGCAGTTCTTCCATGTTCTGGAAACGCTTGGTCTTGTCCACCGACATGGCGCGCATGATCAGCTCGCCCAGGTCCCTGGAGAGGGCCGGGTTGACTTCGCAGGGCGGGCGGGCGCGGCCCTGCACATGCTGGTACATCACCGACATGTGATCGCCCCGCGCGTACGGGGGCACGCCGGTCAGCATCTCGTAGAGCATCACGCCGACCGCGTAGACGTCGGCGCGTTCATCGACCTTCTTGCCGAGGATCTGCTCGGGCGCCATGTACTTGGGGCTGCCGATCACGTAGCCGGTCTTGGTCAGCTGCGTATCGCCTTCGCGGTGTGCGGCGGCCACGCCGAAATCCACGATCTTGAGCAGGCCGGCGTCGTTGATCAGCACGTTGGCGGGCTTGAGATCGCGGTGCACGATGCCCACCTGGTGAGCCACTATCATGCCAGTGCACATATCGATGCCAAAACGGAGCGCCCGCTTGAGCTCGACCGGCTTTTCGTTGACGATCTCGGCCGCGAGCGTGTGCGAGGGGAAGTACTCCATCGAAATGGCGTAGTTGCCCTGGATGAACAGGAAATCATAGATGCGGATCACGTTCTGGTGCGTGATCTTGCGCGAGTAGCGCAGCTCGTGGACGAAGCGCTTCATGACCTCCTCGTCCTCGGCGACGTTCGGGTTCAGGAACTTGAGGATCAGCCGCTCGTCGACCACCGTGTCTTCCATCAACAGTACGGTGCCGAACGCGCCCTTGCCGATCTTGTCGATGTACTTGTAGCGGCTCTCGACCATGTCGCCGGGCTTGAGCGTGGCGATGTCGAGGCGCTGGCTGGCCGAGGCGGCCGCGGCCTCCTGCAGCGTCGCCGCGACGTCCTTCTCCGGGATCAGCAG
Organism: Gammaproteobacteria bacterium; assembly: GCA_028870705.1. Classification (GTDB taxonomy): domain Bacteria; phylum Pseudomonadota; class Gammaproteobacteria; order Steroidobacterales; family Steroidobacteraceae; genus FEN-1191. The sequence continues at coordinate 10,928 of JAGWPD010000135.1, forward strand.
CGTGCGGGCCGACTGGGCCGGCGCCGAACCCGCCGGCCGCGCGGCCCGCGGCGGCTGGCTGCCGGAATTGGCCGCGACCGTGCGCGAGCCCGAAGTGGCCAGTGGCTGCACGCCCGAGGAGAAGCGCACCTCGAGCTCGGTGAGCGCGCGTTGAGCGGCCATCGCCACGGTCTGGTCGGGCGTGTTCGCCTGCCCCTGGATCTGCACGCTGATCTGCTCGGCCAGCTCCTCGTTGGCCAGCTTGGCGAGCGCGCCGATCGCCTCGACGCGGATCTCCTTTTCGCTGCGCGCGAGGAACGGGGCGATCAGGCCGACGTGTTCGGCGCTGCCGATCCTGCCGACCGCCCGCACCACCACCGGCAGTGCCTTGGCAGGCGCGGTCTGCAGCATTTCCTTCAGGCGCGGCAGTGCCTTGGCGCTGCCGATCTCGGCCAGCGCGTCGACCGCGCGTTCGCTCACCCACCAATCCTGGTCGCGGGTCGCATCGATCAGCTGCGCGATCGCGCGCTCGTCCTTGGTCTGGTTGAGGATCTCGATCGCCGCGCGGCGGATGTCCTCGTCCTTGTCGCGCGCCAGCTCCAGCACCGCGTCGATCACCTTCGGTCCGCCGATCTTGCCGAGCGCGTCGCCGGCGCGCGAGCGCACCCACCAGTCGGAATCCTTGATGGCGGCCAGCAGGAACTTGACCGAACCGGCGTTGCCGATCTCGTTGAGCACCTCGACCGCCGAGCGGCGCGCGTACTCGTTTTCGTCCTTCAGCACCGGCACCAGGTAGCGGATCGTCTGCGGATCCTTCGCCTTGATCAGCACCTCGACGGCGCGGTTCTGCACCTCGATCTCCGGATCGAGCAGCAGCTGGCAGATGCGCTCGACCTCGATCGGGCCGTCCATCCTGGCGAGCGCCGCGAGCGCCGCGGAGCGCACCAGCTTGTTGCCGTCCGCGAGCTGCGCCTGCAGCGCCGTGCGCACATCCGGCCGGTTGAAGCGGCCGAGGATCCCCAGGATCAGCAGCCGCCCCATGGAATCCTTGCCCTGCAGCCGGCCCAGCAGCTCGGGCACGCCGGCGTCATCGATCGTCTCGCCGATGATGCGGAACAGCGCGGCCTTCTCGTTCGGCTCCTGCGCGTATGCCGCGGTCAGGAGCTCGCGCACGCTGAAGCGGGTGCGCTGCGCGTTGATCACCTCGAGCACGGCCGACTTGGAGATACCGGGCTTGGCCAGCGCCTCGAGCAGCAGGTGCGGCGGGTAGCTGCGGCTGCTGGTGAGCGCCCAGGAGATGCCGGCAATCACCCGCGGACTGCCCTGCACCAGCCCCTCGGCGAACACCGGGAAACTCCTGGCGGTGGCGAGCGCTGCCAGTACGTCGACGAAGGCGACGGTGGCATGCTTGTCGGCCTCGGGGAGCGCGGCCAGCACCGAGGGGATCGCGGCCGCACCCAGTTCCTTGAGCCTGGCCACGGCCTTCTGGGCCTCGGTGCCCAGGATGTCATTGGACGACTTGATCTGGGCGATCAGCCGGTCGGCGCGAAAATTCGAAAGAAAGGCCATGGATTGAACATTATGCCACGGGCGCCCGGGCCGCCTGTGACCTGTGTCCGGTCTGCGCAGAGGCCCGCGACAGGCTAGAATCCCGGCCCGATTGCACCCCCTCCGGTACCCGTTCCAATGGCCGACACAGCCCAGCAGATCCGCACCGCCGTGGAGCAGTTCACGGAACCGTACCTGCAGCTGACGCTCGCGCAGGCCGCTGCTCTGGTGGAACTGCGGGTTTCGGAGCGCGAACTCGCCGGTACGATCGAGCTGGGCATACCGGTGCGTGGATATGAGGAGCAGTTCCGGTCCGCGCTGGCCGCGCACCTCGCGGCGGCGGGTTTCTCCGGCTGCGCGGTTCGCTGTGAGCTGCGGGCGGCGATCGTCGCGCACAGCGTCCAGCGTCCGCTCAAGCCGCTGCCGGGCGTGAGCAACATCATCGCCGTCGCGAGCGGCAAGGGCGGGGTGGGCAAGTCGACGGTGGCCGCCAACCTGGCGCTCGCCTGGGCGGCCGCCGGCGCCCGCGTCGGCATCCTCGATGCCGACATCTACGGGCCCAGCCAGCCGCTGATGCTGGGGCTCGAGGGGCAGCGGCCGACGGCCCCCGACGGCAAGCACCTGGTGCCGCTCGAGGCGCATGGCCTGAAAGCGATGTCGATCGGCTTCCTGGTGGATGCAGGCCAGGCGGTGGTCTGGCGCGGGCCGATGGTGACGCAGGCGCTCACGCAGCTGCTGGGTGACACGGCCTGGGGCGAGCTCGACTACCTGGTGGTCGACATGCCGCCCGGGACCGGTGATATCCAGCTCACGCTGGCGCAGCGCGTGCCGGTCTCTGGCGCGGTGATCGTGACCACGCCGCAGGACCTGGCGTTGGCCGATGCGCGCAAGGGCCTGGCAATGTTCGAGAAGGTCGCGGTGCCGGTGCTCGGCATCGTCGAGAACATGAGCCTGCACGTGTGCAGCAACTGCGGCCACGTCGAGCACCTCTTCGGCGCAGGCGGCGGCGCACGCATGGCGGCCGAATACGGCGTGCAGCTGCTGGGGAGCCTGCCGCTCGATGCGCGCATCGGCGCCGAGGCCGACGGCGGCGCGCCGACCGTGGTCAGCGCGCCAGGCACGCCGCGCGCCGCGGCCTACATCGAGATGGCCCGCCACGCCGCCGGCGCACTGGCCCGCCGGAGCCGCGACCGGCGCGGCGCCTTCCCGCAGATCGTCGTCGAGGAAAACTGACAGCGGAGCATCCAGGATCAACACATGAGCATCAAGTCCGACAAGTGGATCCGGCGCATGGCGAGCGAGCAGCGGATGATCGAGCCGTTCGCGCACCAACAGGTGCGCAGCGAAGGCGGGCGCAGGATCATATCCTATGGCACCTCGAGCTACGGCTACGACGTGCGCTGCGCGCGCGAGTTCAAAATCTTCACCAACATCAACTCGACCATCGTCGATCCGAAGCAGTTCGACGCCAAGAGCTTCGTCGACGTGAGCGCGGACGTGTGCATCATCCCGCCGAACTCGTTCGCGCTGGCGCGCACGGTCGAGTATTTCCGCATCCCGCGCTCGGTGTTGACGGTGTGCCTGGGCAA
>JAGWPD010000136.1 GCA_028870705.1 Gammaproteobacteria bacterium
CGGGTCGACGCGCGCGCGCGCGCCGTCCTTGATCGCGGTGAAGCCCTGCGGCGTGAGGTACTTCTCGCCGCTGCGCGGCGCCGCGCCCACCACCGGGATTTTCTTTAACTCAGACATGGCTGGCCCTGGGCCCATCGTGGGCCGGCGCGTTGAGCGAAGCAAGTCGCGCAGCGGTGCCCACATCGGCCCAACTGCCATCGTAGCGTTCGCCACTCAGGCGCTGCGCCGCGCCCGCCGCGAGCAGCAGCGGCAGCAGCGGGAAGCGGCCCGGCTTGCAGCCCGCGAACAGTTCGGGCCGGTACACGCCGATGCCCGCATAGGTCAGCCGCGGCTCGCCGGCCGCCGCCACTGCGCCAGCGCGCAAGGCGAAATCACCCAGCGGATGGTGCGGCGGATTGGGCACCAGCACCAGGTGCGCCAGCGCGCGCGGGCCGATCGCCAGGCGCGCGAAGTCGAGGTCGGTCCAGGTATCGCCGTTCACGACCAGGAAGGGCTCCGCTCCGAGCAGCGGTAATGCATTGAAGATGCCGCCGCCGACCTCGAGTGCACCCTCCGGTTCCTCGCTGTAGTGGATGCGCAGGCCGTAGCGCCTGCCATCGCCCAGCGCGGCGCGCAGCTGCGGGCCGAGCCAGGACAGGTTGATCACCGCCTCGCGCACGCCGGCACGCGCGAGCGCGCGCAGGTGCCAGGCGATCAGCGGCTGGCCGCGCACTTCCAGCAGGGGCTTGGGCGTGAGATCGGTCAGCGGCCGCAGGCGCTCGCCACGGCCGGCCGCCAGCACCATCGCCTTCATGCGGGCGCCGCGGCGGCGAGCACGCGCTCGTTGGCCGCGCCGAGCCGCGGCGCCACCACGCCCTCGATCCAGGCGCTGAAGCGCGCCAGCTCGCCGAAACGCTGCGCCGCCGCGCGCACGTACTCGAGCGTGAGCGGCAGGTCGGCGAGATAACCGCGCTTGCCGTCGCGATACCACAGGCGCGCGAAGATGCCGAGCACCTTGATGTGCCGCTGCAGTCCGGCGAGCTCGAACCAGCGCAGGAATTCCCCGCTGCCCGCACCGCTCCCGCCTCCTTCCGCCGCCAGTCGCAGCCGATACTGCTCGAGCCAAGCCACGACGCGCGCGCGCGGCCAGGCGATGTAGCAATCCTTGAGGAGCGAGACCAGGTCGTAGCCGATCGGTCCCGCCACCGCATCCTGGAAATCGATGATGCCGGGACTGCGCTGCGCGGTGACCATGAGGTTGCGCGAGTGGTAATCGCGATGCACGAGCACGCGCGGTTGCGCCAGCAGTTCGCGCGACAGGAATGCGAAGGTCTCCGCCAGCAGCCCCTGCGTCGTTGCATCGGGCGGCAACCGCAGGTGGCGTGCGCAGAACCAGTCGGGCAGCAGGCGCATTTCGCGCTCGACCGCCGCGGCATCGTAGGGCGCGAGCTCGCGCGCGCCGGCGCCGCCGCGCAGCTGGATGCGCGCCAGCGCCGCCAGCGCCTGCTCATACAGCGGCGCGGGATCGCCGCCGGCGCGCAGCTGCGCCAGCATGTGGGTGGAGCCCAGGTCCTCGAGCAGCAGCAGGCCGCGCTGCGTATTGGCCGCCTCGACCTCGGGCACGTGCACGCCGCAGTCGTGCAGCAGCCGCGTGACCTGCAGGTATGGCCGGGTGTCTTCGCGGTCCGGCGGCGCGTCCATGACCACGCGCGTGGCGCCCGCGGCGCTCCAGACGCGAAAGTAGCGGCGGAAACTCGCGTCGGCGGACGCGGGTTCGAGCCGGCACGCGCGCGGCCAGCCCAGCTCGTCCGCGAGCCAGTCCCTGATCAGTTCGATCCTTGCGTCCGTCATCCGGCTTCCGACCGCTCCCGCTGCGCCCGGCCCTGATTGGCCGGAGCGGCACATGCAGCGGCCATTATAATGGTCGGGCAAATGATTGCCCCCACGCCTCCGTGCCCGCGCTGGCCACTGCTGCTGTCACTGGCCTGCGCTGCGGCCGTGCACGCCGCCGATGAAGCCTGCCCGCCGGCGGCCGACACGCCGCTACCGGCGCCGCTCGCGCTGAGCGAGGGCGCAATCAGCTGGTCGAGCTGCCACCTCAGCATCGCGGCCAACGGCGACACCGAGTTGAGCGGCGATGTCCGCGTCAGCATCGGCGGGCGCCAGATGCACTGCGACCGCCTGAGCTACATCGCGCTCACGCAGGCGCTGCAGCTCACCGGCAGCGTGCGCTACCAGGACCAGACCCTGCGCGTCACCGGCAAGGCCGGCAACTACGGGAGCGAGGGCGCGCAATTCAGCGACGCGCAGTTCGAACTGCTGCACGGGCCCGGCCGTGGCGAGGCCGCGGCGGTGTCGACCCGCCAGGCCAACGTAATCGTGCTCGACCGCGTGGTCTACACGACCTGCCCGAAGGGACAGGCCGACTGGGAGCTGCGCGCGCGCCGCATCACGCTCGATACGCGCCGCAAGCGCGGCGTCGGCCACAGCACGCGCGTGGTGTTCGAGGGCGTGCCGATCCTGTACCTGCCGTGGATCTCGTTTCCGCTGACCAGCGACCGCCAGACGGGCCTGCTGTTCCCGACGCTCGGCAGCTCCTCGCGCAGCGGCGCGATGCTGGCCATTCCCTGGTACTGGAACATAGCACCCAACCAGGACCTGACCGCCACGCCCACGTATTACTCGCGTCGCGGCCTCGGGCTTGGCAGTGAATACCGGCTGCTCGGCAACGCCGGCGATGCCACCCTGCGCGCGGATTATCTCTACCACGACCGGCTCACCAATCACGACATCGACCCGACCACCGCCGACAACCGCAGCTGGCTGCGTGCCACGGCGACCCGCTATTTCGGCAGCGCATGGCGCGCGCAGCTCAATGCGCAGGATGTGAGCGACATCCACTATTTCGAGGACTTCGGCGACGGCCCGCAGGCCACCAGCACCACCTTCCTGCCGCGCGACCTGCACGCCAGCATGCGCGGCGACGTGTGGCAGCTGGGCGCGCAGTTGCTGCAGTTCCAGACACTCGATGACCAGCTGCTCGCCGCCGACCGTCCGTACGCGGAGTTGCCGCGGCTCAGCGCGGCGGCCCGCTGGCAGGGCAGCTCGGGCCTCGGCAGCGCACTGGAAACCGAGCTGACGGATTTCCATCGCGACACGGGCCCCACCGGCTGGCGCGGCCACGTGCAGCCGGGCCTGAGCTTCGATTACACGCAGCCGGGCTTCTACCTGCGGCCGCGCGCCAGCTGGGATTTCACCGCCTACCGCCTGCAGGACGCGCCGACCGCCAACAGCACGCCAAGCCGGAGCCTGCCGATCCTCACGCTCGACGGCGCGCTGCAGCTCGAGCGCAATTCCGGCCGCGCCGGCGCGCGGCTCGTGACGCTCGAGCCGCGTGTCAACTACGTCTATATCCCGTACCGTGACCAGAGCATGCTGCCGGTGTTCGACTCCGGCCTGCCCGATCCGAACTTCGTGTCGCTGTTCCGGCCGAACCGCTATTCCGGCCTCGACCGGATCGGCGACGCCAACAACCTGACGTTCGGCGTCACCACGCGCATGCTGCAGGCGCGCACCGGCCAGCAGTACCTGAGCGCCACGCTCGGCGAGACCGTGCACCTCTCGCAGCCACGCGTGACGCTGCCCGATGAAACGGCGGACACGCGCCGCCGCTCCGACCTGCTCGCGAACCTCGACCTGACCGCCTACCGCAACTGGAATCTGCACTACGAGCTGGCCTGGGACCCCGAGAGCTCGCGCACCGAAAAGACCCTGATCGCGCTGCAGTACATCCCGTCGGGCAAGCAGGTGGTGAATCTCGGCTATCGCTACACGCGCGGCAGCGTCGGGCAGGCCGAGGCCTCGGCTGCCTGGCCGGTTGGCCGCCACTGGGACCTGTACGGGCGCCGCATCTATTCGTTCCGCGACCGGCGCCCGATCGAGACTTTCGGCGGCGTGCAGTACCGCGCCAGTTGCTGGGGCCTGCGCCTGGTGCTGCGCGATTCGGTCAGCAGCCGCTCCGGTCAGCGCGACACCGGCTGGTACCTGCAATTGGAACTCAAGGGCCTTTCCAGTGTCGGATCCGGGGCCGACTCTTTCCTGCAGGGGTCGATTCAGGGATACTCGCCGCAATGAAATTCCGCTGCTTCCCCGGCCTGCCCCTGGCGGCCACGGCCCTGTTTGCCCTGTGCATCTCGAACTCCGCAGGCGCTGCCAGCCCTGCTCCGGGCGGCGGCACAACCGTCGCCGGCACGGCCCCGACCCGTGCGCATGCCACGCGCGGCGTGACGCTCGACCGGGTGGTGGCAGTCGTCAACGACGGCGTCGTGCTCGAGAGCGAGCTCGACGCACAGGTCGCGGAGATCACGCAGCGGCTGCGTGCGCAGAATGTGGCGTTGCCGGAAGCCGCGGTGCTGCGCGAGCAGGTGCTCGAGCGGCTGGTGCTCGAGGAGGTGCAGGCGCAGCATGCGGAACGGGCCGGCATCGTAGTCTCCGACGAGCAGGTCAATGCCGCGCTGCAGGACATCGCGAAGCGCAACAACGTGAGCTTCGACCAGCTGCCGCAGAAGCTCGCCGAAGAGGGCGTGGTCTACGCCGACTACCGCAAGAACCTGCGCCGCGAGATCCAGCGCCAGATGCTGCGCGCGCGCGATGTGGTCCAGCGCATCAACATCTCGCCGCGCGAGCTCGACCAGTACATCGAGCGCCAGAAGAACACCGCGTCGGCCAATACCGAATACAATCTGTCGCACATCCTCATTGCAGTGGCGCAGGATGCCAGCCCGGCGCAGCTGGCCGCGGCGCGCAAGAAAGCCGAGGATGTCGCGGCACGCGCCGCGAAGGGCGAGCCCTTCAACCAGCTCGCGGTGACCTATTCCGACAGCCAGACGGCCCTCGAGGGCGGCGCCCTCGGCTGGCTCAAGGGCCCCTCACTCCCGACCTTCCTCGCCGACGTCGTGCCGCGCATGAAGCCCGGCCAGATCAGCGAGCTGCTGCAGACCGGCAGCGGTTTCCACCTGGTCAGGCTCAATGAAGTGCGCACCTCCACCGCGCGGCAGATCGTCAAGCAGGTGCACCTGCGCCATATCCTGCTCAAGACCAGCGAGGTGGAAGACGACGCCACCGTGCAGCAGAAGCTCGCGACAATGCGCGCGCAGATCCTGGCCGGCAGCGCTGATTTCGCCGTGCTCGCGAAGACCAGCTCGGCCGACCCCGGCTCGGCCGTCGACGGGGGCGATCTGGGCTGGACCTCCCTCGACACCTTCGTGCCCGAGTTCGCGCACCGTGCGGACGCGCTCAAGGACAACGAGATCAGCGAACCTTTCAAGACGCAGTTCGGCTGGCACATCGTGCAGATGCTCGGCCGGCGCGATTTCGACAATACCGCCACGGCCGAGCGCGAGCAGGCCTACGCCCAGCTGCGCGAGAGCCGCGTCGATGAAGCCACGGAAATCTGGCTGCAGCAGCTGCGCGACGAGGCCTACGTCGAACTGCGGCTCTGAGCCGCGGCGCGCGGCGGCGTGGCAGCGATGAGCGCCGGCCCGGGCCCCGCGACACCCATCGTCCTGACCTGTGGCGAGAGCGCGGGCATAGGCCCGGACCTGTGCATCGGCATCGCGCAGGCGGCGCGAAGCCTGCCGCTCGTGTGCCTGGCCGACCTTGAGTTACTGCGCGCGCGGGCGGCAATGCTGCGCCTTGCCTGCCGCTTCGAGCAATACTCGCCGGCTGCGCCGCCGACCTGCGCAGCGGGCGCGCTTGCGGTGCTGCACCTGCCGCTCGGGCGCGCCGCCGTCGCCGGGCGGCTGGACACGGGCAATGCACCGTGGGTATTGCGGCTGATCGACCGCGCCGTCGAGGGGTGCCGGCGCGGCGAGTTCGCGGCCATGGTCACCGCGCCGGTGCAGAAGAGCGTCATCATCGAGGCCGGCATGGCCTTCACCGGCCACACCGAGTACCTGGCGCAGCTGTGCGGCGTCCCGCTCCCGGTCATGCTGCTGGTCGCAGGACGACTGCGCGTGGCTTTGGCGACGACGCACCTGCCGCTGCGCGCCGTCCCCGAGGCGATCACGCGCGAGGGACTCCTGGGCGTGCTGAGCGTGCTCGGGGCCGGGTTGCGCAGGCCGTTCGGCATCGCACGGCCGCGCATCGGCGTGTGCGGGCTCAATCCGCATGCGGGCGAGAGCGGTCACCTCGGCAGCGAGGAACAACAGGTGATCGAACCCGCGTTGCGCGCGGCACGCGAACTGGGCCTGGACGTGCACGGCCCGATCCCGGCCGACACGCTGTTCGTGCCGCGCAACCTCGAACCCTTTGATGCGGTACTCGCGATGTACCACGACCAGGGCCTGCCGGTGCTCAAGCACGCGGGCTTCGGCCACGCGGTTAATGTCACGCTCGGGCTGCCCATCATCCGTACTTCGGTCGACCACGGCACGGCGCTCGACCTTGCCGGCACCGGTCGCGCCGACGTCGGGAGTCTCGAGGCCGCAATCGCGCTGGCCGCCGAACTGGCTGCCCATGCTGCCTGAAGCGCGCCGGCGCGCCGGTTGAGGCGCGGATGCGGGCACGCAAGCGCTTCGGCCAGCACTTCCTGCATGATCCGGCGGTGATCGAGCGGATCGTCAGCGCGATCGCCCCGCGCTCGGGCGAGGCGCTGGTCGAGATCGGCCCCGGACACGGCGCGCTGACCAACCGGCTGCTCGCCGCGGGCGCCAGTCTCGATGTCATCGAGATCGACCGCGAACTCGCCGCCGCGCTGCGCGCGCGACAGGCCGGCCTGCCGCATTTCACCGTGCACGAGGCAGATGCCCTCGGGTTCGATTTCGCCGCGCTCGCGCGTACGCGCGGCCAGCGGCTGCGCGTGATCGGCAATCTGCCCTACAACATCTCGACGCCGTTGCTGTTCCGGTTGCTCGAGGCTGGGGCGGCGCTGCTCGACATGCATTTCATGCTGCAGAAGGAGGTCGTCGAGCGCATCGTCGCGGCGCCGGGCAGCAGGCAATACGGGCGGCTGGGGGTGATGCTCGCGCCGCGCGTGCGCGCCACGCAGCTGCTGGAGGCCGGTCCGGGAGCTTTCCGGCCGCCGCCGCGCGTCTGGTCGGCGGTGGTGCGGCTGGAGATCCGCCCGGATCCGCCCGCCTGGGCCACGCTGCCGCAGTATGCGGCGGTCGTGGGCGCCGCCTTCGGCCAGCGCCGCAAGACGCTGCGCAATGCGCTCTCCGGCCTGCTCAGCGCGGCCCGGATCAGCGCGGCCGGCATCGATCCGGGAGCGCGCGCCGAGACGCTGGCGGCAGCCGATTTCGGCCGCCTGGCGCTGGCAGTGGCGGGCGCCGCGCCGCTGTGATTCACTAGGCCGATGTCCGGATACCGCCAATTGCTGGTCGCGATCGACCTCAGCGACCAGAGCCGCGCGATCGCCACCAAGAGCGTCGAACTCGCGCAGCAGTGGGGCGCCAGGCTCCGGCTGCTGCATGTGATCGAGTTCGTCCCGGTGGAACCGATGAGCGATGCGCTGGTGCCCGTGGTGCAGATCGATGACCGGGTGATCGCGCGCGCGCGCGAGCAGATCCGGGCGCTGGCCGCGGCGCTCGGCCTTCCGCCCGAAGAGTGCCGCGTGGCCACTGGCAACGTCAAGGCCGAGATCCTGCGCCAGGCGCGCGAAGTGGGCGCCGACCTGATCGTGCTCGGCTGCCGCGAACGCCACGGCCTGTCGATCCTGGTCAACCTCACCGAAGACACCGTGCTGCATGCCGCGCCCTGCGATGTGCTCGCGATGCGCATGCGCTGAAGGCCGCGCGGCATGGACCAGCGTCACCAGATCGAGGTCGATGTCGAAAGCACCTACCTCGAGGAGCAGTCGGCGCCGGCGGAACACCGCTACGTGTTCGCGTACACGGTGACGCTGCGCAACGCGGGCCAGGTGCCGGCGAAGCTGCTGACGCGCCACTGGATCATCACCGACGCCAACGGCCGGGTGCAGGAAGTGCGCGGCGCAGGCGTGGTCGGCGAACAGCCGCACCTGCGCCCGGGGCAGGGCTTCCGCTATTCGAGCGGCGCCGTGCTCGAGACGCCGGTCGGCGCGATGCACGGCAGCTACCAGATGCTGGGTGATGACGGCCAGCAGTTCGACGCGCCGATCCCGGCCTTCCGGCTGGCGAAGCCGGGCCTGCTGCACTGAGCGGCGCGGCGGAATCCTGAAGTGGCTCGCTGGGCGATCGGCGACGTGCAGGGCTGCTGCGCCGAACTGGACGAGTTGCTGGCGCGCATCCGCTTCAACGACGAGCGCGACCTGCTGTGGTTCACGGGCGACCTGGTCAACCGGGGCCCGCAGTCACTCGCCACGCTCCGCCGCGTGCGCGCGTTGGCCGCGAACGCCGTCGTGGTGCTCGGCAACCACGACCTGCACCTGCTGGCGGTGGCATTCGTGCCTGGCCAGCGGCTGCGGCGCAGCGACACGCTCGATGAGGTGCTCGCCGCTCCCGACCGCGAGGCCCTGCTCGGCTGGCTGCTGGAGCGACCGCTGGCCCATTACGACAGCGCGCGCAGCGATCTGCTGGTGCATGCCGGGCTGGTGCCGCAGTGGCATGCGCAGCTCGCCGCGCAGCTTGCCAGCGAGGTCGCGCAGGCGCTGCGGCACGATCCGCGCGCGGTGCTGGGTTCGATGTACGGCGACGAACCCGACCGCTGGAGCGAGGGGCTGCAGGGCGTGGGGCGGCAGCGCTTCGTCATCAACGTGCTCACGCGGTTGCGAGTGTGCACCGCCGATGGCGCAGTCGACCTGCGCCAGAAGGGGCCGCCCGCCGCGGCCCGCGCGCCCTGGCTGCCGTGGTTCAGGGTGCCGCAGCGCGCCAGCGCCGCCAGCCGCGTAATCTTCGGCCACTGGTCGGCGCTGGGTTTCCACCGGGGCGATGGCGTGCTCGCACTGGACACCGGTTGCGTCTGGGGCGGCGCGCTCACGGCCGTCGACCTGGACGACCCGGGCGCGCCGCCGGTGGCAGTGCGGGCGCGCACCGCCCACGCCTGAGGTGCGCACCACGGATCGCTAAACGACCGGCACCTGGCTGATGTTGTTTTTCGGGTCCATCCAAAACGATTCATTCGCGAAGCGGCCGAAGATTTCGCGTGGCAGGATGGTCGCGCGCTCGATCGGCTCCACCTTCGGGCGCACTGTATGCAGGCCCGGCATGCCGACCCTTGCATCGAACTCGTCTGCATTGTAAGCAATGTGCTCGAAGTCATGATCAAACCAGGGCTCACCGATGAACTGGTAGACCGCGCGCATGGCGGCCTGCGGGTTGCGCGCCAGGCTCTCGTAGGTCAATAGCAGCAGGTGGCCCGGCGCGTATTGGCCGTAGAACGCATCCTTGGTAGCTTGAAAAGCAAAACCAACCATGCCGCGCGGATCGGTCAGCGCCTCAACGCGCGAGTACACCGTCGTATTGGTGTCGAACCGGAACACCTTGCTGACACCAACCGGTTGCCTGCGCACCAGCCGTTCCATGCTGTCCAGAACCCAGGGCAAATGGCGAACGCAAGCGATGACCTTTGCTCCAGGCAACAGCGCGCCGAGCAGCTGCATCCGGCTGCACCATAGCCGACTGGTATCGAATATGACGCCGGCATTCGCCTGCCCCGAGTAGAAGTTCTCGACCAGGCCACGCAGCAAGGCGACGCGCTGATCATCGGAGACGTCGAAGGAAAAATCATTCTTGCTGCTGGCTTCGGCCATCACCACGCCCATGATGTCGGCCAACGGACTGGTCATGCCGGCGCGGAAACGCGGATTCTGGTTGAGGACGGCGGCCAGCAGCGTCGTGCCCGCGCGCGGCAGCCCGGAAATGAAATGAAAGCGCCGGGTCGCGTTCGCGCCGTGGGTAGTGGCAGGCATCTGCGCCCTCTGCATTGGATCAGTAAAGCGGATTGTACCCGAGGGCTGATGCCCGTCACCCTCGATTGCCCAGGGGTTGTCAGTGAGTTCCGCTGGCCGTGGCAATTGGCACGGTCCGTGTCGGCACGTTCCAGCCGCTTACTTCGACGACCGGCATCGCCGTCTCCGCGGAGCCGATACGCGCGGTCACGGTGCGTGATTCGCCGGGCCACAGGCTGACGTCGTTGTCGCTCCACAGCACCGGAACCACGGGTTCGCCGTGGCCGGGCAGCTTGATCGACAGGTGCTGGAAAAAGGCCATGCCTTTGGACGATGAGGGCACCGTCAGGGTAATGGTGATGACCTGCTCGGCGCCCTCGCCCCGCATCGTCGCCTGCGCTTCGCTCGGCGCGGTAGGCATGGCTTGCAACGCCGTCAGGTCCGCGTACCGCGTCAGCGGAGTGAGGTACCAGTTGGATTTTGCCCAGTCGAGTTCGTCGCTCTGGGTCGCCAGCCAATAGACGTTGCGGCTGATGGCATTGCCGTCTGCCGCCGCGAGTTCGAGCTCGATGAAATAGGTGGCGGACAAGTCCGTCAGCGCCGGCACCACTGCCACTGCCCGCGCGGTGTTGCCGCGCAGGTCGATGCCCTGCACGCGACGCTCGAAGGCCACGCTGCCGTCCAGGTTGCGCAACCGTATCAGCGCCCGCAAGCCGTGCTCGGTTGCGAGGGTCTGATTGACCAGCATGATCTCGCGCGTGTCGTAGGAGTACTGGATGTGCAGCGGTTCGTTGGCGATCCTGGCGCCGAAGTAGGCCCCGGCAGGATTGAGGAAATAGTCGTACAAATGCCAGTGCAACGAAGGCCAGGCGTTGTTGAGCATCCAGTAGATGAGTCCGGTGGACGGGTTGGCCCGATCCTGATGCGCGCTATGCGCTTCAAATTGCGCGCGGACGTTGTCGTAGTTGTCGAGCTGTGACTTGGCAACGAAGTCCTCGAGGCTCTTGGGTGCGCCGTAGCGTCTGGCCAGCGAGGCGCCATACGAGGGCAGGTTGGCGAAGACCGACCAGGCGGCGGCAGCGTGATACTGCCGCGCCTCCGGATACTTCCACAATGCTTCCAGCTCCTGCGGCGTAAGCATGCGGACCAGATCTTCCAGCGGCGGGATGGACGCACCAGCGCTCAGTTCGGAGTTGAATCCGAACGCACCGCCCAATTTATCTGCATACCAATAGGATGGCGGAACCCACGCATAGGGTCCCTCCATTTTCATGCCTGACGGGCCGGTGTCAGCGGTCGCCTGCGCAGCCGCCGCGGCGATGATCGGCAACGACCAGTCTTGGGCACGCAAGGTGCCGGAATACAGCTTCGCAACCGCCACGGGTGGTGCGTGGTCGCTACCAATCAGAAAGCCGATGATTGACGGGTGATTGCGCAGCAGCCGCGCCTCGCTCGCCATCGACGCTTCGGCCACCCTGAAGTCAGGCGCACTCCAAGGTTCACCACCGGTCTTGGCTGCGGACTCCCACTTGTCGCAACACTCCCAGCCAGCCAATACCATCAGGCCCGCACGATCGGCGAGTTCGTAGAAGCGCTGATCCTCCAGCTTCCCCTCGCTGCGCAGGGTATTCAGGCCAAGGTTGACGATGTAGCTGAACTCGGCCTCGGTGCGCCTGGGATCCGCGCGCAGGAACATGTCGGGCGCCCAGCCTGCGCCGCGAATCAATAGTGGCTGTCCATTCACCACGAACTGGCGATAACCCTGTGGCGTCAGGTGGGAGCTCACGCTTCGAATACCAAAAGCGGCGCTGGCCTGGTCCGAGGGCGAACCATCCACAGTGGCGGCCAACCGCAGGGAGTAAAGCGGATGCGCGCCCATCGCGACCGGCCACCAGACCCTGGGATGTTTGAGATCCAGACCCGGATCGGTCTGGGGAGTGAACGATATCGTCTGCGCCTGGCCGGGACCCAGATGGATCTCTCGGTGCAGCAGCACGTTGGCCACGACGCCCGTGATCGTCACGTCGTGCGCGGCAGCATCGAGGTTTCGCGCCTCCACTTTTGCAGTCAGCGCAGCGCGTCCGAGATCGGGCAGCGACAGCGTCGAATTCACCTGCGGGAAGCGCAGCTGCACGGGTCCGGTACGCAGGATCTCGACGCCCCGCCACGGACCCATGTTGTTGTCGGGTGGCGTCGGATTCCAATCGACCCAACCGATCGACAGGTCTCTCCTCGGGTCACCCGGATGAACTTTCAGGCTGACAATGTTGCTGCCCGTCTGCACCCAGGGTGTCACGTCAAATTCATAGACGGGATAGGCGCCAGCCACAACTGTCCGGTCGGCGAGCAGGTGGCCGTTCAACCACACGTCCGCGCTGGGGATCACACCGTTGATGCGCAGCAACGTTCGTGAGCCCGGCCCGCCTGCGGCCAAGGTGAATTCGCTCCGATACCACCAGGAAGTCACGAACGGCGTGCCGCTGGCATCGGGATCCTCCACCGCACGCAGATTGTCGCCGTAGAACACGTTGTCGTACTTGCCGCTCTCGAGCAGTCCCGCCATCACGGTCGCACGGCCACTCACGTTATACCAATCGTGAGTCGAATAGCCGGTGGACGAGATTTCGGCGCCGCTCTCCTGTGCCCTGGCGCTGGACTGCATCTGCCAATGCTCGATCGCAGTGACAGTGCCGCCGCCCGCTCCGACCTTCGTCGGTGCATAGGCACTTTCGGCACCAGCAAGCGACGCGCCGGTCAGCGCCGCCACAGCAACCACGGCAGCCAGTACCTTAATCACCGAATGGCCGGGCTTGTGCTGCGCATAACTTGTTCCGGAGGCAGCGCTTACCACTGCCCGCGAACGCCCGCCGTAAACATGCGCTCGGAGAAATTCGAATGCGCAGGTTGGTCGGGCCACACGAGGTAGTAGCGCTGGTACTCGTTCGTGAGGTTGGTGCCGTCCACGAACACCTCCGCAAATTTGTTGACCTTGAAGGACACCGAGGCGTCCAGGTACCTTTGCGGTGCCTCATACAACTCCAGGCCAACAATGCCTCCCACGGTATCCTGTGCCGCCCGCTTCGAACGATAGTTGTAGGCAAGACGCGTCTGGAATCGCTTGTCCTGGTACCACAGCACCAGGTTTCCCGATTCGGTCGAGTTGTCCTGGAATGGAATCCTGTGCCCGGCCAGGTCCGTTTTCCCGGTGTTGCTGGGCGCATACGTCACATTGAACTCCATGCCGGTATTGGCCAGGAGGCCGGGCAGGAACGTGAAGCCTTGTCGATAGTCGAACTCGGCGCCCTGGATGCTGTTGCCTGTGCCTTGCAAGGGCTGAACGATCTGGATGCAACGATTGGGATCCCGGACCACGCCGTCCTCATCCGGCAGGCCGCAAGCGGAGGTGTTGCCACTGGTGATGAAGCTCTGCACGTTGATCCGGAACAGCTCGAGGTTGATCAGGCTGCTCGGATTGAAGTAGTACTCGAGCGACGCACCGTAGTTCGTGGACCGCCATGGATCGAGATGAGGATTTCCGGACGAGCTGCCCTGCGAGACCTGGAATTGCAGGCCCTGCGGGGTCTGGTACGACGAGTAGTTGAGCACAAGGCCTCCGCCCCACTGGCTCAGGTCGAGCGGCTGCATGTTCTTGGAGAAAGAGAGGCGCAGCGTCAGCTTG
This sequence comes from Gammaproteobacteria bacterium, assembly GCA_028870705.1. Classification (GTDB taxonomy): domain Bacteria; phylum Pseudomonadota; class Gammaproteobacteria; order Steroidobacterales; family Steroidobacteraceae; genus FEN-1191. The sequence goes on from JAGWPD010000136.1 coordinate 13,524, forward strand.
GACGTCATGTTCAGTGAGAAATTGGCGGCGGGGAGCACATCGGTGTAGCTGCGCTGCGTGAGTTCCTGGCCCGTAACGGCGGCTTCCGTGCCGTACTGGCCCGCGCTGCCCACGTTATCCTGCGTCACCCGCAGGTCCGTGTGTATGAACCGCACCCCCACATTGGCGCTGTATGACATGTCGCCGAAAGCGCCCTTGAAGTTGGACTGCAGATACGCCGATCGCTCCCTCGTCGACACGGCCCAGGTGACGCCCGGTGCGGTCTGCCTTCTGGCGCCCGGCAGGAGCGACTTCCAGAACGCTTCAGGATCATCCAGCGCGCGTGGGTCAATGCCCCAGAAATTGATGCCCGAGCCCAGAAGATTGGTGTACGGCCGCCAGTTGCTGGCAAGTGGCGAAGGGGTCTGCGACAGCGGTTGCGCCGAGAATGGACCGGCGCGGAAGAACCCCTCGGCATTGCCCGCAGTACACCAGGTGCTGGGAATCCCGTCATGCGCATTGCCACCCAGGACGACGTCGGCCGCAACGTAGCGCACCAGGCATCCGTTCGGGTCACTGGCTCCCATGCCGGCGTAGACCGGGGCAACCAACGTGAACCCGTCGTTGGTGGCGGTGCGGAGGCTGTCGCGCACGCCGAAATCGAGATTGAATGCATCGCTGACTTTGTAATACCCGTCGAATCGCAGTGCCGTGATGGCGGTTTTCCGATCGTAGTCATCGGCGGATTCCAGCGTCTTCATCGCCCAGCTATTGGGATCCGCAAACGCGCTGGCGAGCGATGCCGGCATGGTGACGCGCAAATTGCGGCCGGTGAAGTCGGCCGTGATCGGCACCGTATTCTGCGACATGCCGTTAGGGTTGAATACGCGATCGCCGCCGAGTTGGGCAGGATAGACGAAGGTGCCACAGGGCAGACCGGTGCGGGAGTCGGCCCACAGGCAGCCGTCGGAATTCGAGATGTTGGTGTCCGTTTCTATGTAGGACTGCCGCGCGGTTTCGCGAATCGCCCGCAGCCCTCCCTTGAATTTTCCGCCATGGTCGAAATCCAGCTGGACGTTGAAATTCTGTGCGGTGGACTGGGTGCGGATGCCTGAGGAGTAGGATTCCACATCGCCCGGCCACTTCTGGTACACCTGCGTGGTGTAGATCTGCGAACCCGCCCAATTGGGGTCCGGGGGCGGCGTGTTGTACTGGCCGAGCGCGGTGGCGCCGGTGTTTCGCGATTTCAACGGCACGAAGGTCGCGCCCTGCCAGTTGGCGGAATCGATCTGTATGCCCACGTTGCGTTCGTGCTGCTCCTGGTGTGCGTAAAAATAATCGCTGGTCAACTTGAACCCGCTGCCGAAGTCCATCTGGAACGAGGCGTTGGCGGCCTGGCGCTTGCGCTGCGTCGAAATATCGGACAGGGCAATGTTCTGACTGCCGATGAATACGCCATTGGACCGGCCATCGCCATTCACGTCGACGCTGCCGTCCGGGTTCTGCACGATCTGCGAGGGCACGGGCGCGCTGTTCCAGGCGCCGACAAATCCGTTATAGGCTCCTGCGCTGGCCGCGTTCTCGCCATTGAGAATGGCGCCATATTGATCGAGTGCTTCCGTCGACTTGCTGCGCGTGGTGTCGGAGAAATCGGCGGATACCTGCAGGCCCCAGCGGCCATTCGCGTTGTAGGAAAACAGGCCGCTGGCCTCCGGGCCCGTTCTGCGAGTAACGCTGCCCCGTTCCGCGTCAACGGTATAGCTGTAGGTGAAACCGCTCGGCAAATCCCAGGGCCGATAGGTGTGCAGATTGAGCGCGCCGCTGATGCCGGTTTCGGTCTGCGACGCAGTGGATGACTTGATGACGTCCACCTGATTGAACAGCGTGGCGGGGAGCGTGGTGAAATCGGGTTGCTGCGAGTCGATCTGATCGGGCGAGATGAATACTTCGCCATTCAGCAACGTGCCCACCTGCGGCAAGCCGCGTACGCTCACCGACGTGCCGACGCCCGCGTCACGATTGATCTGCACGCCGGTGATGCGCTGCAAGGCATCGGTGATCGTCGCATCGGGCAACTGGCCGATGCTCTCGGCCGAGATGCTGTCCTGAATGCTCGGCGCATCGCGCTTCAGCTGGATGGCGCGAATCTGCGACTGGCGTACCCCAGTGACAATGATCTCCTCCAAGTCGTCCGCGCGACTGGTTCCAGCCTCTGCAGCGGCATCGGCGCGCCCTGCTGCCTTGGCCGACGACGCTGCGGCGGCGAGCAACACCATGGACACTGCAACTGAAAGAGGGTGGTTGCGATGTAGGTTTGACACGGGATTTGCCCCTTGAGTTGGATGATTTCCGAGTTCCTGAGGTCCAGCGGTGCGCGTACCGCTCATGCTGAATCGGTGCCCCTGATCGATTCTATTTATTCGGTCTATTGACGAATTAAACTACCATGCTGACCGCCTTCTATCAAGTACAGGTTACTTCAACTGCCAATGCAGCTATGATTGTTCGGAGAGGTAACGAATCAAATGACGATGCCTGTGCCACTCCCAGCGGTAACGAGCGTGACCCGCCAGCTGTCGCGGCGGAGTGTTTTTGAAGCCCTCCTGCACCGCAGCCCCATCTCGCGGGCGGACCTCGCCAAGGTCACCGGCCTGTCGAAACAGACGATGTCGGAAGTCATCGACGCGTTTGGACAGCAGGGACTGGTGCGCCAGGTGGGGCGCACCAGCGGTAATGTCGGACGGACCGCGGTGTTGTACGAATTGAGCCCCGAAGGCGGTCACGTGCTGGGTATCGACTTGGGAGCCCGACGATTGACCGTAGCCCTCGCCGATATCGCAGGCAGAGTTCTGGCTGAAGCTGACGAACCCACTGACAGCCGCGGCGGGGCCTGGGCGCTCGACCAGATTGCCCGCCTCTCAGACCGTCTTGCGCGTGACAACCACACACACCCCAGCCGAATTCGCTCCATCGTGCTGGCCACCCCCGGCGTGGTAAACCCGAAGAGCGGCGCCATCGAGATGGCTCCCAACATCACGGGCCTCGGTCATCTCAATGTCGTAGGCCTGCTGAGCGAGAAACTCGGCAATCCAGTTATCATTGAAAATGACATCAATCTCGCGCTGCTCGGCGAGATATGGCACGGCTGCGCGCAAAACGTTGCCAATGTCGCGTTCCTTGCGCTCGGCAGCGGCGTCGGACTGGGACTCTATGCCAACGGCCAGCTGGTTCGCGGCGAGAACGGCGCCGCCGGCGAGATCGGCTATCTGCCACTTGGCGGCGATCCGCTGCAAGCCGAATCCCGCCTGCAGGGCTGCCTCGAGTACCAGGTGGGCGCGACGGGTGTCTTGCGACGATATCGCGAGGCCGGCGGTTCCGAGGTTGATTCCGTGATCCAGGTGTTTGAGCGGGCGCAGGTGGGTGATCCGATTGCCTCACAAGTGCTCGACGAGACGGCGCGGCTGACTGGCCTGGCGGCTGCGGCGGTCATTGCAATGGTGGATCCGCAACTGATCGTTCTGGGCGGCTCGGTCGGTGCGCGTCCGGATTTTGCGGATCAGGTCGCGCGCGTGCTGTTGCAACTCTCGCCGCGGCCGGTCGAGATTCGCACCAGTACGCTCGGCAGGCGAGCGGGCGTCGTAGGCGCCTTGTCCGTCGCCTTGAGCCGTCTCCATGATGCATTCTTCGGCGTCTCGGAGCTGGCGGCGGCGCTGCCACTTCCGCCCCCCGCGCATCGCACTGCACGTCAATGACACGCGCAGCTACCCATTGTTTCGCTGCCGATCTGGGCGGAACGAAGCTCGCCGCAGCGATGGCCGACGCAAGTGGTCAGATCGTGGCGGAGCTGACCGAGCCCACCGACCCGCGCGGCGCGGCGCACGTGGCCGAACAGATCGCCGCCTGCGCCGGCAAGCTGGCGCAGGCCGTCGGCATGGAAGGCACGCGCGCGCGTCATGTCATGGTGGGACTTCCTGGGGCGATCGATCTTCGCACAGGCCGCGTTTCCTTGGCTCCAAACATTCCGGGACTGGAGAATTTCGATATCCTCGGCTTTCTGCGGGACCACTTTGGCCCGGATGCCGCGATCGACAACGACGTGAACCTCGCGATGCTCGGCGAGCGCGCGTTTGGTTGCGCCAGCCAGTGCCGCAACGCGGCGTTCCTGGCGCTCGGAACAGGTGTGGGGCTCGGCCTGCTCATCGATGACAGGCTGTTTCGGGGGGCGAGTGGCTCGGCAGGGGAAATCGCCGACCTGCCCATCGGGCGCGATCCGGCTTCGCAGATTCCACCTACCAGCGGCGCGTTCGAGCTCGAGGTGGGCTCATTCGCCATCGTAGATCGATACCGGCGCCAAGGCGGAACCGCGGCCGCCACGGTCCGTGAAATCTTCAGTCGCCTCGAGCAAGGAGACGCCGTGGCGGAGTCGGTCCTCGACACGACGGCGCACTGGGTGGCCCTCGCGGTCGTGTCACTGCAATCGCTACTCGACCTGGAGCTCGTCGTGTTCGGGGGAAGCATCGGCGTGCGTCCCGAGCTGTATGAGCGGGTTCAACGGGCCCTTCCCGCCCTCTTTCCACGACCCGTTACTATCGCACCCAGCCGGCTTGGCGATCGCGCCGGGCTTGTCGGCGCCGCGTGGGCCGCCGCGCAGGCCATGCGTCGGAATACCGCACCCGCGCAGTGAAGGCGTCAGCCGCGCGTTCACGCGCTGCGCCGCTCGCCGATCAGGGCATTGTTGATCAGGGGCCGCGCCCAGAAGCCGACGCTCAGCACGCAACCGAAGGTTACGTACAGCAGCAACATGCCGTTGCGCAGCCCGATGTGATCCGCCAGTTGCCCGATCAGGAACGGGAAGATGGCGCCGCCCATGATGCCCGTGCAGAGAATGCCGGCGAACGGACCGTGGTGTGCCGGCACGGAGTTCAGCGCGAGTGAAACGATCGTCGGCCACATGATCGATGCGAACAGACCGACGGCCGGAAACGCCAGCAGCGAGACCTGCGCAGATCCGAACAGCGCCAGTGTCAACATGA
>JAGWPD010000137.1 GCA_028870705.1 Gammaproteobacteria bacterium
CCAGAATCGCTGGCGCGCGGCGAGCTGCGGCAGCGCCGCGCGCAGCTGCGGGCGCCGCCGGCCCGCCTCGCGCGCCAGCTCGCCCAGTCGTTCGGGCAACAGCGCTTCGATACGCGCGCGCAAGCGCCGCGCCAGCGTCGGCGCCGCGCCGCCGGTGCCGACCGCGACGATCACCGGCGAACGATCGACGATCGAGGGCATCAGGCAGCTGCTGCTGGACGGGTCGTCCACCGCGTTGACCCAGATGCGTGCGGCCCGGCCGGCGGCGGCCACCTGCCGATTGACCTCGGCCACGTCGGTCGCCGCGATCGCGAATACGCATTCGTCCAGGTGCCCGGGCTCGAACGTGGCCGCCAGGTACTCCACGTCCGGGCGTCGGCACAACTGCGCGAGTTCCGCACACCTCTCCGGGGCCACGATCCGCAGGCGCGCGCCCGCTTCCAGCAGCAATGCCGCCTTGCGCGCCGCCACGCCGCCGCCGCCGACAAGCAGCACGCATCGTCCGCGCAGATCGAGGAATACCGGCAGGTGGTCCAAAGGAAATCCACAGTCGCTTTATGGTCGGGCTATTATGGTTCAGTCAACTTATAACTTTCGCGCATATACGCCTGAGCTGACATTGCCGTGACGGGCGCGGTGCGGACTGCGGCACAATGGCGGGATGACGACCCGCTACCCCCCGACCCTGCGCCGGCTGCGCCAGGACGCGCACGTGCGCGCGCTGACGCGCGAGATCCACCTGCAGCTCGACCAGCTGATCCAGCCCTGCTTCGTCGCCGAGGGCAGCGCCGGCCCCGAAGCCGTGCCAGGGCTCACTGGCGTGAACCAGGAGACGCCCGAATCGCTGCTGCGCCAGACCGAGGCGGACCTGCGCGCCGGCGTGCACGCCTTCCTGCTGTTCGGCGTGCCGCGGGCGCGCGCCGAGCGGCACATCGACTGGTCGTTCACGGCCGGCCAGGTGCGCGCGCTCAAGCAACGCTTCGGCAAGGATATCTGGCTCGCCACCGACGTGTGCCTGTGTTCCTCCACCCCGCACGGCCACTGCGGCGTGCTCAACCGCGAGGGCGATCACCTCGACAACGACGCCAGCGTGCAGGAACTGGCGGCGGCGGCGCGCGCCTACGCCGAGGCCGGCGCCGACTGCGTGGCGCCAAGCGACATGATGGACGGGCGCATCGCCGCGATCCGCGCCACCCTCGACGCCAACGGCCTCGAGCGCACCGTGCTGATGAGCTACTCGGTCAAGTTCCAGTCGAGCCTGTACGGCCCGTTCCGCGTGGCGGCAGACTCAGCGCCCAAAGCGCAGAGCGCACTGCGCGACCGGGCCAGCTACCAGCTCGACCCGGCGCGGAGCGGTGACGCATGGCTGTGCGCCGGGCGCGACGCGGCCGAGGGCGCCGACATATTGATGGTCAAGCCAGCCCTGCCCTACCTCGACCTGCTGCGCGAGCTCTCGCGCGAATTCCCGCAGCCCTGGGCGGTGTACCACACCAGTGGCGAGTTCGCCGCGCTCGAGGCGCTGGCCGCGCAGGGGCTGGCGCCGCGCGCGGCCCTGCATCGCGAGATCCTCACTGCCTTCCGCCGTGCCGGCGCGAACATGATCATCACCTATGGCGCGCGGCACGCGCGCGAGCTGCTCGGCCTGTGACGCGCTCCGAGGAACTGTATGCGCGCGCCGTGCGCGTGGCGCCGGGCGGCGTGCACTCGCCGGTGCGCGCGTTCCGCAGCGTCGGCGGCACGCCGGTGTTCATGACCGGCGGCCAGGGCGCGCGGCTGCGCGATGTCGATGGCCGTGAATACCTCGATTTCTGCATGGCCTTCGGGCCGCTGATCCTCGGCCACGGCAATGAAGCGGTGCGCGCGGCCGTGATCGGGGCGCTCGAGCGCGGGTGGAGCCTCGGCACCGCCGAACCCTACAGCCTGGAGCTGGCCGAATTCATCACCAGCCGCATTCCCTGGGTGCAGAGCCTGCGTTTCGTGAATTCCGGCACCGAGGCCGTGATGTCCGCGCTGCGCGTGGCCCGCGCCGCCACCGGCCGCTCGAAGATCCTGAAGTTCGAGGGCTGCTACCACGGCCATGCGGATGCCATGCTGCTGCGCGCGGGTTCGGGCCTCGCCGACGCGCCGCTACCCGACAGCGCCGGGCTTGGCCTGCTCGCCGCGAGCGAAACACTGGTGGCGCCGCTCGACGATGAGGCGGCGCTCGGGCGCGTGTTCGAGGCCCACGGCGCGCAGCTCGCCTGCGCGATCATCGAGCCGCTGCCGGCCAACTTCGGGCTGCTGCCGCAGCGCCGGGAATTCCTGCAGCGCCTGGCCAAGCTCGCGCAGCAACACGGCGCGCTGCTGATCTTCGACGAGGTGATCTCCGGGTTTCGCGTCGGTTTCCAGGGCTACACACCGCTGGCTGGCGTCACTCCCGACCTGGTCACCTACGGCAAGATCATCGGCGGCGGCTTTCCGGTCGGCGCCTATGGCGGTCGCCGCGAGTTGATGGAGCTGGTGGCGCCCGTCGGGCCTGTCTACCAGGCGGGGACGCTGAGCGCCAATCCGGTGGCAATGTGCGCGGGGCTTGCGATGCTGCGCGCGCTGGATGACGGCGGCGTCTACGCACGGCTCGAAGCGCGCGGCGCGCAGCTCGAGAGCGAGGTCGCATCGATACCAGGGTTGGTGATGCAGCGTGTGGGCTCGGTGTTCTGGCTGTGCCTGGCCGGCGATGCCGAGGCCGCGCGGCGTTCGCGTGCTCAGCACGCGGTGCTGCGCAGTCCCGCGCACTATCCCGAGGGCTGCGCCCGACGCTACGTCGCGCTCTATCACCCATTGCTCGCGCGCGGCATCTACCTGGCACCGAGTGCGTTCGAGGTCGGCTTCATCTGCGCGGCGCACACCAGCGCCGACATCAGCGCGCTGGCGACGGCGATCCGCGCGAGCTGCGCGGCGGCCGCCTGAGCGCACCGCGGCGCCGCCGGGCGCAACGGTTCAGTCCGGTAGTGTGAACCGCAGCACACTGGCGCAATGCGCCGGCAGGCGTTCGCATTCTGTCGCATCGGATCTGTGAACCCGTTTGGGGCGGAATTTCGTGCCGGGTCACACATTTACGGCAGTGAATCCGGAGACTTGAAAGATGGCGAGCCCTGGGGTGTCCAGTCAGCACGCCGGACAGGATGCAGCTGCCGCGCGGACGCGCGCAGGCGGCAGCCGCCGGCCGGTCCTGTTCCTGCTGTCCGGCGATGACGGATTGCTGATCGAACTCGGACCGCTTCTCGGCGAGCGCTATCGCACCCGTCCGATCGATACCCTCGAGCAGCTCGAAGTGCCCCTCGACGTGCCGTGGGCGCTGATCATCGACGCCACGACGCGCAACGATGCGCGCGCGCAGGCTGCCCGGATCGAACAGCAGCATCCACTCGCCCCGCTGCTGCTGATCTGCGCTGACGGTAACGCCGTGGACTGGGCCGGCGCGCGCTCGCGCGGCATGATCAGCGCAGTGGTGGAGCGCGGCTCGCTTCAGGGCACCGAGTTCGTGGAAGCGCTGCGCGCCATGGACAGTCAGCTCAGCGAGGACGCGGCCGCTACCGCGCTCGCAACCACGCAGGCCGGCGACAGCCCGGGGCGCGGCGCCTGGCCACGCTGGCTGTTGCTGGCGCTCGCCCTGCTCGCCGCGGGCGCGCTCGCCTGGTACCTGCTGCGCGGACCC
>JAGWPD010000138.1 GCA_028870705.1 Gammaproteobacteria bacterium
CGACGCCCAGCACGGGCGAGCTGTACTACCAGGGCGGCTGGCACACCTGGCTCGTTGGCGGGCTGGGGCCCGGAGGCGCCGCCCTGTTCGCGCTCGATGTCACCGATCCGACCACGTTTTCGGAATCCAATGCCGCGCGCATGACCATCGGTGAGTGGACGCCGGCCAACATCAATTGCGCGAACGCCAGTGGCTGCGGTGCCAACCTCGGCCAGACCTACGGGACGCCGCTGATCCGGCGGCTCCACAACGGCAAGTGGGCCGTGCTGTTCGGCAATGGCTTCGGCAGCAGTACCGGCGATGCCGGCATATACATCATGACCGTGGATCCGGCCTCGGGTGCGAACACTTTCTACTATCTGTCCACCGGCAGCTCGAGCGCCAACGGCATCGCTTCAGTCGCTTCAGCCGATCTCGATGGCGACCATGTCACCGATTACGTCTACGCCGGAGACCTGAACGGCAACCTGTGGCGCTTCGACCTGACCAGCAACGACCCGCTCCAGTGGAGCGTCACGCCCGGACCGCTGTTCACGGCGCCCTCCGGCCAGCCCATTACCACGCGACCGGTCGTGGCCTCGATACCGGCCGCGGGCGGGGCGCCCCGGCTGATGATCGCATTTGGCACCGGCCGCAAGCAGCCCCTGACCAACACGTCGCCGACCAGCTACGCGGGCGGCACGCAGGACCTGTACGGGGTCTGGGACTGGAACCTGTCAACCTGGAACAGCCAGTCGCTGGTGCCATATGCATCCCTGCCGGCGACCGCAGCAGGCACCGGGCTCGCGGCGCCCTACACGATCGGCAAGTCAAAGCTTCAGGCCCAGGTGCTCACGATCAATGGCGTAACCACCGTGCGCGAAGGCACTTCGAATGCCGTGTGCTGGCAGGGATCGAGCGCGTGCGCCTCGGGCAACTCGCAGTTCGGGTGGTATGCCGACCTGCCGGGAGGGGGCGAGCAGATCATTTACAATCCGATCCTTTACCAGGGGGCATTCATCGTCAATTCAATCGTGCCCGCCAGCAATTCGCTCATTTCCTGCGCGATTGCCGCAGATACGGGCTACACCTACGCCATCACCGTGGGTTCGGGTTCCACATTCGCCAAGGCGTTCCCGAAGTACAACGATCTGCTCGCCGCCGGGGTGCCGGAAAACGCGACCGGCACGCCCAGCATCGTCACGACCGCGGAGGGGACCGCGGCCCTGGTCTACCAGACCATCGGCGGCAAACCGGCGGCGCAGCTCATCAACCTGCCCTCCAATATAAAGGCCAAGCGCCTGACCTGGGTGGAACTGCGATGATGATCCATCGAACCAGGGCGGGCGGCGCCGCGGCGCGCGGCTTTTCACTGATCGAGCTGCTGGTCGTCATGGCCATCATCGGCATCCTCGCGGCGATTGCGATTCCCAGCTACGTCTCGCACGTACGCAAAGCGCGCCGGACGGAAGCCAAGAGCGCGCTGCTGGACATCGCGGGCCGGGAGGAGCGCCTTTACTCCGTGACCAATGCGTACAGCGACGTGCCCGCCGACATCGCTTATGCCGCGGCCGGCGTCAACTATCCCCTGCCGGTTGGCGGCGGCTACTACGCGGTCAGCGTCGCGCTGGTCGCTGGCCCGCCCGCCGGGTACACCATTACTGCGCTGCCTGTAGCCGGCAAGGGCCAGGACCAGGACACGGGCTGCGCAGCCTTTACGGTCGACCAGGCCGGCCGGCAGTCGGCGGTGGACTCGACCGGAGCCATCACGACCGCCACCTGCTGGTAGCGCCGCGCGGGGCGTGACGATGAGGTCGGCCAGGCGCGGCCCCGCCGGCCGTCAGAAATTCGCGGTCGCGCCGATGAACACGTACCGGCCAAGCGTGTCGTACATGCCGGCGACCATGTTGCCATCGACCAGCAGCGGATTCGCGTTGAAGCCGACGACCGGCGGCTGCCGGTCGGTCAGGTTGTTCACGCCGCCGCGCAGCGTCAGGTGATCAGCCAGCCGCACGCTCGCATCCAGGTCGAAGTAATTGAAGCTGCCGACCGCCGCGTCGACGGCAAATACGTTCGCCGGGTTCGACAGGTTCGGATTGCTGCTGGTGAACTCGGAATTCATGTGGCCGATGTGCCGCCAGTTCAGCGAGGCCTCGAATCCGTCGGCGAAATTGCTGTGCCAGGTTGCACGCAGGCGATGGCGCCAGCGCGGCACCGGCGAGGTCGGTCCGGCACCCGAGCAATTCGGCCCAAAGTATCCGGTGCAGTCGAACTCGGTGCCGCCCGGCGTCACGTTGATCGGGTTGTTGAGCGCCAGGCTCCCGGTGAAGCTGAACAGGAGATTGCCCGTGCGGGCGCCGAGGAATCCGAGGTCCAGCCGGTACCGGCCCGCGAAGTCGACGCCCGTATTGCCGTAGGAACCGGTGTTGAAGCGCGTCGCGATGACACGCCCCGCGCTCGCGCCGTTGCCGGTGGACAGCGATCCGCTCGCGTCGCGGTGGATCAGGCTGCAGTAGGCCGGATCGCCGGTGTTCAGGCAGGTGCTGAGCGTGTAGTCGACCGGAATCGAACCGAGGTAACGCTTGATGCGGATCCGCCAGTAATCGGCGCTGAACAGCAGATTGGGCATCGGCATCAGCACCACGCCCATGGTCAGCGTGTCGGCAATCTCGGGATTCAGGTTCGGATTGCCGCCGGTGACGACATTGACGGTGGACTGCGGTGCGATGTTGCCATACTGGGCCGGCGTGACGCCGGTGAGCTGACATTGCGCGAGCGTCGCACTGGGCACGCCGGCGCAGGGATCGGTCACCGCGCTCTGACCGAGCAGCTGCGGGCTGTAGAGCTCCAGTACGTTCGGGGCGCGCACGGCGCGGTTGTAGCTGCCGCGCAGCGTCAGCGCATGGATTGGCTGCCATTCGAGGCCGACGCCGAAGGCGTTGACATTGCCCTGCGGTTTGTAACTCGCGAACCGATCGCTCGCGCTGAATGTGAGCCGTTGCGCCAGTGGCCGCTGTTCGATCAGCGGCGCCTTGAGCTCGGCGAACACCTCGGTCACGTGGAAAGCGCCGACCAGCGGATTCGCGCCGCCCGTGATCAGCAAGTCGCCACTCGCGAGCGCCGCGTCGGGCAGGAAACTGGCCTGTTCCTTGCGGTACTCGGCGCCGAGCGCGACGCCGACGTCGTGCTTGGCGAGCGGGCTCTCGATCCCGTATTGGCCCAGGTGACCGATCAGCTGTCCGGTCGCAATCGTGCGCGAGGCGTAGCCCGATTCACTGCCGCCCGCCGTCACGTAGTTGAGCGCCTTGGCCGTGACTCCGCCGAGCGAGAAGATGTTGTAGGGCACACAGGCCGGATCGGTGCTGTCGACGACCGACTGGCAGGTCGGTGTACCCGCCACGTTGACCACATCGAGCCCGTTGCTGACCCGGGCGAGCGACAGGTCGTTTGCGACCAGCTGGCGCGCCTGCACGCGCCCATAGGTCAGGCTTGCGTTGTACGACCAGGCCGCGTTCAGATCGCCTTTCAGGCCCGCCACGAACCGCACCGAACGATGCTGATACTCGGTCGTCAGTCCCGCACCCTCGACGTTGCGCCGCCCGATCGCGACCTGGGCGATATCGGTCGAAAGGAGGCCGTACTGAGTGCAAAGATCGTTGATCTGGCTCGCCGACAACAGCGGATTGTTGCAGTTCACGCCGAACACGTTCAGGCCGGCGCCGGTCGGCGTCGTGCCGGCCGGTTCGTAGTACACCTGCGTGCGATCATTCGTGTAGAGCGCCTCGCCGTAAGCCGTGGCGGCATCGCTGAACCGGTACGAGGCGAATGCGCCGGCGCTTACGCGCGTGTCGGGGCGTTGCAGCATCTGGTACGGCGCCGGATTGTACAGGTCGGTGCCAGTGAGCGGCCGGAAGCTACCCGGGTTCGCGGCGTCGAGCGTCAGCGCCGGGCCCGCACCGCCGTTGGCCGCGAACTGGCCGGCAGCCGTCGTGCCATCCAGCAGGCATTGATAGGGCGGTACCGCACCGGTTTCAGTCAAGGTGCAGGCGCTGAAATCGCGGCTCGCGCCGAACACGCCCTGCACGTGCCGGTATCCGGCGTACGCGGTCAGATGGGCGCGGCCGGCCAGCAGGTCGCGGCCAAATACGACCGACAGGTCCTGATTCGCGCCGTCGTAGACCGAGCCGGTGCGCGGATTGACGCCGCTCGCGCGCTCCATGGCCTGCAGGTCGGAGCGGCTGTTGCTGCCGCCGTTGATGCCACCCTGCAGATCGACCTTGAGGCCGGTGAATTCCTTGTCGAGAATGAAATTGACGACGCCGGCGATTGCATCGGAACCATAAATCGCCGAGGCGCCGCCGGTGAGCACCTCAACCCGCCTGATCAGCGCGCTCGGCACCGCGTTCAGGTCGGCCGAGGGATTGACCGGGTCACCTGGTGCCGGGCGGATCCCGTCGACCAGCACCAGCGTGCGGAACGCCCCGATGCCGCGCAGGTCCGCGGTCGCCGTGCCGGTCAGCGGCGCGACCGAGGCGCCGTTCGCGCCCAGCGTCAGTCCGGAATTGGCCTGCGGCAATGAGTTCAGGAGGTCCTCGGTGCGGATCGCGCCGGCGTGCTGCAGTTCGCTGCTGTCGACCACCAGCACGGGATTCGGGCTCGAGGTGTCGGCTTGCGACAGGCGCGAACCGGTCACGACGACCTCCTCGAGCGGGGCGTCGGTGGTGGCCGCGGGTGGCGGCGGCGCCG
>JAGWPD010000139.1 GCA_028870705.1 Gammaproteobacteria bacterium
CGGCGCTGACGTGGAATGACCACGCGGCGCGCCTCGCGCCTGGTCTGAAAGCCTTTTGAGCAGCAACGCATCGATGTCCTGAGTGTGAACAGGCCCTATGGCCGCGCCAGCACATCCCTGATGAACGGCACCGTCAGGCGGCGCTGGGCGGCCAACGCCGCGGCGTCCAGTTCATCGAGCACCGCGAACAGGCTGCGCATGTCGCGCGGCAGCCGGCGCTGCAGGTAGCGCGCGGTCTCATCCGGCAATTCGAAGCCGCGCTGCTGCGCCCGCAGCTGCAGCGCCGCCAACTGTTCGAGTTCCCCGAGGGCGCGCAGCGTGAGGCGCAGGCCGGCCGCGCAGCGCGAGGCGAGATCGGGCAGCGCAAAGGCCAGCTGCGGCGGGATTTCGCGGGCGGCGATCACCAGGCACGCGCCACGCTCCTCGCAATCGCGATAGACCGAGAACAGCGCGGTCTCCCAGTCGCGCTTGCCGATCACCACCGCGGCTTCATCCAGGCAGGCCCAGCGCGCCCCCTGCCATTCGGCCAGCGCCGCGGGACCGTAGGGGGCGAGCTCGGACAGCGGCACGTACTGGGCGCCCTGCCCCGCGGCCGCGCACAGCGCCTGCAGCAGGTGGGTCTTGCCGCTGCCTGCGGGCCCGCATAGCCACCAAAATCCGGCGCGCGGCTGCGCCGCCAGCCCGGCGAGCTGCGCAAGCACCTGCGCATTCGGTCCGGGCAGGTAGCTGGCGAACAGCGCCCGGTCGTGGAGCCTCACGCTCAGCGGCAACTGGCGCAAGCGGCCGACCTTCAGGCCCGCGCGGCGATCTGCAGTGCCCGGCGGGTGAAATCGCCCAGGTAGGCCACGCCGCTGTAGGCCACGGTCAGGAAGGTCAGCGCGGCGAGTGCCTGCAGCACCGGGGCGGGAGGCAGGCCCCACGCCGCGTGGATCACCACCAGCAGGATGTAGCCGATCTGCAGCACGGTGTTGATCTTGCTCGAGAGGATCGGACGACCATGCAACGGGCCCCAGCCCAACCGGAAGACCAGCGCGCCGATGCCGATCATGAAATCGCGCCCGACTGCCGCGACCGCCAGGTAGCGCGGCACCTGTCCCAGCCAGGTCAACAGCAGGAACACCGATACCAGCAGCAGCTTGTCGGCGAGCGGATCAAGCAGCTTGCCGAGCCGGCTGGTCCACGCGTAGCGCTTGGCAAGCCAGCCGTCCAGCCCGTCGCTGAGCGCCGCGATGCCGAACAGCACCAGCGTGCGCCCGTAGTGGTGCCCGATCAGGCTGTCGATGACGGGCCAGATCAGCGCGATTCGGCCGAGGCAGATGATGTTGGGCAGATGGCGCATGGGTTCGGCTACTATATCGCGCCCGATTATAAGGTCCGCATGAACGACAGGCGCAGCTATAGCTACCGCGATGCCGGGGTCGACATCGACGCCGGCGACGCGCTGGTCGAGCGCATCAAGCCGCTCGTCAAGCGCACCCAACGCCCGGAAGTGCTGGCTGGAATTGGCGGCTTCGGCGCGCTGGTGGAAATCCCGGCCGGCTACCGGCGGCCAGTGCTGGTTTCAGGGACTGACGGCGTCGGCACGAAGCTCCGCCTGGCGATCGACACCGGGCAGCATGCAACCATCGGCATCGACCTGGTCGCGATGTGCGCCAACGACGTGGTGGTACAGGGCGCCGAGCCGCTGTTCTTCCTCGACTATTACGCGACCGGGCGCCTCGATGTCGAGGTCGCCACCAGCGTCGTGAGCGGCATCGCCGAGGGCTGCGCTCAGGCGGGCGCCGCGTTGGTCGGCGGCGAGACGGCCGAAATGCCGGGCATGTACCACGGCGCGGATTACGATCTGGCCGGCTTCTGCGTCGGCGTGGTCGAGAAAGAGGCGATCATCGATGGCTCGAAGGTACGTCCCGGCGACTCCGTAATTGGCCTGTCATCGAGCGGCCCGCATTCGAACGGCTACTCGCTGATCCGCAAGCTCATCGAGGTTGCCGGCGCCGACCGCGATACGCAGCTCGAAGGGCGGCCGCTGTTCGAGCGCCTGCTCACGCCGACGCGCATCTACGTGAAGGCGCTCCTTGCGTTGCTGCGCGACGCAACCCTCCCGGGCGCCGTGCACGGCCTCGCGCACATCACCGGCGGCGGACTGACCGACAACATCCCGCGCGTGCTGCCGGCGGGCTGCGAGGTCAGGCTGCAACGCTCCGGCTGGCCGAGCGACCCGGTGTTCGAGTGGCTGGCGCGCGTCGGCAGTATCGATGCCGCGGAAATGCAGCGCACCTTCAATTGCGGGCTGGGCATGGTGGTCATCGTCGCGGCCGAGTGTGCGGACGCCGCAGTGCGCGTGCTGCGCGCCGCCGGCGAGCGCGCGCAGCTGGTCGGCGAAGTGCGGCGCGGCGACGGCGGGGCGATCGTCGGCCCATGAATGCCGCGCCCGCGCTGGCGCTGGCCATCGTGATATCCGGGCGCGGCAGCAACATGGTGGCGATCGCGCAGGCCTGCGCGCGCGGCCAGCTCGCCGCACGCGTCGCGCTGGTGATCGCCGACCGGCGCGATGCCGGCGGCATCGCCCTGGCACGACAGCTCGGGCTCGAGGTGGCGGTAATACCCGCGCGCGAGTACGCCGGCCGCGCGGCCTTCGAGGCCGCGCTGCGCGACGCGATCGAGGCCAGTGGCGCGCAGCTGGTGGTGCTGGCGGGTTTCATGCGCATTCTGTCGCCGCAATTCGCGCAGCACTACGCCGGCCGCATGCTCAACATCCACCCCTCGCTGCTGCCCAGATTCCCGGGCCTGCACACGCACGCGCGCGTGCTCGCGGCCAGGGAGCGCGAGCACGGCGCCAGCGTGCATTTCGTCACCGGCGAACTCGACGCCGGCCCGGTGGTGCTGCAGGCGCGCGTGCCGGTGCTGCCGGGAGACACCGCGGCAAGCCTTTCAGCGCGGGTTCAGCAACAGGAGCACATCATCTATCCGCGCGCGATCGGCTATATCGCCGCCGGCCGGCTGCGGTGGACGGCCGCCGGGCCGGAATTCGACTCGCGCCCGCTGCGCGAACCGCTCGTGGAGGGCCAGTGCACGTGAACGCGATGACCACCCGGCTGTGCGCCTGCGCCGCGTTCATGGCCACGGCCGCGCCGGCGCCGTCGCAGGACCCCGCGCCGCAACTGCGCCCCTACGATGCCAGCTACTCGTTCGTGACCCACGGCATGAACGGCGGCACTTCCAGTTTCAGCCTGCGCCGCGCCGGCGGCGATGAGTGGACTTTCCTCGCGCGCAACGAGCCGCACGGCCTGTTCCGGCTGTTCGCGGCCGCATCGCTGACGCTGACGAGCCGCATGGAGGTCGGCCCCCAGGGCGTGCGGCCACTCCGGTTCACGGCCGCGCAGCCCGACGGCAGCGGCCGGCAGGCCGAGGTGCAATTCGACTGGGCCGCGAACCGCGCCACCGGCACGGTCGAGGGCCAGGCGATCGACATGGCCCTGAAGCCCGGCGTCCAGGACGACCAGTCGGTGCAGATCGCGTTGATCTACGCGCTGCAAGGCGGCCGTACCCCTGCCGGCATCGCGCTGTTCGACAAGGACGGCATCCGCGACTACGACTACGCGCGTGTCGGCGAGGCGACACTGCACACGCCGCTGGGCGATGTGCCCACGGTCATCTACGAGAGCCACAAGGCCTACTCCCCGCGTCGCACCCGCTTCTGGTGTGCCCCGCAGTACGGCTACGTGCCGATGCGCGCCGAGCAGAAGCGCGACAATGACGTGCAGTGGACGATGGAGATCCGCTCCTTCAGGTTCGAGTAGCGTCGCGAAACCGCGAGCGGCGGCCGCGTGCAGCGGTTCGGCCGCGTTCAGGCCCTGGGCAGCGTGACCCCCTGCTGACCCATGTACTTGCCGCCCCGGTCACGATACGAGGTCTCGCAGACCTCGTCCGACTCGAAGAACAGCATCTGCGCCACGCCCTCGTTGGCGTAGATCTTGGCCGGGAGCGGGGTCGTGTTGGAGAACTCGAGCGTCACATGTCCGTCCCATTCGGGCTCGAGCGGCGTGACATTGACGATGATGCCGCAACGCGCATAGGTCGACTTGCCCAGGCACACCGTCAACACCGAGCGCGGGATGCGGAAATACTCGACCGTGCGCGCCAGCGCGAACGAGTTCGGCGGGATGATGCACACGTCCGCGCTCACGTCGACGAAGCTCTTGGCGTCGAAC
>JAGWPD010000140.1 GCA_028870705.1 Gammaproteobacteria bacterium
CCGCGCCCGTGCCTGCACCGGCGGCGCCGGCGGCGGGTTGCTGTGTCTTCTGTTCAGCCATGGTTGTTCTTGCCTGCTATGAGACTTGTCTGATTCTTTCCGGGCTTACACTTTTCCGGGCGGCGCGTTGAGCTTCACCGCCTGCTTGCGCGGCCCCTTGCGGGTGCGGGCATTGGTGCGCGTGCGCTGGCCGCGGACCGGCAGGCCCTTGCGATGGCGCATGCCACGCCAGGTGCCCAGGTCCATCAGCCGCTTGATGTTCATCGATACTTCGCGGCGCAGGTCGCCTTCCAGCGGATAGCGCGACAGCTGCGCGCGCAGCGCGGTCACTTCGGCCTCGGTCAGGTCCTTGACCTTGGTGGTCGGATCGACGCCCGCGGCGGCGCAGGAATCGAGCGCGCGCGCGCGCCCGATGCCATAGATATGGGTCAGGCCGATGACGATGTGCTTGTTCATCGGTATGTTGATGCCGGCTATGCGTGCCATGCTGCTACCTCTAACCTTGACGCTGCTTGTGGCGCGGCTCGACGCAGATCACGTAGACCACGCCGCGGCGGCGCACGATCTTGCAGTTCTTGCAGATCTTCTTGACTGACGGACGTACTTTCATCGCTCACCTTGACCCGCGGCGCCGCGGCCGGCACCGAGCAAATTGGCTTTCTTCATCAGGCCGGGATACTGGTTGGACATCATGTGCGCCTGGAGCTGCGCCATGAAATCCATCACCACCACGACCACGATCAGGAGCGAGGTGCCCCCGAACTGGAATGGCACGCCCTGCGAGGAGACCAGCACCTCGGGCAGCAGGCAGACCGCCATGATGTAGGCCGCGCCCCACAGCGTCAGGCGCGTCAGCACCTTGTCGATGTACTCGCCGGTCTGCTGCCCCGGGCGGATGCCGGGAATGAATGCTCCGGACTTCTTCAGGTTGTCGGCGGTCTCGCGCGCGTTGAACACCAGCGCGGTGTAGAAGAACGTGAAGCCCAGGATCAGCGCCGCGTACAGCACCAGATGGAGCGGTTGGCCGTAGTTGAGCGCCGCCTGGATCCGCTGCAGCACCAGCGCGAGCTTGGTGTCCGAGCCGGTGGCGAAGAAGCTCGCCATGGTCGCCGGGAACAGCAGCAGGCTCGAGGCGAAGATCGGCGGGATCACGCCCGACATGTTGAGCTTGAACGGCAGGTGGCTGCTCTGGCCCGCATACAGCCGGCGGCCGACCTGGCGCTTGGCGTAGTGCACGGCGATGCGGCGCTGCGCGCGCTCGACGAACACGCAGAAACCCGTGACGCCGAGCACGATCGCGACCAGCGCGATCGCGAACATCGGCTGCATCTCGCCGTTGCTCACCGACTCGAAGGTGCGGCTGAGCGCGCCCGGCAGGCCCGCGACGATGCCCGACAGGATGATCATCGAGATGCCGTTGCCGACGCCGCGCTCGGTGATCTGCTCGCCGAGCCACATCAGGAACATCGTGCCGGTGGTCATCGTCACGGTCGCCACCAGCAGCCACTGCGGCCCGCCGTTGAGCACGTACTGGCCGTTCTGCAGCGCCACCGCGGCGCCGAACGACTGGAACAGCGCCAGGCCCACGGTCGCGTAGCGCGTCAGCTGCGTGGTCTTGCGCCGCCCGGCCTCGCCTTCCTTGCGGTATTCCATCAGCGTCGGCACCACCATGCCGAGCATCTGGATGATGATCGAGGCGGAAATATAGGGCATCACGCCCATCGCGAAGATCGACATGCGCTGCAGTGCGCCGCCGCTGAAACTGTTGACCACGCCGAGGATGCCGCTCGACTGGTCGGTGAAGAAGCGCAGCACCGCCGCCTGGTTGATGCCCGGCACCTGGATGAAGGTGCCGATGCGGTAGACGATGAGCGCGCCCAGCAGGAACAGCAGCCGCCTGCGGATGTCGCCGCTGCGGCTTGCTTCGGCGAGGGTCGCCGCGGGATTGGTGATTGCGCCGGTTGCCATCAGGCCTCGACCTTGCCGCCGGCCGCTTCGATCGCGGCGCGCGCGCCCTTGGTGGCGCCGATCCCCTTGAGGTGGACCGCCACTGTCAATTCACCCGACGCGATCACTTTCGCGCTTTCACAGCTCACCGGGACGATCTGCGCGGCCTTGAGCGCCGCGAGGTCGATCACCTCGGCCTTGACCAGCGCGAGCTCGTGCAGCCGCACCTCGGCACGCAGCGACTTGATCGCGGAGCGGAAGCCGACCTTCGGCATACGCCGCTGCAGCGGCATCTGGCCGCCCTCGAAGCCGACCTTGTGATAGCCGCCCTTGCGCGCGCGCTGGCCCTTGACGCCGCGGCCGCAGGTCTTGCCCTGGCCAGCGGAGGCGCCGCGGCCGACGCGCAGTCGCGGACGGCGCGATCCCTCGACCGGCTTGATGGTATTGAGTCGCATGTCAGATTCGCTCCACCTTCAGCATGTGGGAGGCGGCGTTGATCATGCCGCGGTTCTCCGCGCTGTCGGCCACCTGGACGCTCTGGTGGCGGCGGCGCAGGCCCAGGCCGCGCACCGACGCGCTGATGTGCCTGAGCTGTCCGTGCAGGCTCTTCACCAGGGTCACCTTCACCTTGCCGCCGCTCGTCATGGTCTCACCCGAGGATGTCGTCGAGAGTCTTGCCGCGCTTGGCGGCGATGTCGCCCGGCGAGCGCACGCTCGCCAGCGCCTTGACCGTCGCGCGCACCACGTTGATGGGGTTGCGCGAACCGTAGCTCTTCGCCAGCACGTTGCGTACGCCGGCGCATTCGAGCACCGCGCGCATGCCGCCGCCGGCGATGACGCCGGTACCGCTCGAGGCCGGCTGCATGAAGATGCGGGTCGCGCCGTGCGCGCCCTTGACCGCGTAGTGCAGCGTGTCGTTCGCCAGGCTCACGTTCACCAGGCTCTTGCGCGCGTGCGCCATCGCCTTGGAGATCGCCACCGGCACTTCGCGCGCCTTGCCGAAGCCGAAGCCGACGCGGCCGGCGCCGTCGCCCACCACGGTCAGCGCGGTGAAGCCGAACTGCTTGCCGCCCTTGACCACCTTGGCCGTGCGGTTGACCGCGACCAGCTTCTCCATCAGGTCGTCGGCGCTCTGGTTCTTGTCGTTTCTTGCCATGTGCTGCTATGTCCTGGCGAAGGCCTAGAATTCAAGCCCGGCTTCGCGGGCGGCATCGGCCAGCGCCTTGACGCGGCCGTGGTACTGGAAACCCGAACGATCGAACGCCGCCCGCGCCACACCCGCCGCCCTGGCGCGCTCGGCGATCGCCTTGCCGACCGCGCGCGCGGCCTCGACGTTGCCGGTGTACTTGAGGTCCTTGGCGAGTTCCTTCTGCACGGTCGAGGCCGAGGCCAGCACCCGCGAACCGTCGGCCGCGAACAGCTGCGCGTAGATGTGGCGCGGCGTGCGGTGCACGGTCAGCCGCGGCGTGCCGGCCTCGCGGATCCTGGCGCGGGTCTTGATCGCGCGCCGCGCGCGGCGTGCTTGCTTGGTGATGTTCATTACTTCTTCTTCCCTTCCTTGAGGGAAATCTTCTCGTCCGAGTAACGCACGCCCTTGCCTTTGTAGGGTTCGGGCGGGCGGATGCCGCGGATCTCGGCCGCCGTCTGCCCGACCTGCTGCCGGTCGGCGCCCTTGATCAGGATCTCGGTCTGGCTCGGCGTCTCGATGCTGATGCCTTCGGGAATCGGGTAGTTGACCGGATGCGAGAAGCCCAGCGTCAGGTTGAGCGTCTTGCCGGCCACCGCAGCGCGGAAGCCGACGCCCACCAGGTCGAGCTTGCGGTCGTAGCCGCGCGTCACGCCGGTGATCATGTTCGCCAGGTGCGCACGCGTCGAGCCGGCGCGCATGCGCGCCTCGCCCGGATCGGCGTAGCTCACCTGCAGCTGCTTGTTCTCCTGCACCACCGACACGCCCGCGGCGAGCGGGAGCGAGAGCGCGCCTTTCGCACCCTTGACGGTGACCGCGTCGGCGCCGACCGTGACGGTCACGCCGCTCGGGATCACCACGATCTGTTTTGCGACTCTGGACATATTCGTATTCCGCTCTGGACTGCTGCCTTAGGCCACGATGCAGATGACTTCGCCGCCCTGGCCGATGGCGCGCGCCGCGCGATCGGTCATCACGCCCTTGGGCGTCGAGACGATCACCGTGCCCATGCCGCCGAGCACGCGCGGCAGGTCTTCCTTGCCGCGGTAGATGCGCAGCCCCGGACGGCTGACTCGCTCGAGCCGGTCGATCACCGGCCGGCCTTCGTAGTACTTCAGGTCGACGGTCAGCAGCGGCTTGCCCGCCTGGTCGCCGACATTGAAGTCGGCGATGAAGCCCTCGCTCTTCAACACGCGCAGGATCGCGGTCTTCAGCTTCGAAGACGCCATCGTCACGCTGGTCTTGCGCGCGCTCTGCCCGTTGCGAATGCGGGTCAGCAGGTCGGCAACCGGATCGGTCATGCTCATCGTTATGGCTCCTACCAGCTCGCCTTGGCGAGCCCGGGAATCTCGCCGCGGGCGGCGACCTCACGAATCTTGGTGCGCGCCAGGCCAAACTTGCTGTACACGCCGCGCGCGCGGCCGGTGATCGCGCAGCGGTTGCGCTGGCGGGTCGGGCTCGCGTCGCGCGGCAGCGTCTGCAGCCTGGCCTGCGCGGCCGCGCGCTCCTCCTGCGAGGACTTCGGGCTGCGGATCGCTTCCTTGAGCTGCGCCCGCACCGTGGCGTACTTCTTCGCCGCCCGTACCCGGCGCTTGTCGCGCTCGATCATGTTGGTCTTGGCCATGCCAGATCCTCGAGATGCCCGTCCCGCCTACTTGCGGAACGGAAAGTTGAAGGCGCTCAACAGCGCACGGCCCTGCGCGTTGTCGCGCGCCGTGGTGGTGATGGTGATATCCATGCCGCGCACCTGGTCGATGGCGTCGTACTGGATCTCCGGGAAGATGATCTGTTCCTTCACGCCCAGCGTGTAGTTGCCACGGCCGTCGAAAGCGCGCGGCGAGACGCCGCGGAAATCGCGGATGCGCGGCATCGCCACGCTGATCAGGCGGTCGAGGAACTCGTACATGCGCGCGCCGCGCAGCGTGACCTTGCAGCCGATCGCCAGGCCTTCGCGCAGCTTGAACGCGGCGATCGCCTTCTTCGACTTGCAGATCAGCGGCTTCTGGCCGGTGATCTTGGTCAGATCGGCGACCGCGGCATCCATCAGCTTGCGGTCGGCCACGGCCTCCCCCACACCCATGTTGACCGTGATCTTGGTGATCTTCGGCACTTCCATCGGGTTCTTCAGTCCGAGTTCGCTCCGCAGCTGCGGGACGATCTTCTCGCGGTAGATTGCTTGCGGTCTTGCCATAACTTTTGAACCTGCGCCCGGTACTTCAGGCGTCGATGACTTCGCCGTTCGACTTGAAGAAGCGCACCTTCTTGCCGTCGGCCAGCGTCCTGATGCCCACGCGGTCGCCTTTCTTGGCGGCCGGATTCCACAGCGCCACCTTCGACAGCGGCAGGGGCATTTCCTTCTCGATGATGCCGCCGGGCTGATTGGCCTGCGGGTTCGGCTTGGTGTGGCGCTTGACGCGGTTGAGGTGCTCGACCAGCACCGCACCGCCGCTCAACACCCGCACCACGGCCCCGCGCCGGCCCTTGTCGCGGCCGGACAGCACCACCACCTGGTCGCCTTTACGGATGGTTCTCATCACAGCACCTCGGGCGCGAGCGAGATGATCTTCATGAACTGCACGGTGCGCAGCTCGCGCGTGACCGGCCCGAAGATGCGCGTGCCGATCGGCTCGAGCTTCGGCGTCAGCAGCACGGCCGCATTGCCGTCGAACTTGATCAGCGAGCCGTCGGCGCGCCGCACGCCGCGCCGCGTGCGCACGACCACCGCGTCGTAGACCTCGCCTTTCTTCACCTTACCGCGCGGGATCGCATCCTTGATGCTGACCTTGATGACATCGCCCACGGTCGCATAGCGGCGGTGACTGCCGCCCAGCACCTTGATGCACATCACCGTGCGGGCGCCGCTGTTGTCGGCGGCATTGAGCATCGAGCGCATCTGGATCATGGCGCGGCCTTCTGGATCACCGCCAGCAGCCGCCATGACTTGCGGCGCGACAGCGGCCGGCAGGGCGTGATGGTGACGGTGTCGCCGGCATGCGCCTGGCTGTCCTCGTCGTGCGCCAGGAGCTTGGTGCTGCGGCGCAGGAACTTGCCGTAGCTCTCGTGCCGCACCAGCCGCTCGACCAGCACCGTGATGGTCTTGTCCATCTTGTCGCTGACCACGCGCCCGGTGAGCACGCGCTCGCCGCGCGGCTCGGCAACCCTGGCCGCTGGGGCCGCGTCGGCCGTGGCGGCCGCGGTATTCTTGCTCGCGCTCATCGTTTCTCTCCGCCGGCCCGGATGGCCGTCTTCAGGCGGGCTATGTTCCGCCGCACCTTGCCGAACTGGTCGGGCTTGACCGGTTGGCCGGTGGCGCGCTGCAGGCGCAGCGCAAACTGTTCCTTGCGCAGCTTCAGCAGCTCGGCGCGCTGCGCCGCGGTTGGCTGGTTCCGCACTTCGCTGGCTTTCATCAACGCACCTGTCGCTTCACGAAGGAAGTGGTGACCGAGAGCTTGGCGCCGGCCAGGCGGAACGCCTCGCGCGCGGTCTCCTCGGTGACGCCTTCCATTTCGAACAACACCTTGCCGGGCTTGACCTTGGCGATCCAGTACTCGACGTTGCCCTTGCCGCTGCCCATGCGCACTTCCAGCGGCTTCTTGGTGATCGGCACGTCGGGGAACACGCGGATCCAGATCTGGCCACCGCGCTTGACGTAGCGCGCCATGGCGCGGCGCGCCGCTTCGATCTCGCGGGCCGTCATGCGCGCGCGCTCGGTCGCCTTCAGGCCGAAGTCGCCGAAGGCCACGGTGGCGCCGCGCGTCGCGAGGCCGTAGTTCTTGCCCTTGAACTGCTTGCGGAACTTGGTGCGTTTGGGTTGCTGCATAAACTCGGAGTCCTGTCGTGGCCCGCGACCTTCAGACCGCCGGCGCGGGCGCCGCGCCCGCCGCTGCGGTTACCGCCGCGGCTGCTGCCGCGCCGGCGGCTGCGGC
>JAGWPD010000014.1 GCA_028870705.1 Gammaproteobacteria bacterium
AGTTGACGAGGACCGAGGGCGAGAACCACTTGGCGGTCGAGACGACCTGCCCGTTGAACGGCACCGAGCCCAGCGTCGCCGGACCCTTGCCGACGGTCTCGGTCTTCGGCGGAATGCCGGCCGCCAGTTGCGCCACCAGGTGCGGCGAGAGGCGGCGCAGGTAGGCGAAGTACGGCGTGGTCACGTTCTTCACGTCGATATTGACGCCCGGCGGCACGTATGGCCCGGTCAGGTCGTCGGCCTTGGCGTCGTACCTAACGATGTAGGCACCGACGCGGATCTCGTTGTTCTGCACGCTGTCGGCGGCCAGCGAGGGTACTGCGGCGAGCACGGCGATGAGCGCTGCGCCCGCGGTGATCGTGTTGCGGATAGTCATGTTCGCTGCCCCTCAGAATTGGCCGAAGAAGCCGCGCGCCGCGGCCGAGCAGAACGGAGCGACCGTCGTGTGATAGCTCTGCGTACGCGCCTGCTGGCCGGCGGCGCCGCCACCGGCGGCCGCATCGATCGCGGCCTCGGCCTGCGCGAAGCCGCCCTTGGCGAGCAGGAATGGATCGTTCGGACCAGTGATCGCCGAATCCACGTCGAGCACCGTGACGAGCGCTGGCGATGCCGGCGGCGCCACGTAGGTCCAGAAGGCCTGCATCACCTGCGTGTTGACCTTGAAGAACACCACCGGATCCTGGTTGCCGCCGCACATGAACACCGGCGCGGTCGGCACCCAGCTGCGCAGGTCGTTCATCGCGAAGGCCTGCCGCAGCGTATTGGCCGGCGCCGCGGCTGGCAGCAGGTTGGTCTGCAAGGGAACGGCGCCATCCGGATGCGCGATCGCGTCCATGACGTAGCCGAGCCGATAGCTGTCCTTGACCAGGTTGTTCGGCCCGAAGCCGAGCGCGAACAGCGGATTCGCCGGCACGTCGAGGGTTGCATCGAGTTGCGCATTGCCGGTGCTCCACACGGTGTCATGGAACAGCTCGAGCTGCGGCAGTTTGCCGCCGGAGATCAGGCTGCCGATTGGCGTGGTGCTGGGCAGCAGGCCCTCGATGCTGCCTGCGTAGGCGGTTTCGAACATGTCGGTGGTAGCGGTATAGATATTGCCGTAGGAGAGCTGGTAGCTGGTCGCCAGGAGCGGCGTGAAGATGGTCGAACCCAGGTTGACGTTGCCGTAGAACACCGCATCGCCGAACGCCTCGAGTGCGTACGGCCCGGACATCGGCGCGGATGCCGTGACCGTCATGGCGGCGCCCTGCATCGCCTTGTGGGTCGCCATCGCGACATAGCCGCCCTGCGAGTAGCCCGAGATGAACAGCTTGCCGCCGTCGGTGGTCGAGCTCGCGAGCACGTGGCCGAGCGCCTTGCGGGCCGCGACCAGCGCGTCGATCATGTCCTTCGACTGCGCAGCGGCGTTCAGGTAGGGATGGAACGCGCCGTTCGAGGTGTCGTAGCCGACATAGTTCGGCGCGACCACGATGTAGCCGTGTGCGGCGAACATCGCGGCGATCAGCGCGCCCTCGGTGTTGTTCGGGTCGGTGATGTCGGCGAGGTTCGCATTCTTGTCGGTCTGCGTGCCGTGCGCGTACAGCAGGATCGGCCGCGGGCCGGAGCAGGCCGGGGCCGCGCCGGTCGGAATCATCAGCGCCGCCGACGCGCTCGCGGCGACATCGCCGCTCGGGCTGGCGTTCACCGTCCAGTAATGCATGTAGTTGAAATCGACGCCACAGACCGGCGCGCCGGTGACCTGCAGCAGCTGCGCGCCCGAGGCGCTGGCACCGAGCTCCGCGGCGAGCGTCGCCGCATCGACGGCGGCGATGCGGAACGGTGGATTTTCCATCAGCGTGCCGCGTGCAGTGCTGGTGTCGATCGCCGACGTGGGGCTGTCCGAGCCGCAGGCGGCGAGCACCGCCAGCGCGCAAATCAGCGAAATTCTCGATGCGAGAGTCTTCATGCCTGCCTCCTGACCCCGTGGCGGCGGATCTTGTCCGCAAATTCTACGCCACATGCGCGCGTGCGCGCCAAGTGAAAACCCAGAGTTCAACTTGGTCGGGGCGAGAGGATTTGAACCTCCGACCCCTTGCACCCCATGCAAGTGCGCTACCAGGCTGCGCCACGCCCCGACCGAAGGCGCGATGATAGGTCAGCGGCGGAGGATCCGCAGCACTTCTTCCAGTTCGAGCCGCACCTGGCGCACGATCTGCTGGCTCTGGCTGATGTCGGTGCGCGCTTCGTCGCCACCGAGCCGGTTGCGTGCGCCGCCGATGGTGAAGCCCTGCTCGTACAGCAGGCTGCGGATCTGGCGGATGATGATCACGTCCTGGCGCTGGTAGTAGCGGCGGTTGCCGCGACGCTTGACCGGCTTGAGCTGCGGGAATTCCTGTTCCCAGTAGCGCAGCACGTGCGGCTTCACGCCGCACAGCTCGCTCACCTCGCCGATCGTGAAATAACGCTTGCCGGGAATCGCCGGCAGTTCGTTATTGTTCTTTGCTTCCAGCATAGGCCTCGACCCGCGCCTTGAGCTTCTGCCCGGGCCGGAAGGTTACGACACGCCGCGCGCTGATGGGAATTTCTTCGCCGGTCTTCGGATTTCGCCCCGGCCGCTGGTTCTTGTCGCGCAGATCGAAGTTGCCAAAGCCGGAGAGCTTCACCTGTTCGCCGGTGGCGAGCGCGCCGCGCACTTCCTCGAAGAACAGATCGACGAGTTCGCGTGCCTCACGCTTGTTCAAGCCGAGCTGGTTGAACAGCGCTTCGGCCATTTCCGCTTTGGTGAGGGCCATCGTCCTATTCTCTTATTCTTGCGTCCAAGCTCGCGCGCAGTTCTGCGCACACTGCAGCGACTACCCCGTCGGCGTCGGCATCGGTAAGAGTGCGAGATAAATCCTGCAAAATCAACCCCAAAGCCACGCTTTTTCGACCTGATTCTACTCCCTTCCCCTGGTAGATGTCGAAAATACGCAGTTCAAGCAGCCGGGTTGAGGCGGCAACACTAACACGTTCGGCAATGCGTCCAAAAGTCTCGTCGGCCGCGACGGTGAAGGAGATATCGCGGCGAATCTGCGGGAAGCTCGACACCGGCGCGAAGCGCACCGGCGCATTGCTGGTCGCCGCCGCATAGTCCAGCTCGAACAGCAACGGCGCATATGTAAAATCAAGTTCCTGCAGCAGCGCCGGATGCAGCGCGCCCAGCTGGCCGATCGTGCTGCCATCGCGCACGATCTGCGCGCTGCGTCCCGGATGCAGGCCAGGCAGCGAAGCGCCCGGCTCGTAGCGGCAGTCACCGCTCCGGCCGCCCAGTGACAGCAGTGCGCCGACGTCCGCCTTGAGATCGTGGAAGTCCGCCGGCTCGCGCGGGCTTCCCCACTGCTCCGGCAGCCGCGGACCGACCACGACGCCGGCGATCATGCGCCGCTCGAGCACGGCGCCGTCCTGGCCGTGATGGAATTGCGTCGCAATCTCGAACAAGCGCACGCGCTCACGCTGGCGACGCAGGTTCTCCCGTGCCGCCAGCAGCAGACCGGGCCACAGCGAGGCACGCATCACCGCGAGGTTGGTGGCGATGGGGTTCCTGACACGTACTGCTGTCGCCGTGCCACAAAGTTTCGTCTGCAGTACGGGGTCGGTGAAACCGAAGGTGATGGCTTCGCTGTAGCCGCGCGCCGCGAGCAGCCGCAGCACGCTCTGGCCGCTGCTGCGCGCCTCGCTCGCCCCGGCAAGCGCGCGTGCTCCGGCCGGCACGGCTTCGGGGATCGCATCGAGTCCACCGCAACGCGCCAGTTCCTCGACCAGGTCGGCTTCGATCGCGATGTCGAAGCGCCAGGTCGGCGGCGTGACGCGCCAGGCCTCCGCGCCGGCGCGGTCCACGCGCATGCCGAGCGCCTGCAGTTGCGCCTGCAGCCGGTCCGGCGGCACGGGCACCCCGAGCAGGCGTGTCACCTGCGCGGCGCGCAGCTCGACCGGCGCTCGCGCCGGCAGCTCTTCGGGTATTTCCTCCAGCGTAGCGGGCCCGGCCTGGCCGCCGGCGACCGCGCAGATGAGTTCCGTCGCACGTTCGAGTGCGCGTTGCTGCCCATCCGGGTCCACGCCGCGCTCGAAGCGTTGGCTCGCATCGGTGAGCAGGCCGTAGCGGCGGCCCCGCCCGGTTAGCGCGCGCGGGTCGAACCACGCTGCTTCGAGCAGCACGTCGCTGGTCGCCGCGCTGATCGCAGTCGCGGCCGAACCCATGACGCCAGCCATGCCCACCGCACCCTTCGCATCGGCGATCACCAGTACATCGGTGGTCAGCGTAATGGCGCTCCCGTCGAGCAACGTCAGCTGTTCACCCGCGAGCGCGCGCCGTGCCTCGAGCCCGCGCTCCAGGCGCGACAGGTCATAGGCGTGCATGGGCTGGCCGAGTTCCAACAGCACGTAGTTGGTCGCGTCGACCAGCGGGTTGATCGAGCGCAGGCCCGAGCGCTCGAGCCGCTCGCGCAGCCAGCGCGGCACGGGCCGGTGATTGTCGACGCCGTGGATCACGCGGCTGGCGAAACGGGCGCAGCCGGCACCGCGCTGGAGCCGGACCGGGAAGCGTTCCCGAATCGACACGCTGACCCGGGGCAGCGCCGGATCCGGTGCGGCGCGCAGCGGCCGCCCGCTGGCCGCGGCAAGCTCTCGTGCGATGCCGAGCACCGACATGGCGTCGCCCCGATTCGGCGTGACGGCGATTTCCAGCAGCGCTTCGTCGAGGCCAAGGTAGTCGCGCAGCGGCGCGCCGGGAGGCGCATCGTCCGGCAATTCAATGATGCCCTCGCCCGCCTCGGCCAGGCCCAGTTCGCTCGCCGAGCAGAGCATGCCCTGCGATTCAATGCCGCGCAGCCTCGCGGCGCGAATGGTCACCTCGCCCGGGAGTCGCGCGCCGACTGTCGCGAGCGCGGTGCGCAGGCCGGCGCGCGCGTTGGCCGCGCCGCAGACGATCTGCAATTCCGCTCCACCGGCTGCGACGCGGCACACGCGCAGCTTGCCGGCCTCGGGGTGCGGTTCGGCGCTGCGGATCTCGGCCACCACGACGCCGCTGAATGGCGGTGCCACCGGCTGCATGGATTCGACTTCGAAGCCCAGCATCGTCAGGCGGTCGGCCAGTTCGCGGTCGGACCAGGGCGTGTCGACCCAGGCGCGCAGCCAGGAAACCGGCAGCTTCATGGTGGAGTCCGCATCGCTCAGCCGCGCGCGAACTGCGCCAGGAAGCGCAGGTCGTTCTCGTAGAAGAGCCGCAGGTCATTCACGCCATAGCGCAGCATGGCGAGCCGCTCGATGCCAAAGCCGAAGGCAAAACCACTGTAGCGCGTCGCGTCGATGCCGCAGGCCCTGAATACGTTCGGATGCACCATGCCGCAGCCGGCGACCTCGAGCCAGCCGGTCTGCTTGCACACGCGGCAACCCTTGCCGCCGCACAGTACGCAGGATATATCGACTTCCGCCGATGGTTCGGTGAACGGGAAATACGAAGGCCGCAGGCGCATCGCCAGGCTCCGCTCGAACAGCGCCTCCATGAACTGGTGCAGCACCGATTTCAGGTTCGCGAAGCTGACGTCCGTGTCGATCAGCAGTCCCTCGACTTGGTGGAACATCGGTGAATGGCTCACGTCCGAGTCGCAGCGATACACCCGGCCCGGCGCGATCAGCGCGAACGGCGGCTTGCGCTCGCGCATCGCGCGAACCTGCACCGGCGATGTGTGCGTGCGCAACAGCATGCCGTTGTCCAGGTAGAAGGTGTCGTGCATCGCTCGCGCCGGATGGTCGGCCGGGATGTTGAGCGCCTCGAAGTTGTGGAACTCGTCCTCGACCTCGGGGCCGTCGGCCACCTCGTAGCCGGCATTGCGGAACAGCTCCTCGATGCGCAGCCGCAGGCGCGTGATCGGATGCAATCCGCCGGTGACCTCGCCGCGCCCGGGCAGGCTGACATCGATGCGCCCGGCCGCGAGCTGCTGCGCCACGGCGGCCTGTTCCAGCGTTGCGCGGCGTGCATCAATGGCCGACTGCAGCTCGGACTTGGCCGCGTTGATGCGTGCACCCGCAGCCGGACGTTCGGCGGCGCCGAGGCCGCCGACCATCTTGAGCTGCTCGGTGAGCACGCCCTTCTTGCCGAGCCAATGAACCCGCAGTTCATCGAGCCTGGGCAGGCTGTCGCTGGCGCCGATCTGCTCCAGCGCCTGCGCAGTCAGTGCAGGCAGATCGGTCACGGACCGCTCAGGCTGCCAGTGCTGCCTTGGCCTGCGCGGCGATCGCGCCGAAGGCGTTCGCGTCATGGATCGCCAGGTCCGCGAGCAGCTTGCGGTCGATCTCGATGCCGGCCTTGCGCAGCCCCGCGATCAGGCGGCTGTAGGACAGCTCGTGGACGCGGGCGGCGGCGTTGATGCGCGCGATCCACAACGTGCGGAAATCGCGCTTCTTGGCGCGACGGTCGCGGTACGCGTACTGGCCCGCCTTGATGACGGCCTGCTTCGCGGTGCGGTAGATCTTGCGCCGCGCGTTGTAATAGCCCTTGGCCTTGCCGAGGACCTTCTTGTGACGGCGCCCGGCCGTCACGCCACGTTTGACTCGTGCCATGTTTCGACTCCTTCAGGATTCCGGGTTAATGGTTCGGCAACAGCTGCGTGATGCGACCGACGTCGCTCTTGTCGATCAGGCTGCTGCCTCCCGAGCGCGCATGACGTTTGCGCTTGGAGTCCTTGTGACCGAGGTTATGGCGGCGGCCCGACGAATAGGACTTGAAGCCCTTCGCCGTCTTGCGGAAACGCTTGGACGCCGCCCGGTTGGTTTTCAACTTGGGCATGACTACTCTCCATATATGGCTATGGCTCGCAAGGTGGCTCACACCACCCGCTTGCCCGCGGAACCGCGGTCGCGGCGCCAGTAGACGCCGCTGCGCAGTTCACTTCTTTTTAGGTGAAAACACCATGACCATCTGCCGGCCCTCCATCATCGGGAGCTGTTCGACGATCGCCGCAGCGGCGAGGTCGGTCTGCACCCGATCCAGGAGTTTGCGACCGATATCCTGGTGCACCATCTCCCGGCCACGGAACCGCAGGGTTACCTTGGCCTTGTCACCCTCGGACAGGAAGCGGAGCAGATTACGCAGCTTGACCTGGTAATCAGCCTCTTCCGTCCCCGGACGAAACTTCACTTCCTTGACCTGCTGCTGCTTCTGCTTGCGCTTGGCAGAGTGGGCCTTCTTGTTCTGCTCGAACAGGAACTTGCCGAAGTCCATCACCCGCACCACCGGCGGTTCAGCCGTGGGCGAGACTTCAACGAGATCAAGCTGGGCGGCGAGCGCTAGCTGTAGCGCGTCATGCCGGGTCATCACTCCCGCTTGGGCCCCATCCGCTCCAATCACCCGCACCGATGGCGAAGTGATCTCTTCATTACGGCGGATGCGCTTCGTTGCAATGGCTATACGTCAATCCTCCAACGTGTGGCGCCCGCGGCTTTCGAGCTCCAGCCGCAGCCGTTCCGAGAACGCCTGCGGGTTCATGGTGCCCAGGTCTTTTCCGCTGCGGGAGCGCACAGACAACAGGTTCGCCGCGACTTCCTTATCGCCTGCGACCAACAGGTAAGGAACGCGTTGCAGCGTGTGTTCGCGAATCTTAAAGCCGACCTTCTCGTTGCGCAAGTCGCAATCGACCAGAACCCCTTGTTTTTTCAACAAATCCGCAACTTTCTGGACGTATTCGCGCTGGCGATCGGTAATACTCATCGCGACCGCATGCACCGGTGACAGCCAGGCGGGAAGCTTGCCAGCGTGGTGCTCGAGCAGGATTCCGAAGAATCGCTCGAGCGAGCCGAAGATCGCCCGGTGCAGCATCACCGGCACCTGCTTCTGGCTGTGTTCGTCGATGTAGTGCGCGCCAAGGCGCCGCGGCATGTTGAGGTCCACCTGCAGCGTGCCGCACTGCCAGTCGCGACCGATCGCGTCGCGCAGCACGAATTCGAGTTTCGGGCCGTAAAAAGCGCCCTCGCCCGGATTCAGCGTGTACTGGATGCCGGCGGCTTGCGCAGCCTGCTCGAGGGCCGCTTCCGCCTGGTCCCAGACCGCGTCTTCGCCGACGCGCTTGGGCGGCCGATCGGAGAACTTGATGCGCACGTCCTCAAAACCGAAATCGCGATAGATGCTCAGGATGAGCTGTGTGCTCAGCACGGATTCCGCGGTGATCTGCTCGGGCGTGATGAAGATGTGCGCGTCGTCCTGCGTGAAGGCGCGCACGCGCATCAGTCCGTGGAGCGCACCCGAGGGCTCGTAGCGGTGCACCTTGCCGAACTCGGCGAAGCGGATCGGCAGGTCGCGGTAGCTGCGGATGCCCTGCTTGAAGATCTGCACGTGGCCGGGGCAGTTCATCGGCTTGATCGCATAGACGCGCTCGTCGGGCGTCTGCGTGGTGTACATGTTCTCGCCGAACTGCTGCCAGTGACCCGAGGCTTCCCACAGGCTGCGGTCCATCAGCTCGGGTCCGTTCACTTCGCTGAAGCCCGCCGCTTCCTGTTTGGCGCGCATGTAGCCGATGAGCTGCTGGAAGATCCGCCAGCCCTTGGGATGCCAGAACACCGCGCCGGGTGCTTCTTCCTGCATGTGGAACAGATCGAGCTCGCGGCCGATTCTGCGGTGGTCGCGCTTTTCGGCTTCCTCCAACCGCTGGAGATATGCGTCAAGCTGCTGCTGAGTAGGCCAGGCGGTGCCATAGATCCGCTGCAGCATCTCGTTGCGTGAATCGCCGCGCCAGTAAGCCCCGGCGACCTTCATCAGCTTGAAGGCCCTGAGCTTGCCGGTCGAGGGCACGTGCGGGCCGCGGCACAGGTCTTCCCAGTCGCCCTGCCCGTACAGGCTGATCGGCTCGCCGCCGGGAATGCCGGCGATGATCTCGGCCTTGTACCGCTCGCCCAAGCTGCGGAAGTGTGCCACGGCGGCATCCCGCGGCAGCTCGCGGCGCCGTACCGGCTGGTCGGCCTGCGCCAATTCGAGCATGCGTGCTTCGAGCTTCGCCAGGTCCTCGGTCGTGAAGGGCGTCGCGCGCGCGAAATCGTAGTAGAACCCGTCCTCGATCACCGGGCCGATCGTGACCTGTGTTTCCGGGAACAGCTGCTTGACCGCCTGCGCCAGCAGGTGCGCGGTCGAGTGGCGGATGATCTCCAGACCTTCGGGGTCGCGATCGGTGACGATGGCGAGCGTCGTGTCCCGCTCGATACGGAAGCTCGTGTCGACCAGCTTGCCGTTGACCTTGCCGCCGAGCGCCGCGCGCGCCAGGCCCGCGCCGATGCTCGCGGCGACTTCGGCGACCGTGACTGCATGGTCGAAAGTGCGTTGCGCGCCGTCAGGCAGCGTGATGACCGGCACGTAGTCTCCCTCGGCTGAAAAATATGGTAGGCGCGACTGGGATCGAACCAGCGACCACCACCATGTCAAGGTGATGCTCTACCACTGAGCTACGCGCCTATCGCAGGGCCCGGAACGATACCGGAGGGCCGCTACGCTGGCAAGCTAAAGCGCGGATTTACCTAGGGTTTCGGCGCGCGGACTGGGGCACGAGCGGCCCGCCTCCAAGCTCGAGCTCGAGCGCGCGCATCCCCTCGATCTGGTCGCGCACCGCAGCGGCCTGCTCGAATTCGAGGTTGCGGGCATGGCGGTACATGAGCTCCTCGAGCCGCCGGATCTCGCGACCCGCTTCGGCGAGGTTGCGCGGCATCGCCACGGGTACCACGCGTCCTCCGCCCCGCCCGCGCGGTGCGGGCGCAGCGCTCGCGCGCGCACCTTCCATCACGTCGGCAACCGGCTTGACGATGCTGAGCGGCGTGATGCCGTGCTCGAAGTTGTACTGGGCCTGGCGCTCGCGGCGCCGGCGAGTCTCGTCCATCGCCTTCTGCATGGAGGCAGTGACGTGGTCGGCGTACAGGATCACGCGCCCATGCAAGTTGCGCGCCGCGCGCCCCATCGTCTGGATCAGCGAACCGGACGAGCGCAGGAACCCTTCCTTGTCGGCATCGAGTACCGCAACGAGCGCGACCTCCGGCATGTCGAGTCCTTCGCGCAGCAGGTTGATGCCCACCAGCACGTCGAACCTGCCGAGTCGCAGATCGCGGATGATTTCCACGCGCTCGACGGTCTCGATGTCGGCGTGCAGGTAACGCACGCGGATCCGGTGCTCGGCGAGGTACTCGGTCAGGTCCTCGGCCATGCGCTTGGTTAGCGTGGTGATCAGGACGCGCTCCCCTGCGGCCACGCACTGGTTGATCTCGCCGAGCACGTCGTCGATCTGTGTGCTCGCCGGCCGCACCTGCACTTGCGGGTCCAGCAGGCCAGTCGGGCGCACCACCTGTTCGACCAGCTGGCCCATGTGCCCGTATTCGTACGGGCCGGGCGTCGCGGAGACGAAGATCATCTGCGGTGCGAGCCGCTCCCATTCCTCGAACTTCAGCGGCCGGTTGTCGAGCGCCGACGGCAGGC
>JAGWPD010000141.1 GCA_028870705.1 Gammaproteobacteria bacterium
CCGTGGGGCCGGTGACCAGCACCAGGCCGCGCGGCTGGTTGGCGATCTCGGCGAAGATCTTCGGCGCGTTCAGCTCCTCGAGCGTGAGCACCTTCGAGGGAATCGTCCGGAACACGGCGCCGGCGCCGCGGTTCTGGTTGAAGGCATTGACGCGGAAGCGCGCAAGCTTCGGAATTTCGAAGGAAAAGTCGGTCTCGAAGAACTCTTCGTAAGCCTTGCGCTGCTTGTCGTTCATGATGTCGTACACCATGCCGTGCACTTCCTTGTGGGTCAGTGCGGGCATGTTGATACGCTTGACGTCGCCGTCGACGCGAATCATCGGCGGCACGCCCGCCGACAGGTGCAGGTCAGAGGCGTTATTCTTGACGGCAAACGCCAGGAGTTGTGCGATATCGACCGCCATCAGGTTTCCTCACCGAGCCGCGCGCTGCGGGAACGACGTGCCCGCGCAGTATAACGGAGGGTCTCGGTCGTCAATATGTTAATCGGTCCGCAGAATTCAGCAGTGGCGGGCACTCTGGCAGCAAGGCTGCGCACGGTGCGCGAGCGCATCGGCGCAGCGGCGCGGGCCGCGGGCCGGAACGAGGACTCCGTCACACTATTGGCCGTGAGCAAGGGGCACGCGGCGGCGGCGGTCGGCGCGCTGGCGCGGCTCGGCGTCGAGCATTTCGGCGAGAGCTACCTGCAGGAGGCGCTCCCGAAGCTCGACGCGCTCGCCGGCCTCGAACTGAGCTGGCACTTCATCGGCCACCTGCAGGCGAACAAGACGCGTGCGGTCGCCGAGCGCTTCGCCTGGGTGCACGGCCTCGACCGGCTGCGCATCGCCGAACGGCTCGCCGCGCAGCGACCGCACTGGGCGCCGCCACTGAACGTCTGTGTGCAGGTGAAGCTCGCGCCGGATGCGACCAAGGGCGGCGCCAGCGCGTCCGAGGCGCGCGCGTTGCTCATGGCGCTCGCCTCGTTCCCGCGCCTCAGGGCGCGCGGGCTGATGTGCATGCTGCCCGAGGGGCTCGACGCGGCCGGGCAGCGCGCGCGCTTCAGCGCCGTGCGTCGCCTGTACGAGGACCTGCGCCAGGAAGGCGCCGCTCTCGATACGCTCTCGATGGGCATGAGCGGCGATTTCGAGGCCGCGGTCGCCGCCGGCTCTACCCTGGTGCGGATCGGCACCGCGCTGCTTGGGGCGCGCGCCGATGCCGCAGGCGTGGGCGGGCCCTAACCCGTAGAATGTCCAGCCGTGAATCCGGCCACACAGATCAGTTTCCTCGGCGGCGGCAACATGGCGCGAGCCATGATCCAGGGCTTGCTGCGATGCGGTGTCGGCGCGAACCAGCTGCGCGTGGGCGAGCCGCAGGCCGCACAGCGCGAACTGCTGCAGCGGGACTTTGGCGTCGCGGCGCTGGCCGACAACGAGGCTGCGATGCGCGGCGCGGCGCTGGTGGTGCTGGCGGTGAAGCCGCAGCAGGCGAGCGGGCTGCTGGCCGCGCTCTGCCCGGCGCTCGGCCAGGCGCGGGCGACGCTGCTGTCGATCGTGGCGGGATTGCGTGTGGCTGACCTGGCGGCCTGCTGCCCGGCCCTGCCGATCGTGCGCGCAATGCCCAACCGCGCGGCGCTGGTGGGCGCCGGCGCCACTGCGCTGTACGCGCCGGCGGACGTCGCTGCCGCGGGCCGCGCGCTGGCCGAACAGGTGTGCGCGGCGGCCGGCTGCGCGGTGTGGGTGCAGCGCGAATCGGACCTCGACATCGTCACCGCGCTCTCGGGCAGCGGACCGGCTTATTTCTTCCAGCTCGCCGAGCACCTGGCGGCCGCGGCGGTGGCGCAGGGACTCGATGCGGCCACGGCCGCATTGCTGGCGAAGCAGACGCTGCGCGGCGCGGGCGCCCTGGCCGGCGGCGCGGGCACCCTGGCCGCGGAACGCGAGGCCGTCACCAGCAAGGGTGGCACCACCGCCGCGGCGCTCGCGGCGCTGCAGGCCGGCGGCTTCGACCGGCTTATCGCCACCGCGCTCGAGGCGGCGAGGCACCGCAGCGCCGAACTGGCCGCGCAGTTCGGCCACGCCGACGCGGCCCGCGGGCGATGAGCGCACCGAATCGAGGCCGCTGAAGCGAACGCAACATGGCTGCACTGCTGTTCCTGCTCGACACGCTCCTGAGCCTGAGCCAGTTCGTGGTGCTGCTGCGGCTGCTGCTGCAGTGGGCCCGAGCCGACTTCCGCAACCCGCTGCTGCGCGCCATCGTGCAGCTCAGCAACCCGCTGCTGGTGCCGTTGCGGCGCGTGCTGCCGGCGATCGGCCGCCTCGACACCGCCTCGGTGCTGATCGTGCTGGCACTGGCGCTGCTGCGTGCCTACGTGCCGGTGCTGCTGCACCTGAGCGAGCCGCTGCCGCTGCTGGCGCTGGCGGTGAAGGCAGCGCTCGGGCTGCTGGTCACGCTGCTGTGGATCTACTTCTACGCGATCTTCCTCTACGCGATGCTATCGCTGATCGCGCCGGGCACCTATTCACCGGCGCAGGCGCTGCTGACGACGCTGTGCGAACCGGTGCTGCGGCCACTGCGCAGGCTGATTCCGCCGCTCGCCAATCTCGATCTCTCGCCGCTGTGGGCGGGAATCCTCATCATCGCGTTGCTGAAACTGCTGCCGTAGCGCGCCGCGCCAGTGCACGCACGCTGGCGCGCGCGCCGCGTGCAACTGCCAATCCAGCCAGAGGTTTAGCCGCGCATCTGCACTGCGCGTCGAGCCGCGGCGCGCGCGCCGCCGCGCCACGGCGACGCCCAGAGCGCGAAAGCCTACAAAAAAAGGCATTTGCGTAACGCTTGGCTTGTGCTATGTTGCGCCCCGATTCACGCAAACCGTGAACTTTTTCGAACTGACAGCCAAACTCGAGGAGATTCAGCAATGGCGAAGAAAGGTGGGGCGCCGACCAAGTCGGAGATCCTGGCCACGATTTCAAAGGACACCGAGCTGTCCCGCAAGCAGGTCAACGAGGTGTTCGATTCCCTGAACGGAATCGTCAAGAAGAGCCTGCGCGGCAACGGGTTGTTCACCCTGCCGGGCCTGCTCAAGCTCAAGGTGGTGAAGAAGCCCGCCACCAAGGCGCGCGAAGGCGTCAACCCCTTCACCGGCGAGAAGATGATGTTCAAGGCCAAGCCAGCCAGCAAGAAAGTGCGTGCGCTGCCGCTCAAGAGCCTCAAGTCGATGGTGAACTGAAGCCTGCCGAGGGCTTTGCCCGGGCGCAGGCCCGGGTCATTAGATCGCCATTCCAGAGGGCCTGGTACTGTCCGTCAGTCCAGGCCCTTTGTTTTGCCGGCAATGGCCAGCGCGTCAGGCCAGTCCGCGCGGATGCAATCGGCCAGCTCGTGCAGCCGTCCATGGAAGAAATGCCCGACGCCGCCGAGCAACCGCAGCTGCGCCTGCGGCGCCCGGCGCGCCGCCCAAGCGACGACCGCCGCAGGCGCCACGACCTCGTCGGCGTCGCCCTGGACGATGAGCCAGGGACAGGACGGCGATATGAACCCCTCGACGCTGACCCGATCGA
This sequence comes from Gammaproteobacteria bacterium, assembly GCA_028870705.1. Taxonomy (GTDB): domain Bacteria; phylum Pseudomonadota; class Gammaproteobacteria; order Steroidobacterales; family Steroidobacteraceae; genus FEN-1191. The sequence goes on from JAGWPD010000141.1 coordinate 3,533, forward strand.
CCGCCGGCGCCACCGTGATCAGCCATTGCGGCCGCGCCGGCGCCGCGGCACGGATCGCAATGGCGGCGCCGAACGAGAAGCCCGCCAGCACGAGCGGCAGGCCCGGCCAGCGCGCGCGCGCCGCAACCACCGCCGCGAGCGCATCCGCGCTCTCGCCGGCGCCGCCGTCATGCACGCCCTCGCTCGCCCCGACACCGCGGAAATTGAAGCGCAGCGTGGCCGCGCCGCCCGCGCGCAACGCGCGCGCCAGCGTGTGCACGACCTTGTTGTGGAGCGTCCCGCCGAACAGCGGGTGCGGATGGCAGATGACGGCGGCCAGCTGCGGCGGCGGATCGCCCGGCGCGGGTTCTTCGACCAGCGTCTCGAGCCGCCCGGCCGGGCCGGCGATGGCCGCGCTGTGCGCGACGGCCTTGTTCACCGCCGGGTTGGCTCCGGCTCGAAGGCGAGCGCGGCCGAATTGATGCAGTAGCGCTGGCCGCTCGGGCGCGGGCCGTCGTCGAACACGTGGCCGAGGTGCGCGTCGCACCGTGCGCAGCTGACCTCGGTGCGCACCATGCCGTGCGAGCGGTCGATGTGCGTGCGTACGTTCTCGCCGGCGAGCGGCAGCCAGAAGCTCGGCCAGCCCGAGCCGCTGTCGTACTTGGTCGTGGAACTGAACAGGCCGGCGCCGCAGCAGACGCAGCGGTACACGCCCGCCTCCTTGTGGTGGGCGTAGGCGCCAGTGAAGGCGCGTTCCGTACCCTTGTGCCGCGTGACCTGGTACTGGAGCGGCGTCAGCCGCGCGCGCAGTTCCGCATCGGACGGCGGAGCGGCGGATTCTTCATGGCCCATGCTGCTGCCTCCGTGGATCTGCGGCGGCCAGCCGTACCAGCAGGGCATTGAGCCGGCGCGTGAACGCCGCCGGTTCGTCGAGCTGGCCGCAATCGTTGAGACGCGCCTGATCGTATAGCAGCTGCGCCAGCTCGTCGAAGTCCCCGCCCCTCGGCAACCCATCGAGGTAGCGCACCAGCGGGTGCGCGACATTCAGCTCGAGCGTGGGCGCCTGCGCGGGCGGCGCCTGGCCGTGCGCCTCGAGCACGCGACGCATCGATTCGGACAGGCCGGCATCGTCGCGCACCAGGCAGGCCGGTGAATCGGCCAGCCGGGTGCTCGGACGCACCTCGCGCACCCGTTCGCCCAGCGCATCCTTGCAGCGCTTGAGCAGTCCCTTGCTCTCCTTGAGCGCCGCGTCGACCCGCTGCTGGTCGGCCGCGTCGGCCAGCGCTCCCAGCTCCAGCTCGCCGCGCGCGGCGTCCTTGAAGCGCTTGCCGGAGTACTCGCCGAGCTGGCCCATCACCCATTCGTCGATGCGATCCCCCAGCAGCAGCACCTCGATGCCCTTGTTGCGCAGCTGCTCGATATGCGGGCTGCCGCGGGCGCTCGCATGATTTTCGCCGATCACGTAATAAATGCGTTCCTGCAACGGCTTCATCCTGGCGATGTAGTCGGCCAGGCTGACGCTCTCGGCGTCATCGGCATTGTGGGTGCTGGCGTAGCGCAGCAGCGGCAGGAGGCGCTCGCGATTGCCAGGGTCCTCGCTCAGGCCCTCCTTGAGCACCCGGCCGAATTCCTTCCAGAAGGCGGCGTACTTCGCCGCATCGTCGCCGGCGAGCTTCGCCAGCAGTTCGAGCGCGCGGCGCGTGAGCGCGCTGCGCATTGCCTCGACCTGTTCATCCTGCTGCAGCAGCTCGCGCGACACGTTCAGCGGCAGGTCGCCCGAATCGACCACGCCCTTGACGAAGCGCAGGTAGAGGGGCAGGAACTGCTCGGCATTGTCCATGATGAACACGCGCCGGACGTACAGCTTCAGGCCGCGCGCCGCCTCGCGCTGCCACAGGTCGAAGGGCGCCTGCGACGGCAGGTACAGGAGGCTCGTGTACTCGCGCTTGCCCTCGACGCGGTTGTGGACCCACAGCAGCGGATCGGCGCCGTCGTGGCTGATGTGCCGGTAGAATGCGCGGTATTCCTCGTCGCTGATCTCGCCGCGCGGCCGCGCCCACAGCGCCTGCGCCTGATTCACGGCCTCGTATTCGAGGGTCGCGCCCTCTTTCGCCATCCGTACCGGGAAGGCGATGTGATCCGAATAGCGCCGCACCAGCGAGCGCAGCCGCCAGGCGTCGGCGAATTCGCGCGCCTCCTGCTTGAGGTGCAGGATCACGCTGGTGCCGCGCTGGGTGCGCTCGAGCGGCTCGACCGTGAATTCACCGTCGGCGCGCGATTCCCAGCGGATGCCGGCCGCGGGCGGCTGGCCGGCGCGGCGGCTCTCGACCACCACCCGGTCGGCAACGATGAACGCGGCATAGAAGCCCACGCCGAACTGGCCGATCAGCTGCGCGTCGCGCTGCTGGTCGCCGCTCAGGCGCCCGAAGAATTCCGCGGTGCCCGACTTGGCGATCGTGCCCAGATGCGCGATCGCCTCCTCCCGGTCAAGGCCGACGCCATTGTCGCGAATCGTGAGCGTGCCGGCGGTGGCGTCGAAATCCACCCAGATCCCGAGTTCGGTTTCCGCTGCGTAAAGCGTAGGGTCGCTCAAGGCAAGGAAGCGCAGCTTGTCGTTGGCATCGGAGGCGTTGGAGATCAGCTCGCGCAGGAAGATCTCGCGGTGGCTGTAAAGCGAGTGGATCATCAGCTGCATGAGCTGGCGCACTTCGGCCTGGAAGCCGTGCGTCTCGCGCGGTGTCGACATCTTGGCCTGCGCCCCTCGGGTTCCGTGAATGTTAACGGGAACGGGGCTGTTATGGGGCTCGCGGCCCGCCAAATCAAGTCCGGGCGGCTGGCTTACAGGGTACTGATCAGGTGGCGGGCGGCGCCGAGCCAGTCGTCCATCTCGTCCCAGAGCAGCAGGAATACTTCCAAGCGTAGTCTCTCTGTAGCGTGTGGCGGCATGTTAGAGGGCCCACGCGCGCGCGGGCGTGTTGCGCCTCACAGGCCGGCACGCCAGGCGCACGCGTGAGCGCTTGCAGCGCCACGCGGCGCTGCGTACGCTCGCGCCTTCGTACATAAAGCGGCCCGTCCGCGCCGAGGTTATGACCATGCAGCGGATCGTCGTCCTAAACCCCAAGGGCGGGTCAGGCAAGACGACGATCGCCATCAACCTGGCCAGCTACTACGCGCAGCGTGGCGAGCGTCCGACGCTGATGGACTTCGACCCGCAGGCATCGGCGGCCCGCTGGGTGCGCAAGCGCCAGGCCAGCCAGGCGCCGATCCACCTGATCAACGCCTACGAGAAGGACAATCGCGTGACGCGTGCGTTCCAGCTGCGGGTGCCGGAAGGCACCGGGCGGGTGATCATCGACACGCCGGCCGCGATCGACGCCACCGAGATGCCCGCGTTGACCGCCAACGCCGACAAGATCCTGGTGCCGGTGCTGCCCTCGGACATCGACATCCACGCCTGCGCCCGCTGCATCACCAGCCTGTTGCTGGTGGCCAAGGTGAGGCGGGTCGACAACCGCCTGGCCATCATCGCCAACCGCGTGCGCCGCAATACCCGCATGTACCAGTCGCTGACGCGGTTCCTGGGCACGCTCGACATCCCGATCATCGCGACGATCCGCGATTCGCAGAACTTCGTGCGCGGCGCCGAGCTGGGGTTGGGGCTCCACGAAATGAAGCACTACCAGGTGAGCGAGGATCTGGCAGCGTGGGCGCCGCTCCTGGCCTGGCTCGACGAGCCCGCGGGGCGCGCGGCGGCGGCGCGGGCCGGACCGGCACTATTTGCCTGAGTCGGGGTCCCAGGAAGTGCGGATCTTGTCCGCCCAGCTCTTGTAGTTCGACCAGGTGTAGAGATTGCGGGTGATGGCCGCGTGGCGGCCGCGGGTGCGCTGCATGTGCTGCAGCCAGCGCGCGTAGGCTTCGGCGCCGCCCTCGGCGGCAGCCGCTCCGTCAGCGGCGTGCTTGCCGCCATCGGGACGCGAGGGCGAATCGGGTTTGCTCATGTGCGCTCACCTGTGGTCTGTCCGCAGGGTACGACTACGCGGCGGGGCCGGTGAGGAACTGGTTCACAACCGCGCGTGCTTAACGCAGGTAATGGCCCGCAATGCGGGGCTGCGCCGCGGCGACGACGCGCGCGCCAGCAGCCCTATCCGACCAGGCGATAACAGGGCCGATAGCGGCTGCCCGGCAGCTTCATGCGCTGCTGCTGCACGAAGGCCGCGAGCAGCCGGTCGAGCAGCCCCATGACGGCCGCGTCGCCCGCGAGCTCGTAGGGGCCGTGGCGCGCGATCGCCTCGACGCCCTGCTGCTTGACGTTGCCGGCGACGATGCCGGAGAACGCGCGCCGCAGGTCCGCCGCCAGCTCGTGCGCCGGCCGGCCGCGCCGCAGGTCGAGCGCGCGCATCGCCGCATGGCTCGGCTCGAAGGGCTGCTGCAGCCCGGGCGGCACCGCGAGCAGCCAGTTGAAGTTGTAGGAATCGTTGCGGGTGCGGCGGTATTCGCGCACCACCTCGAAACTCTTCACCATATGGCGCGCGACCGCCGGCGGATCGTCCATGATGAAGGTCAGGCGCGCGAGCGCCGCGGCGCCCAGCGTCCCTTCGACGAAGGCGGAGAGCTGCTCGAACCAGGCGGCGCTCTCGCGTGGCCCGGTCAGCACCAGCGGCAGCGGCAGGCCGGCATTGGCCGGCTCGAGCAGCACGCCCAGCAGGTAGAGGATCTCCTCGGCGGTGCCCACGCCGCCCGGGAACACGACGATGCCGTGCGCCAGACGCAAGAACGCCTCCAGGCGCATCTCGATGTCCGGCATGATCACCAGCTGATTGACGATCGCGTTGGGCGGCTCGGCGGCGATGATGCCGGGCTCGGTCACGCCGAGGTAGCGCCCGGTGGCGATGCGCTGCTTGGCGTGCGCGATGGCCGCGCCCTTCATCGGCCCCTTCATCGCGCCGGGCCCGCAGCCGGTGCACACATCGAGCGCGCGCAGCCCGAGTTCGTAGCCGACCTTCTTGGTGTACTGGTACTCGCCCTCGCCGATCGAGTGCCCGCCCCAGCAGACCACCAGGTTCGGCCGCGCCTTGAAATCCAGCACGCGCGCATTGCGCAGGATGTGGAACACCGCGTTGGTGATCGAGGCCGGATCGCCCCGGTCGAGGCGCCCGCTGCCGACGACCTCGTTGGCGGTATAGATCACGTCGCGCAGCACCGCGAACAGGTGCTCCTTGATGCCGCGGATCATCTCGCCGTCGACGAAGGCCGCGGCCGGCGCGTTGGCGATCTGCAGCTTGATGCCCCAGGCGTGGCGCACGATCTGCACCGTGAACGCGCTGTAGCGCTCGAAGATCTCGTGGGCGTTGTCGCTCTCGCTGCCGGCGTTCAGCACCGCCAGCGCGCAGCTGCGGAACAGCGGGTACAGGCCCTGGGCGCTGGTGTCGAGGAGCTTGGCGATCTCGGCCTGCGAGAGGTTCTCGAGGCTGCCGCGCGGGCCGACGCGGGCGTCGACGGCGTCGGGAATGACGACACTGGTATCCATGGCGGGCGGGAGCGTGGCGCGGAGCGGCGTACAGCTGGCGGACAGCGCCCGCGCTCAGGGCATGATCTCGATCGGCATGTGATCGCGACTCAGCAGCCAGAACTCGACCATGTCGGCATTCGACATCGCAATGCAGCCGTCGGTCCAGTCAGCCGTCGCATAGTAGTCTGGTGGATGGCGCAGGCTGTTCGGCCAGCCGTGCACCATGATCGAGCCGCCCGCCTGCCAGCGGTTGCGGCGCGCACGCTGCAGGTCCGCGGCATTCGGGTAGGAAACCTGGATCGAGAGGAAATAGTCGCTGTGCGCGTTGCGGTGGGTGAGCTGGTACACGCCCTCGGGCGTGCGGAAGTCACCGGCCCGCTCCTTGCTGCCCTCCGGCACCAGGCCGAGCGCGATGCGATAGCTGCGCACCACGCGGTCCCCGCTCATCAGGTACAGCCGCCGCTCGGACTTGCGCACCACGGCACGGTCGGCCGAGGGCAGCTCGGCCGGTTCGTAGGCGCGCGCGCCGCCATCGGCCACCGGCGCGATGAGGCTGCTGCCCGCACCCGGACCGGCGACGGCCAGGCTGGCGGCGCAGAGCGCGGCGGCAATGCAGGAGCGGCGCAACATGGCCGCAATTATAGGGATCAGGGGCCCGGATCGCGACCGTGCAGGGATCACAGACCCGCGCACCCATTGTCGCAATCAGGAAACATCCTCGACGCGGGGCAGCACGATCTGCGTACCGGGGCGCAGGTCGTCGAAATCGATATCCGGGTTGTACTGCTGCAGCAGCCACACCGGGAGCGAACCGCGCTGCGTCATGCTCCAGAGCGAATCGCCGCGGCGCGCCACGTAGGTGTCGCTCCCGGTGATGCGGTGCGCGGCGAAATACTCGGTCTGCAGCCGCTGGTGGTAATCGCGCCGGCGCTGCTCGAACTGCGCGCGCGCCACGCGCGCGAAGCTCAGCTTGAAGCGCCTGCCGATGCGCACGTTGCTGCGGCCGTGCATGCCGTTGAGTGCGCGCAGGCTCGCGGCGGAAATGCCGAGCCAGTCGGCGTAGTGGCCGATGGTCTCGGCGGCCACGACCACGATGCTGCCGTCGTCCTGCACCCGGTAGTCGATCGGGTCGGCGCTGGCCGGCGCGCTGTTGTCGGCCAGCAGTGCCGGCCCCGCGGCCTGCGCCTGCGCCGCGCTCAGGATCGGCTCCGCGTGCGTGCGCGCCAGCTCGGCCAGCGCCTCGTCGGCGCGCTCG
>JAGWPD010000142.1 GCA_028870705.1 Gammaproteobacteria bacterium
CGCCGCCGGCCGCACCGCCGCCGCACGCCGACACGCCGCCGCCGGCCGCGGCACCAGCCGCACCGGCCGGCACATCCACAGCGCACGGCGAGCATGACCGCCGGGAATGAACCGCTCCTGGAGGGCACGCTGATCTCGCACCTGCTGGAGCTGCGCACGCGGTTGATGCGCGCCTTCCTCGCGGTGATGCTCGTCTTCATCCCGTTCGCGTTCTACTCGAACCACCTGTTCGAATGGCTGTCGCACCCGCTGCTGCAGCAGCTCCCGCCGCACAGCATGCTGATCTCCACCAGCATCATCGCGCCGTTCACCGCGCCGCTGAAGCTCGCCTTCGTCGCCGCGCTGGTGGTGGCCATGCCCTACGTGCTGTACGAGCTGTGGGCGTTCATCGCCCCCGGACTCTACCGCCACGAGAAGGGCTTCGCGGTGCCGTTGCTGATATCGGCGGTGATCCTGTTCTACGTCGGCATCGCCTTCGCCTACTACGCGGTATTCCCGCTGATCTTCAATTTCTTCGTCAACACCACGCCGCGCGGCGTGCAGCTGATGGCCGACATCTCCATGTACATGGAGTTCGTGCTGGTGCTGCTGTTCTCGTTCGGCATCGCCTTCGAGGTGCCGGTGGCGGTGGTGCTGCTGGTGCTGATGGGCGTGGTGCGGCTCGAGAAGCTCACGCAGATCCGCGGCTACGTGCTGATCGCGGTGTTCATCATCGCCGCGATCCTGACGCCGCCGGACGCGATCTCGCAGACCGTGATGGCGGTGCCGATGTACCTGCTGTACGAGGGCGGCATCCTGATGGCGCGCATCCTGGTGCGCAGCCGCGACAAGTCCGGAAAAGAAGCACCTGCGGGGGAGAGCGAATGATGGCCAATCATGCTGCGGCCGGACCGCCCGCGCGCGCCGAGCTCACGCTCCGCGGCCTGGTGCTCGGCGTGCTGATCACGGTGGCGTTCACCGCCGCCAACGTGTACTTCGGCCTCAAGGCCGGGCTCACCTTCGCGACCTCGATTCCAGCGGCGGTGATCTCGATGGCGGTGCTGCGCGGCTTCAAGGGCATGACCGTGCAGGAGAACAACATCGTGCAGACGGTGGCCTCGGCGGCCGGCACCCTGTCGGCGATCATCTTCGTCCTGCCGGGCCTGGTGATGATCGGGTGGTGGACCGGCTTTCCGTACTGGACCTCGTTCGCGATCTGCGCGCTCGGCGGGACGCTCGGCGTGATGTACTCGATCCCGCTGCGGCGCGCGCTGATCACCGATTCCGACCTGCCGTACCCGGAGGGCGTGGCCTGCGCCGAGGTGCTGCGCGTGGGCGGCGGCGAGCACGCCGATGCGAGCGCGGTCGAGGAGAGCCGCAACGGGCTGCGCGCGGTGGTCTGGGGCTCGATCGTCGCGGGCTTGTTCGCGGTCGTGGTCGCGACGCGCATCTTCGCCAGCGACGTGGCGCGCACCTTCCGCGTCGGCGCACGCAGCGTCTCGGGCTTCGATTTCTTCCTCTCCTTCGCGCTGTTCGCGGTCGGGCACCTGGTTGGCCTGTGGGTGGGGCTGGCGATGCTGTTCGGCGCGCTGATCGGCTGGGTGTGGGGCGTGCCGCATTACTCGGCGCTGGTGGCCCGCGACGGCGTCAGCCTCGCGCATCTCGCGCAGACCACCTGGAGCCACCAGGTGCGCTTCATCGGCGCCGGCGCGATCGGCGCCTCGGCGGTCTGGACACTGGCGAAGCTGGTCAAGCCGGTGGCGGCGGGCCTGCGCTCGGCGATGGCCGCCTCGAAGGCGCGCGCGGGCGGTGGCGGCGCGCTGCTGCCGCGCACCGAGCAGGACATTCCGATCGGCTGGGTCGCGCTGATCTCGCTCGCCTGCATGGTGCCGATCGGCTTCCTGCTCGCAAACCTCGGCGCGCAGAGCGGCCTCGGCGGCCAGCTGCTGCTGGTGGTGACCGGCGGAGTTATCTACATCGTGCTGATGAGCTTCTTCGTCTCCGCGGTGTGCGGCTACATGGCCGGCCTCATTGGCGCCTCGAACAGCCCGCTCTCGGGCATCGGCATCCTCGCGGTGATCGGCGCAGCGCTCCTGCTGCTGCTCGGCGTGAACGCCATGCCCGCCGCCGGGCCGCAGGCCCTGGTCGCTTACGCGCTGTTCATCACCTCGGTGGTGTTCGCGGTCGCGACCATCGCCAACAACAACCTGCAGGACCTGAAGACCGGCCAGCTGGTCGATGCGACGCCGTGGAAACAGCAGGTCGCGCTGGTGGTCGGCGTGCTGGCCGGCGCGGCGATCATCCCGCCGATCCTCGACCTGGTGAACCACGCCTACGGTTTCGCCGGCGCGCCGGGACCCGTGCGCGAGCATCCACTGCCGGCGCCGCAGGCGGGGCTGATCTCGGCGCTGGCGCAGGGCGTGATCCAGCACAACGTCGACTGGAGCCTGATCCGCATCGGCTTAGCGATCGGTGTCGCGACCATCCTCATCGACGAGACGCTGCGGCGTGTGACGCGCGCGGCGCACCTCTCGCCGCTCGCGGTGGGACTGGGCATCTACCTGCCGACGCAGAGCACGCTGATGGTCGTGGTCGGCGCGGTCGCCGGCTGGCTCTACGACCGGCACGCGGCGCGCAGCGCGCGTCCGGAGCCCGCCAAACAGCTCGGCGTGCTGCTGGCCTCCGGCATGATCGTGGGCGAAGGCCTGGTCGGCGTCGTGATCGCGGCCTGCGTCGCGTTCTCGGGCCGGGATTTCCCGCTTGCGCTCGTCGGCGATGAATTCGCGGGACGGCCGGCCGAACTGCTCGGCGGCGCCATGTTCGCGCTGGTGATCTTCCTGATGTACCGCTGGGCCGCGCGCCTGAACCGCGCCGCCGCGGGCGCTTGAAGCGCCGGCCGGCGGCGCCAGGCGCGCGGCCCTAGGCCGGCGGCGGCGGATCGTTGCGGTCGCGGCGTTCGGGCGGGTCGCGCGATTCGATGAAACCGCGGCGCTCGACCACGACGGCGACGCGCGGCCGCGGCCCGATGAACCACGAACCCACCCAGCCGGCGAGCCCGACCACGAGCGCGCCCAGCAGCGCCGCGCGAAAACCGCTGAGCGTGAAGCCCGGCAGCAGCCAGGCCACGAGCGCGAGCATGCCGGCGTTGATCACGAATACGAACAGCCCGAGGCTGAGCAGCGTGATCGGCAGCGTGAGCAGCAGCACCAGTGGCCGCACCAATGCGTTGACCACGCCGAGCAGCAGCGCCGCGACGATCAACGAGTTCGGGTCGGCGAAGCCGAGGCCGTCGACCCAGCGGCTCGCGAGCCACAGGCCGAGCGCGGCGACGGCGGCGCGCAGGATGAAGCGGCTCATGCCGGATTCGCCTTGAACTGCCGCTCGACCGCGATCTTCAGGCGCGCGAGCGCCTGCCCCCAGCCGCCGCGCAATCGCTGGTAGTACGGATCCCAGGCCTCGTCCATCGGGAAGCCCGAACCCAGCAGCCGCAGCACCGCCACGCCCTGCTCGGTGTCGAGGATGAAGTCGTCGACCATCACCGCGTCGCTCGGCGGCAGCCCGCGCGGTGTCATGTAAATGAGCCGCAGCCGGCGGCCCGGATCGAACACGTCGATGTGCGCCTCGCGCTCCAGGTCGCGGTCGGCGCGCACGTAGTAGCTGCCGCCGGCCTTCGCGCTCACGCGCGCGCCGGGGCCATACCAGAGCGAGAGCAGCTGCGGCTCGATCAACCCGCGCCAGACCAGGTCGATCGGCGCGTTCACGTCGATGCGGTGCGCATAGCCGCGCGTACGCTCAGCCACTGTGGCCACCCTTCCCGCCTCTGCGACGCATTGAGTCACGGCCACCCGTCCCACCACTGCCGTGCTTTGCCTCACGGCCGCGCTCGCTCCACAGCACCCACAGGAGCGGCGCGAGCGACATCGCGATGATCAGCAGCGTGACGATGCCGAAGTTCTGCTTGACGAACGGCAGATTGCCAAACAGGAATCCGCCGCACAAGAACAGCACCACCCAGGCGAGCGCACCGAAAAAATTGAACAGCTGATAGCGTGCCAGCGGCATGTGACCGATGCCGGCGACGAACGGGGTGAAGGTGCGCACGATCGGCATGAAGCGCGACAGCGCGATCGCAAGGCCGCCGTGGCGCAGGAAGAATTGCTCCGTCCGCTGCAGGTGCTCGAGCCGGAACAGCCGGCTCCTGCCGCTGAATGCGCGCCGCCCGACCTGGCGGCCGATCCAGTAGTTGGCGCTGTTGCCGGCGAAGGCCGCGAACACCAGCAGCGGCAGCAGCAGGCGCAGCTGCAGCGTGCCGCTGGCATCGACCGCGCTCAGCGCGCCGACGCCGAACAGGAGCGAGTCGCCCGGCAGGAACGGCGTGACCACGAGGCCCGTCTCGCAGAAGATCACCGCGAACAGCAGCGCATAGATCCACAGGTCGTAGCGCGCCACCAGCTCGACCAGGTGGCGGTCGAGGTGCAGCAGCATGTCGCCGAGGAATTGCAGCGTGGTCATGTTCTGGCGGTTGCTGTCCGACAAGGTCCTCTATTATAAGGCCTTCAATACCTTCTACGTGCTGTGCGTTGCGATGGCGGTAATTATCGCTTTCGAGACGATGTTCTTTTTTCTGCGCGAATTC
>JAGWPD010000143.1 GCA_028870705.1 Gammaproteobacteria bacterium
CGTGCGCGGTCTCGGTCGGCGGCGCGAGGTAGCGGCCGCTCGCCTTGAGCACGCCGAGCTCGCGCAGGTCGCGGCTCACCGACGACTGCGTCACCGGGAAGCCGCGCCTGCGCAGCAGCTGCGTAAGCTCGGACTGCCGGCGCACCACGCCGTTGCCGAGCAGCGCGAGGATCGCCTCGCGCCGTTCCTGCAGGTGGTGGTCGTTCAGCATGGGTGTTTGTGCATAAACATGCATGGAGTGTGCATAAATATGCATAAACAGTCAAGCCGGGCCGGCGCCGCTTGCTGCCCGGCGCGCCGCGGTGGATGATCCGCGCCATGTACACGCTCTATTACTCGCCCGGTGCCGCCAGCCTGGCGGTGCACCTGGCGCTGCTCGAAATCGGCGCTCCCCACAGGCTCGAACTGGTCGATTTCGACCGCGCGGCCCAGCACAGCCCGGAATATCTGCGCGTCAACCCGCAGGGCAAGGTGCCAACGTTGCTGGTCGACGGCCAGGCCTGCGCCGAGGTGGCCGCGCTGCTGATGATCCTGGCCGACCGGCATCCGCAGGCGCGGCTCGCGCCGCCGGTGGGCAGCGCGCAGCGCAACGAGTGGTACCAGTGGCTGGCCTATTTCGCCTACGAACTCGGCGCCACGTTCCGCGGCTGGTTCTACCCGCAGAACCTCGGCTACGCGCAGCATCCACCCGAACTGCGCGCGGCGCTGGGGGCGCGCATCGGGGCCGTGTGGGATCGCGTCGATGCCCAGCTGAGTGCCGGCGGCCCGTACCTGCTCGGCGCGCAACTGTCGATGGCGGATCTGCAGCTGCTGATGTACATGCGCTGGTCGCGCAACATGCCGCGCCCGGCGCTCGCCTGGCCGGCGCTGGCGCAGTTTGCCGGGCACATGCGCGCGCGCGCCAGCTGGCAGCGGCTGTGCGAGCTGGAGGGACTCACCGAGTGGCGCGGCTGAGCGCCGGGGCGGCGCACGCGGCTGTGGCAGCCGCACGCGGCCAAAGCAGCTTAGAATAGCCGCACGCCGCATCGTCCACGCCCGCGAGGAGTCTGCCGCATGTCGCCGGAAGAGGTACGCACCGCCGCACACGCCCGTGCGATCGTCGAAGCGCGCGGCCTGCAGCACGTCAAGATCGGCATCTTCGACAACGACGGGATCCTGCGCGGCAAGTACATCAACCGCGAGAAATTCCTGGCCGCGCTCGACCGGGGCATCGCCTTCTGCGACGTGGTGCTCGGCTGGGATTCGAACGATGCGGTCTACGACAACGTCAGGTTCACCGGCTGGCACACGGCCTACCCGGATGCGATGGTGCGGCTCCTGCCCGAAACCTGCCGGAACCTGCCGCTCGAGGGCGACATGCTGCTGTTCCTCGGCGAGTTCACCGGCCGGGCCGAACCGGTCTGCCCCCGCTCCACGCTGCGCCGGGTGCTCGAACGGGCCGGCGCCGCCGGCTATGCGGTTTCAGCGGCGGCCGAGTTCGAGTTCTTCATCTTCAACGAGACGCCCGACAGCGTGCGCGCCAAGGCCTACCGCGACCTGCAGCACATGACGCCGGGCTATTTCGGCTACTCGATGCTGCGCGCCTCGGTGCACGCCGAGCTCTACCAGGCGCTGCTGCAGCTCGCCGCCGACATGCGCATGCCGATCGAGGGCCTGCACACCGAGACCGGCCCGGGCGTGCTCGAAGCGGCGCTCAGGTACACCGAGGCGCTCGAGGCGGCGGACCGCGCGGCGCTGTTCAAGACCTTCACCAAGGTGCTCGCGCAGCGCCGCGGCCTGATGGCGACCTTCATGGCGAAGTGGTCGCAGCTGATGCCCGGGCAGAGCGGCCACCTGCACGTCTCGATGACGCGCAAGGACGGCTCGCCCGTGTTCTACGACGAACACAAACCGCACACGATGTCGGACGAGATGCGCTGGTTCGTCGGCGGCCAGCAGGCGCTGATGCCGGAGCTGCTGGCGATGGTGGCCTCGACCGTCAACAGCTACTCGCGCCTGGTGCCGGGCTTCTGGGCGCCGACCTCGGCGACCTGGGGCGTGGAGAACCGCACCTGCGCGTTGCGCGTCATTCAAGGCGGGCCAAAGAGCCAGCGCGTCGAATACCGCATCGCCGCGGCCGACATCAACCCGTACCTTGCGATCGCGGTCGCGGTCGGCTCGGGATTGTGGGGCATCGAGCAGCGCATCGAGCCGGACGAGCCGATGGTGGGCACGGCCTACGACCGCAAGCTGCCGGCGCAGCGGCAACTGCCGCGCACGCTGAGTGAAGCCGCGACCATGCTGGCGCATTCCAGGGCGGCGCAGGAACTGTTCGGCGCGCCGTTCGTCGAACATTTCGCCGCCAGCCGCGAGTGGGAGGAGCGCGAGTTCCGCCGCCACGTCAGCGACTGGGAGCTGGCGCGTTACTTCGAGATCATCTAGCGGACTGCCATCAGCATGTTGCAAACCATCAGTCCGGTCGACGGGCGCGTGTATGCCGAGCGGCCCACCGCCACGGCGGCCGAGATCGACGCGGCGCTGCAGCGGGCGCGAGCAGCGCAGCACCTGTGGCGCCGCGTGCCGGTGCCGGAGCGCGCGGCGATCATCGAGCGCTTCTGCGCGGCCTTCGAGGCCCGCGGTGCCGAGCTCGCCGCGGAGCTGAGCTGGCAGATGGGACGCCCCAGCCGCTACGCACCCAACGAGGTGCGCGGCATGCTCGAGCGCGCCCGTTACATGACGGGCATCGCCGCCGGGGCGCTGGCGGACATCGAGGTCGGCCCGCAGCCCGGCTTCCACCGCTTCCTGCGGCGCGAGCCGCTCGGCGTGGTGTTCACCGTGGCGGCGTGGAACTATCCCTACCTGATCGCCGTGAACAGCGTGGTGCCGGCGCTGCTGGCGGGCAACGCGGTGGTGCTCAAGCACTCGGCGCAGACGCCCCTCGCCGCCGAGGCCTTCGCCGAATGCCTCGCCGCGGCGGGACTGCCCCCCGGAGTCTTCCAGGTGCTGCACCTCTCGCACGAGGATACCGAGCGCGTGATCGGCGATGCGCGCATCGACTTCGTCGCCTTCACCGGCTCGGTGGCCGGCGGCCGCGCCGTGCAACGCGCCGCCGCCGAGCGCTTCGTC
>JAGWPD010000144.1 GCA_028870705.1 Gammaproteobacteria bacterium
CTCGCTGCGCGGAGCCGACCTCAGCATCGCCCAGTGGGTGCACGACCACGGGCGGCCAGCCGGGCTCGGCACCGACACGCTGCCGGCCGCGACCGCACAGTACCTGCCGCTCAAGGATGCCCACGGCGTGCAGGGCGTGCTGGCGGTGTGCCCGGGGCAGCGGCGCCGGCTGCTGCTGCCGGAGCAACAGCACCTGCTCGAGACCTTCGCCGGCCAGATCGCGCTGGCGCTGGAGCGGCTCCATCTCGCGGCCGAAGCCGAGGCTGCGCGTGTCAGCGCCGAGACCGAGAACCTGCGCAACACGCTGTTGGGATCGATCTCGCACGACCTGCGCACCCCGCTCGCGGTGATCGCCGGCGCGAGCAGCACGCTGGCCGACCCCGCACTCGAGCTCGACGCTGCCACGCGCCGCCGCCTCGCGGCCTCGATCGAATCGAAGTCGCGCGAGATGTCAGAGCTGATCTCCAACGTGCTCGACCTGATGCGCTTCGAGAGCGGCCGCGTGGCGCTGCGCCGCGATTGGCAGACCCTCGATGACCTGGTGGGCATGGCGCTGGGCCGCAATGCCGCCGTGCTGGCCTCTCACCCGTCCGAGGTGCGGCTGCCGCCCGATTTGCCGCCGGTGCAGGTCGACGCGCAGCTGCTGCTGCAATTGCTCGGCAACCTGTTCAACAACGTGGCGCGGCATACGCCGGCCGGCACGGCGGTGCGCGTCTGCGCCGCCGTCGAGGGCCGGCGGCTGCGACTCGACATCGCCGACCGCGGCCCCGGGCTGCCGCCCGGAGATCCGGAGCGATTGTTCGCGAAGTTCCAGCGTGGGCAGGAAGAGGGCAATGCCGGCGGCGCCGGCCTCGGACTCGCCATCTGCCGCGTGATCGCCACGGCGCACGGTGGCGAGGTCCGCGCTGCGCCGAATCCCGGCGGCGGCGCGCTGTTCAGCGTGTGGCTGCCGCTCGAGGTTCCCGGCTCGTGACCGAGGCCATGTTCAATGTGCTCGTGGTCGAGGACGAGGCCGAACTGCGCGGCGTGTTGTGCACGCTGCTGCGCGCCCACGGCCACCGCTGCATCGAAGCCGGCTCGAGCGAGCGGGCACTGATCGAGGCGCGCAGCCACCGGCCGGACCTGATGATCGTGGACCTCGGGCTGCCGGATCGGGACGGGGCGACGCTGATCCGCGAAGTGCGGCGTGAATCGGCGGTGCCCATCCTGGTGTTGTCGGCGCGCACGCTCGAGACCGAGAAGATCGCCGCGCTCGATGCCGGCGCCGATGACTACGTCACCAAGCCATTCAGCGCCGCCGAACTGATGGCGCGCGTGCGCGCCGCGCTCCGGCGTGTGACGCGCGGCGGAGCCCAGCAACCGGTGCTGAAGCTGGGCACCGCCTGCGTCGATCTCGATGCACGCCGTGCCGCGGGAGCGGCCGGGCCAATTCACCTCACGCCGATCGAGTACCGCATCCTCGCTGCGCTCGCGCAGCGCGCCGGCCTGGTGGTGCCGCAGCGACAGCTGATCGGGCAGGCCTGGGGAGCCGAGCGCATCGGCGATGCGCAGAACCTGCGCTTCCACATCAGTCGGCTGCGGCAGAAGCTGGAGCCGGATGCATCCCGGCCCCGCTACATACTCACCGAAGCCGGCGTGGGTTACCGGCTGGTGCCGGAGGCTGCCGCGGATTTGAAGTGGAGCGGGTGATGGGAATCGAACCCACGTTAGCAGCTTGGGAAGCTGCAGTTCTACCATTGAACTACACCCGCACGGGGGCGCGATTATAGCCTCGGCCGCCGGGCCAGGTACACGCTGCGGCGGCCGCTGCTCTGGCGGACCGCCGCGCTCGCGCAGTATATTCCCGGGCAATGGATGCGCAGACCCGTGCCTGCGACGGCGGATGTCGGCACCGTCCGCTCAGGGCGTGCCTGCTCGGCCTGATGCTGGTGGCGCTGGGCGTCGCCCAGGCGCACCCGCTCCCGCGCTGCGCTGCCGGCGAATGCTCCGGCTTCGACTGGCAGCCGTTGGGCATGGGACTGTACGCCGCGATCCGGCGCGAACCGGCCGGCCTGCTCGAGCACGCCAACAGCCTCGTTATCGTGAGCGACCGCGACGTGATCGTCGTGGATGCGCAGATGACCCCGCGCGCCTCGCGGCAGCTGATCCGCGCGATCCGCTCGGTCACGCGCCTGCCGGTGCGTTACGTGATCAATACGCACTGGCATGACGATCACGTGTTCGGCAGTGCCGCCTATGCCAGGGCCTACCCGGGCGTGAGCTTCATCTCCAGCGCCGAGACCCGTGCCGACCTGGCCTCCCGCGGAGCCGACAACCGCAGGCAGTTCGTGGCGGCGCTCCCGGATGAAATGAGCCTGCTGCGGCATCACCTCGAGCAGGGCACCGCGCTGGACTGGCGTGACCTGTCGAAGGCCGGCCCACCGCTGGATGCTGCGACCAGGCAGTCCTATTACAGCGACCTGGCACAGGCGCGCAGTTACCTCGCCGAACAGGCGCGCACTCCGGTCGTGCTTCCGGACACGCTGGTCCAATCGAGGCTGGTGCTGGTTCGGGGCGCGCGCGAAATCCAGGTGCTGCGGATCGGGCACGCGCATACGCGCGGTGATGTGGCCGTGTGGCTGCCGCGCGAGCGCGTGCTCGCGACCGGCGATGCGCTGAGCGCGATCGTGCCGATGGCTGCGCCCGATGCCGACCTGCGCGAATGGCGGGCGATACTGGCGCGGCTCGCGGCGCTCGATGCGCGCCTGATCATTCCGGGTCACGGCCCGCTGCAGCGCGATGGCTCGCTGTTCGCACGGACGCAGAACCTGTTCGACGCGGTGCTGTCC
>JAGWPD010000145.1 GCA_028870705.1 Gammaproteobacteria bacterium
ACGAAGTTGGTGATGCCGGGGCCGTTCTGCGCGATGATCATCGCGATCTTGCCGGTCGAGCGCGTGTAGCCGTCGCAGATCAGCCCGCCGTTGGTCTCGTGGGCGACGTCCCAGAAAGTGATGCCGGCGCGGCCGAACAGGTCGGAGATCGGCATGAACGCCGAGCCGATGATGCCGAAGGCGTGTTCGATGCCGTGCCGCTGCAGCACCTTGATGAATGCCTCTTCAGTGGTCATTCTCATGCGCAGTCTCCGAAATCCCAAGAATGCCGATTACGCGAATATCCTGGTCAGTGCCAGGTCGATCGTGGCGGTGATGCGATCGATGTCCGCAGGCGTCGCGATCAGCGCGGGACTCAGGCACAGGGTGTTGTTGAAGCGGGCGAGGGAGCGGTTGGTGGCGCCGATGATCACGCCCTGCGCCAGACACTCGGCGACTACCGCCTGCACGCGCTGCTCCTCCGCCGGCTCGCGGCTCTCGCGGTCCTGCACCAGCTCGGCGCCGCAGAAGAGTCCGATGCCGCGCACGTCCCCGATCACGGCATGGCGCTGCTGCAGCTCGCGCAGGTTGCCCATGAGCCGCTCGCCCATGGCGGTGGTGTTGGCGAGCAGTTTCTCTGCTTCGATGATGCGCATGTTCTCCAGCGCCGCGGCGGGTCCTGAGGCGCAACCGCCGAAGGTCGAGATATCGCGGAAGTAGGACAGCGGGTCGCCCGGATCGTCCTTGAAGAGCTCGAATACCGCCTCCGTCGTCACGGCACAGGAGATCGCCGCGTAGCCGGAGGCGACGCCCTTGGCCATGGTCACGAAATCCGGCTTGATGCCGAAGTGCTGGTAGCCGAACCACTTGCCGGTGCGGCCGACGCCGCAGACGACCTCATCGATGTGCAGCAGGATGTCGTGGCGGCGGCAAATGTCCTGCACGCGCTCCCAGTAGCCCGCCGGCGGCGTGATCACGCCGCCCCCTGCGGTCACCGGCTCCAGGCAGATCGCGCCGATGGTGTCCGCGCCCTCGCGCAGGATCACCTCCTCGATGGCATGCGCGGCCCGCTCGCCGTAGTCGTCGACCTTGCCGTACTGGCTGCGGTATTCCAGGCAGTGCGGCACCTCGACGAAGCCCGGCGTCACCGGTCCGTACTGGGCGCTGCGCTGGGGCTGACCGCTCGCCGAGAGCGTGGTGATGGTGGTGCCGTGATAGTCGCGCTCGCGGTAGAGGATCTTGTACTTGCGGCCGCCGTGGTGCCGGTGCGCGATCTGGCGCACCATCTTGAAGACCTTCTCGTTCGCCTCCGAGCCGGAATTGGCGTAGTAGACGCGGGACAGGCCCGGCATCTTGCCGATGAGGCGCTCGGCGAACAGCGCGCCCGGGATCGAGCCCGCGGATCCTGCGAAGTAGTTCAGGCGCAGCAGCTGGTCGCGCACCGCATCGGCGATGCTCTGGCGGCCGTAGCCGACGTTGACCGTCCACACGCCGCCCGCGACGGCATCCAGGTATTCCTTGCCGGCGGCATCCCACAGCTTCATGCCCCGGCCCTCGACGAACACGCGCGGGTCCTGGGACTCGAATGGCTTGTGCTGGATGAGGTGGTGCCACACGTGCGCCTTGTCGGCGTCGACGGCGTGGCGCAGGTCGTTCAGACGAAGCTGCGCATTCATGGGGACTCCTGTGCGGTCGGTGGCGCAATCCGGCCGCATAGATAGCACGAAGCTTGCGCGCGCCATAAGGGCCAGAACGCGGCCCACGTTGGAACCAGCGCAGCCAGCCGGCGCAGGCATGGATTCACGCTACGGCGGGCGCTGGCGCTCGATCAGCAGGGCGAGGCGGCGCACGCCTTCGCGGATGCGCGCCGCCGGAATGGAGGAAATGCCGAGCCGGAAGCAATTGAGCGGCGGATTATCCTCGAAGAAATGCACGTCGCCTGCCTCGATCAGCACCCCTTCGGCCTGCGCATCGGCGGCCAGGCGTCGTGCATCCAGCCAGGCGGGCCCCTCGATCCAGAACGAGGAACCGCCGGTCGCGGCCGGGTGATGCAGTTCGGGTGCGAATGCCGCCAGCGCGGCGGCCAGCGCCGTCGCCCGCTCCCGCTGTTCCACGGCCAGCCGCCGGTTGAGGGTATCGTAGTGACCGAGCGCCAGGAATTGCGCGAAGCTGCGCTGGATGAAGGCCGCCGGATGGCGGACCATCAGACGGCGCAGCGCGCGCAGCTCCGCGATCACCGGCCCTGGCGCCACGATGTAACCGAGGCGCAGGCCCGGCGCCAGCGTTTTCGACAGGCTCCCCACGTAGATGACGCGCCCGGCCCGATCGAGGCTCTTCAGCGCCGGGTTCGGCAGGCCCGCATGGCTGGTCTCGCTCTCGTAGTCGTCCTCGATGATCAGGAAGTCGTCGGCCTCGGCGCGGCGCAGCAGCCCGAGCCGTCGTTCCAGCGGCATCGTGATCGTCGTCGGGGACTGGTGGCTCGGAGTGGCATAGACGAAGCGGCACCCACGGAGCGATTCATCCACGCGCAGTCCGTGCCCATCGAGCGCCAGAGGGCGGAGCCGCGCGGTGCGCAGCGAGAAGATGTTGCGCGCATCGGGGTAGCCCGGATTCTCGATCCCGACCTCGGTCGTCTCGTCGAACAGCAGGTCCGCGAGCAGGTAGATGGCCTGCTGCGCCCCGATCGTAAGGATGATCTCGTCCGTGTTCGCCCACACGCCGCGCAGTGGCAGCACCTTGTCGCGGATCTGCTCGAGCAGTCCCGCATCGTCGCGCGTGATCAGGTCCTGCGCCCAATCGAGCGCGCTCGCTCCCGCCAGTGCCTGCTGGCAGCAGGCGCGCCATTCCGCCGCCGGGAACAGGCTCGGGTCGAACTGCCCATAGATGAACGGGAATTCGTAGCGGGCCCAGTCGGCCGCCTTGGAAATATTGCGCTGCCTGGACGGATGCAGCCGCATGCGTGCCGGCCAGTCGAGGCGCTCCCGCTCGGCCGCATCGGCCGCGGGTGCGGGCGGCGGCGCGGCGGCGCGATGCGGCCCGGCCCGTGCGGGATTGGGGAAGTTGCCGTGGCGCGGACGCGCAATCAGGTAGCCGTCGTCAGCCAGCTGCTGGTACACGATGACGACGGTGTTGCGCGCAATGCCCAGTTGCCCGGCCAGATCGCGGCTCGAGGGCAGCGGCTGGTCGGCCGGAATCCGCCCGTCGCCGATGGCCGCGATGATCTGGGCGCGCAGCTGCGCCTGCATCGTCAGCGCCGCATCGCCGCGCAATCGGAACAGCTGGCTCCAGAGAGGACTGCGCCGCTTCACGCGGCCGCAGTCAGTTCAGCCAGCACTTCGGCCACGGCCTCGACCGCCCCGGCCATGCCGCGCTCTCCCAGTTGCCCCATGCAGCCGACGCGGAAGGTCTCGATCGAGGTGAGCTTGCCCGGATAGAGGATGTAGCCGTGCGCCTTGACGGCCGCGTAGAAACTCCTGAATTCGTAATGTGGCAGGCGCGGCGCGTGGAAAGTCACGATGATCGGCGCCTGGATCGCGGCCGGCAGGAAGCTGCGGAGCCCGAGCTGGCTGAAGCCGTTCACCAGCGTGCGGCAGTTGGCGGCATAGCGCGCGCCGCGCGCCGCGCAAGCGCCCTCGCGCAGGTACTGGTCGATGGCCGAATCGAAGGCGGCGACCACATGGGTCGGCGGCGTAAAGCGCCACTGCGTGGTGCGTTGCATGTAGACCCACTGGTCGTACAGGTCCATGGCCAGCGAGTGGCTGTTGCCTTCCGCCCGCTCCAGCACCGAACGCTTCGCGATGACGAAGGCCATGCCCGGCGGGCCTTCCAGGCACTTGCCGGAGGCGGCGATGAGCGCATCGAAGGGCGTGGTGCGGGCGTCGATGGGCAGCGCGCCGAAGGAACTCATGGCATCGACGATGAGGGCGCGGCCTTGGCGCGCCACGACTTCCGCCACCGCCTCCAGCGGGTTGAGGATGCCGGCGCTGGTCTCGCAATGGACCAGGGCGACGTGCGTGATGCCCGGATCGGCCTGCAACTGGCGTTCGATGTCCTCGGCGCGCACGGCGGCGTCTTCCGCGTAATCGATGGTGGTGAGCTTGCGGCCGAGCACGCGGCAGATACGGGCGATGCGCTGGCAGTAGGCGCCGTTCTGCGGCACCAGCACGTGCCCGCCGCGCGGCACCAGCGTGCCGATCGCGGCCTCAACCGAAAAGGTGCCGCTGCCCTGCAGCGGCACGCACTCATGCGTCCCGGCCGCCTGCACGATCGCGAGCAAGCGCTCGCACACGCGGCGCGTGATCTGGTTGAAATCGCTGTCCCAGGAACCCCAGTCCCGCAGCATGCTCTGCTTCGTGGCCTGGGAGGTCGTCAGCGGGCCGGGCGTCAGCAGGTAGGGTACTTGGCTCATGCCGATTACAGTAAACTGTCGGGCGCGTACTGTCATCTGTACGGCCGCCAGCGGGGTCACGATGCGCGAGATCGAAGTCAACGGACGCCGATACCGGCTCCCGCGCCAACCCTCGGTGGTCGTGTGCGTCGACGGCTGCGAACCCGACTACATCGCGCAGGCGATTGCCGACGGGCATACGCCCTGGATGAAATCCGTGCTGGCCAATGGCACCGCGGTGATCGCCGAGGCCGTGGTGCCCACGTTCACCAATCCCAACAACCTCTCGATCGTCACCGGCGCCCCGCCGGCGGTGCATGGCATCTGCGGCAACTACCTCTACGACGCGCCCAACGACGTCGAGGTGATGATGAACGATCCGAAGTGGCTGCGCGCCCCCTCGCTCCTGGCCGCGCTCGCCGGGCAGGGCTGCGCGGTCGCCGTCGTCACCGCCAAGGACAAGCTGCGCAAGCTCCTCGGCCACGAGTTGCAGGGCGTGTGCTTCTCGGCCGAGAAGGCCGACCAGGCGACGCTGGCCGAACACGGCATCGAGGGCGTGCTCGAACTGGTGGGCAGGAGCCTGCCCGATGTGTACAGCGCGGCGTTGTCGGAATTCGTGTTCGCCGCCGGCCTGCGCCTGATGGAGACGCGCCGGCCGGACGTGATGTACCTGTCGACGACCGACTACGTGCAGCACAAATACGCGCCGGGCACCGCGGCCGCCAACGCGTTCTACCGGATGATGGACGGGTACCTCGCCGGGCTCGATCGCCTCGGCTGCGCCATCGTCGTGACCGCCGACCACGGCATGAACGCCAAGACGCGCATGGATGCGAACCCGGACGTCATCTACCTTCAGGATCAGCTCGATGGCTGGCTCGGCGCCGCCCGGGCGCGCGTGATCCTGCCCATCACCGACCCCTACGTGGTGCACCACGGCGCGCTCGGCTCGTTCGCGACCGTGTACCTGCCGGCCGATGCGGATCACGAGGCGATCGCCGCGCGCATCCGCGCGCTACCCGGCATCGAGCTGGTGCTGGCGCGGGCCGAAGCCGCGGCACGCTTCGAGCTGCCGGCCGATCGCATCGGCGACCTGGTCGTGACCGGCGAACGTTCCGTCGTGATCGGGAGCGCCGCGGCGCGCCACGATCTGTCGGGCCTGGATGCGCCGCTCCGTTCGCACGGCGGGCTGTCCGAGCAGCGCGTGCCGCTGGTGATGAACCGGCGCGTCACTGATCTCGAGGCCGGCCGGCGCTGGCGCAACTTCGATGCCTTCGACTGGGTGCTCAACCGTGCCGCCTGAGGCGGCCCGCTTCGATTCCCTGCGCGTCGGCGCCGAGCGCATCCGCGCGCCGCGCCTTAGCGAAGTCCGCAACCCCTACGACGGCACGCTCGCCGGCACCGTGCCGATGGCGGGCGTCGAGGAGGTGCGCCGCGCGATCGCCACCGGCCGCGCATTCCGTTCGCCGCTCTCGCGCTACGATCGCTACCAGATCTGCTATCGCGCCGCGGAGCTGATCCGCGCGCGGAGCGCGGCGATATCCGACCTGATCACCGCCGAGAGCGGCCTGAGCAAGAAGGATTCGCTCTACGAAGTCGGCCGGGCCTGCGACGTGTTCCTGTTCGCCGGCAACGCCGCGCTGCAGGATGACGGCCAGATCTTCTCCTGCGACCTGACCGCCCACGGCAAGCGCCGGCGCGTGTACACGCAGCGCGAGCCGCTCCAGGGCGTGATCGCCGCGATCACGCCGTTCAACCACCCGCTCAACCAGGTCGCGCACAAGGTGGCGCCCGCGATCGCGACCAACAACCGCATGGTGCTCAAGCCCTCCGAGAAGACACCGCTGACCGCGCTGCTGCTCGCCGACCTCCTGCATGAGGCGGGTCTGCCGCCGGAGATGTTCTGCGTCCTCACCGGCGACCCGCGCGAATTCGCCGACGAGCTGCTGACGCACCGCGATGTCGACCTCGTGACCTTCACCGGCGGCGTGCCGGTCGGCAAGTACATCGCGGCCAAGGCCGTCTACAAGCGCCAGGTGCTCGAGCTGGGCGGGAATGACCCGCTGATCGTGATGGAGGACGCCGATCTGGACGAGGCCACGACGCTCGCCGTGGCCGGCTCGTACCGGAATTCCGGCCAGCGCTGCACCGCGGTCAAGCGCATGCTGGTGCATGCCGCGGTCGCCGATCGTTTCATCGAGCTGCTGGTCGAGAAGAGCCGCGCCATCGTCTATGGCGACCCGATGGATCCGCGCACCGACATCGGCACGGTGATCGACGCGGCCGCCGCGCGCAATTTCGAGGAGCGCGTCAACGATGCCGTGGCCCGCGGCGCACGGCTCCTGTATGGCAACGTCCGCAGGGGCGCGCTCTATTCGCCGACCGTGCTCGATGCCGTCACGCCCGACATGAACGTGGTCAGGACCGAAACCTTCGGGCCGGTCTCGCCCGTGATCCGCTTTGGTTCGATCGAGGAGGCGATCCGCATCGCCAACGCGACCGATTTCGGCCTGTCATCCGGCGTCTGCACCAACCGGCTCGACTACATCACGCGCTTCGTCTCGGAGCTGAACGTCGGCAGCGTCAACGTGCGCGAGGTGCCCGGCTACCGCCTCGAGCTGACGCCCTTCGGCGGCATCAAGGATTCGGGCATCGGTGTGAAGGAAGGCGTGCAGGAAGCAATGAAATCCTTCACCAACGTGAAGACCTACTCGTTGCCATGGTGATCCGCACACGCCGCTCGCTGTTGCAGACTGCGCTCGGTGGCCTGGGCCTGCTCGGCGCCGGCCTCAGCGGACCCCTGGCCAGAGCCGGTTTGCCGGCGGGCACGCTCGCATCCGCGGTGCTCGACGCGCTGGCCGGCAAGCGGCCGCTGTTGAAGCGGAGCTACCGGCCGCCGAACTACGAATCGCCGGTCAGCTACCTCAACGAGGTCATCACGCCCAATGACCGTTTCTTCGTGCGCTGGCACCTCGCCGATATCCCGACGATCGATGTGGCCTCCTGGCGCCTGAGCATCGGCGGCGATGGCGCATCCAGGCCCTTCGAGCTGACGCTGGCGCAACTGCAGCATGAGTTCGAGCCCGTCGAGCTCACCGCGGTCTGCCAATGCGCCGGCAACCGGCGTGGCCTGTCCGATCCGCACGTGCCCGGCGTGCAATGGGGCAACGGGGCGATGGGCAACGCGCGCTGGAAAGGCGCGCGGCTCAAGGACCTGCTGGCTCGCGCCGGATTGGCGAAGGAAGCCGTCGAGATCGCCTTCAACGGCGCGGACGGCCCGGTACTCGAAGCGACGCCGGATTTCACCAAGAGCATCCCGGCGTGGAAGGCGCTCGATGAGAACACACTGGTCGCCTATGAGATGAACGGCGAGCCCCTGCCCCACTGGAACGGCTATCCGGCGCGAATCATCGTCCCCGGGTGGACCGCGACCTACTGGATGAAGCAGGTCGTCAGCATTCGTGCGCTGGCCCAGCCGCTCAGCAGCTTCTGGATGAATACGGCCTACCGCATCCCGAAGGGCAAGTTTCCGGTGGTCGATCGCTTCCTGTCGCAGGAGTCGGAGACGACGACGCCGGTCACCGAGATCCTGGTGAATTCGCTGATCACGAACCTCGAAGAAGGCCAGCGCTTCCGCGCCGGCTCGGCGATTGTCGTCCAGGGCCTGGCATGGGACGGCGGCGCGGGGCTGCGGCGCGTCGAGGTCTCGATCGACGGCGGCCGCAGCTGGCAGAGCGCGCAATTCGGCGCAGACCTTGGCCGCTACTCGGCCCGAGCTTGGCAGTATGCGTTCACGCCGCGGGCGCGCGGGCGCGTGGCCGTGGCGGCGCGCGCCAGCAATGCCCAGGGAGCCACGCAGACCGAGCAGCTGATCTTCAATCCGGCCGGTTACTACAACAACGTGATCCAGCCCATCAGCCTCGAGGTCACATGAGACCGGCCATGATCTCAGCGCCCGCCATCTGCAGCGCGGTGTTGATTGCGGCTGCGCCGGCAGGGATCGCACGGGCAGACGAAGCGGCGCTGCACCTTAAAGATTCGCCGGACGCCGCGCTCGTGGTGAGCAAGTGCTCCATCTGCCACAGCGTCGACTACATCCAGTCGAATGCGCCATTCCTGAAGCGCGCCGGCTGGGAAGCCGAGGTGCGCAAGATGGTCAAGGTCATGGGCGCGCCGCTCGATGAGGCCGAGCTCGCGCGTGTCGTGGACTACCTCACGCTGCAGTACGGCAGTGACGCGCCCTGATTGACAGCACCGCACCCCCTTACGTACATTGCGCCGCCCACTTGAGCCCAGGTGGCGGAATTGGTAGACGCACTAGTTTCAGGTACTAGCGGGTAACACCGTGGAGGTTCGAGTCCTCTCCTGGGCACCAAGTGAGCCTGAGGCGCTGGCGCAGATTGACCCGATACTGCTCCGGCCCGGCGTCGCTGAGCGGCTGCGGCCTGGCTAAGCGGGCCGATGTGCCGCAGCGCGCGATCGTGCGTGCCACGCTCTCGGGCGTGCCCAGGTCGCTCCAGCCGCACGGCGGGACTTCCAGCACGCGCAGCCGCGCGACTTCATGGGCCAGCACATCGCGCGACATGTCCACGCTGGGTGCGCTCGCGTAGACGCTGCTGAGGTGTTCACGCGAAGCCGCAGCCGACACGGCCGCGCTCAGCCGCGGCGCCAACCTCCCGCAAGCGCGATGCAGGAGCTTTTCCAGCGTCGCGGCGCGCACTGCGAAGATGAAACTGTTCCACAGCGCACCGGCGGCGCACAGGCGCCGCGCGATGTCGGCGGCCGGTTTCTCCACGAACCGGCGGATCGGGTGGCTGGCCGGTCCGGCACTGCGGTGAGCCAGGATGTACCCGAGCTGCGGATCCGCGCGGCTCGGACGCATGCCGAGCAGTACGCAGCGCTCGGGGTGCCCGGGCAGCTCGGCCAGGGCGTCGGCCGCACGCGCGGCGAGCGCTGCCTCGTCGAGCACGTGGTGGTCGGATGGGAACACGACGATGTCGGCGCCCGGATCGCGCGCCCGGATCGCGTGCACACCCAGCAGGATGCCCGCCGCAGTACCGCGGTTGTGCGGCTGCACGCACAGGTGCGCGGGAATGGGCCAGTGCGTGCTGCCTTCCCAGTGCCGGCGGTGCTGTTCGGCCACCACCACGCACACGCGCTCGTGGCCGGCGACGCGCGTCGCGCGCGCCAGGGCCTGCTGCAGCAAGGTCGGTCCACCGTCCAGCGAGCAGTATTGCTTCGGCACGGTGTAGCCATCGTCCATCGTGGTCAGTGAGGCCAGTCGGGTTCCGTTCCCGCCCGCCAGCACCAGCGCCCAGCATCCCGATCCTGCGTTCATGCGTTCTCCTCAGCCGACGACCAGTTGATCAGGTCCGGCCATTGAATACGGTGGTATCTCCAGATTGGTCGGCGCGGGCGAGCCCTTGAACACGCGTCCCGCCAGGTCATAGCGCGAGCCGTGACAGGGGCAGAGGAATCCGCCCGGCCACTGCTCGCCCATGTGCGGGCCGCCGACCTCGAAACGGGCACGGGGAATGCATCCCAGGTGGGTGCACACGCCGATCGCGACGAACAGCGAGGGCGCGCGCGAGCGCAGCGGATTGTCGGCATACGCGGGTTGCTGCGAGTCGGTCGAGTCAGGGTCCTTCAAGGCGGCGTCGTGCCCGCCCATCAGGGCCAGCATGGCGGCGGTGCGGCGCACGATGTAGATCGGCTTGCGCCGCCAGACCACGACGCGCATTTGCCCTGGCGCAATGGTGCTGCAATCCACCTCGACCGGCACGCCGAGTGCACGGGCCGCCTCCGACGGTTGCCACGAGGCGATGAACGGCCAGCAGGCGGCGCCGAGGCCGGCCACGCCGACGCTGGTCGTGGCGTGGACGAGCAGGTTGCGACGTGCGACATCGATTGCGCCCGTGGAATCCGTGGATGGGGCATCCGGGCTCAACTGCCCTGCCCCACGGCTGGAGCCGCGGCCTGCTCCGGCCACTGCGGCAGCAGCACCTGGACACGCAGCGCATAGTGTTCACGCGACGCGTGAGTGTGCGCCGCGGTCGCCGCCACGGGTGAATTTTCCGGCGCCGCATCACTCAGGCAGGCGAACTGCGCGCTCTGCACCTTGACCGGCAGGTCGGTCAACAGCGACTCCCGCATCTGGCGAACCAGGTGGCAGTCGGTGGCCTCGAGGTGCGTCGGATGGCCCGGCGCGAGATCGACGATACCCGGCGCCGCCACGATGGCGCTCGCGGCCGCCGCGCTGCCGCGCACCAGCCGCGGCAGGAAGAAACGCACGTGGATACTGGGCGAGGAACTGCCGCAATCCGTCGGCAGCACCTCCTCGATGCGCCCGGCGCCGAGGCTCACCAGGACGCCACGGAACTTGTACCACAGCTCATCGCACGAGTACGGTCGGGGCAGGCCGGTCAGGTGGACGAGTATGTCGTAGGACTGCCACACGGCGGGTTGGCCCGCGGACGCGGGCGAACCGGCGGCAGTCGCGCTCACTGCAGCGCTGGCGGAAAGCATCGCCCCCAACAACACTTTCACACCCGACCGGATCATCATGATGACTCCTGTGCGGCGTGGGAACGTGACTCCCGCTTCGACTGGCGATGCAACGCCAAGTTCCCCCGCTGCATCGTCGAGGGGCGCGCCACGTTCAGCGATAATGAACACACCATGAAGAGCGAGCCTGCGATACGCACCCGGGTCGTCATTGCCTCCGCACCGGATGCGAGCAAGGCCCGCCTGCTCGAGCCCCTCGCCGGCGTGGCGGACATCGCGCTGAGCGCCGATCCGGCCGAGCTCAAGGCACTATTGCCCGGGGCGGAAGTGCTCGTCGTCGGCCTCCTGCACGAGGAGCGCGTGCTCGGCGATGTCTGGCCGTATGCGCGCAACGTGCGCTGGGTGCATTCCCTGTCCGCAGGCGTGGAAGGCATCCTGTTGCCGGACCTGGTTCGCAGCGCGGTGGTGCTGACCAACGCGCGCGGGGTCTTCAGGCGCCCGCTGGCCGAGTTCGCGCTGCTGGGCATGCTGATGCATTTTCGGCAGGCGCGGACGCTCATCGCCCGCCAGCGCGAGCGCCGCTGGTCGGCGTCCGAGGTCGAAATGCTCCGGGACAAGGTCATGGGCGTCGTCGGCTACGGAGAGATCGGCCGCGAATGCGCACTGCTCGCGCATGCGTTGGGCATGAGAATCCATGCGCTGCGCAGGAACCCCGCACGGTCCGCAGGTGATCCAATCGTCGAGCGGGCGTTCGCGCCGCGCGAGCTCCTGCAGATGCTGGGTGGAATCGACGTGCTGGTGTGCGCGGCGCCGCTGACCAGCGCGACGCATCACCTCATATCCGCGGCCGCCTTCGCGGCGATGAAACGGGAAGCATTCATCATCAACGTGGGCCGTGGACCGGTCATCGACGAAGCGCAACTGGCCAGGGCGTTGCGGGAGGAGCGCATCGCGGGCGCCGCGCTCGATGTCTTCGAGCAGGAGCCGCTGCCGGCCGAGTCACCGCTCTGGGACATGGACAACGTGTTGCTCTCGCCGCATTCTGCCGACAACACCGTCGCCCCGGACTCGCTCCAGCTGACGATCGACTGCTTCATCCGCAATCTGCACCGTTTCCGGAACGGTGAACCGCTCGAGAACGTGGTGGACAAGCACGAGGGCTATTGAACAGCTCTGATTGCCTGGACTCCTCAAATGGAGGCTCTTCATGCTATTCTGGGCGGATTGCCTGACGACCCCTGAACGAATCACCCACGGATATTCGCCATGCCCCGCACCACCCCGCTCGCCGACATCCGCAACATCGGCATCATCGCCCACGTCGACGCCGGCAAGACCACGACCACCGAGCGCATCCTCTATTACACGGGGCGCAAGCACACGATCGTGGACATCCACGACACCAAGGACCTGAAGTCCTCGACCACCACCGATTATCTCGAGCAGGAGAAGAAGCGCGGCATCACCATCCAGAGCGCGGCCGTGTCGACGTTCTGGCGCGACAAGAAGATCAACCTGATCGACACCCCGGGGCACGTCGACTTCACGATCGAAGTCAACCGCTCGCTGCGCGTGCTCGACGGCGCGGTGGTGGTATTCGACGGCGTCGCGGGCGTGGAGCCGCAATCGGAGACCAACTGGCGCCTCGCCAACAACTACGA
This sequence comes from Gammaproteobacteria bacterium, assembly GCA_028870705.1. Taxonomy (GTDB): domain Bacteria; phylum Pseudomonadota; class Gammaproteobacteria; order Steroidobacterales; family Steroidobacteraceae; genus FEN-1191. The sequence continues at coordinate 12,532 of JAGWPD010000145.1, forward strand.
CGTGCCGCGCCTGTGTTACGTCAACAAGATGGACCGGAGCGGCGCCAACTTCATGCGCTGCGTCGACATGATCAGGAAGCGCCTGGGCGCCCGCCCGCTGATCTGCCAGCTGCCGATCGGCTCCGAGGACAATTTCAAGGGCATGATCGACCTGGTCGAGATGAAGGCGCTGGTGTGGGATTCGGACGACAAGGATGCCGAGTGGCAGACGCTCGAAGTCACGCCCGACCTCGCCGACCGGCTCCACATCACGATCCCGAGCGACCGCAAGATCCTGGCCGACGCCGAGAAGTACCGCACCGAACTGGTCGATACCTGCCTCGAGCAGGACGATGCCGCGATGGAGGCGCACCTGCTGAACGGTGAGATGCCCTCGGCGGCAACACTGCGCGCCTGCCTGCGCAAGGGCACGATCAGCTCGGCCTTCACCGCGGTGCTGTGCGGCTCCTCGTACAAGAACAAGGGCGTGCAGCAGGTTCTCGACGCCGTGGTCGACTACCTCCCCGCCCCAACCGACGTGGCCTCGATCAAGACCGTCGACCAGGATGGCCACCCGATCGGCGAACGCAAGTGCTCGGACGACGAACCGTTCGCGGCGCTCGCGTTCAAGGTGATCAACGACGTGTACGGCGCACTGACCTTCATCCGCGTCTACTCGGGCGTGCTCACCAAGGGCGCTTCGGTGCAGAACTCGACGCGCGGCAAACGCGAGAAGATCGGCCGCATGGTCGAGATGTTCGCCAAGGACGCGAACCCCATCGAAGAGGCGCGCGCCGGCGACATCGTCGCGCTGGTCTCGCTCGCCGAGACCGACACCGGCGACACGCTCTGCGACGCCAACAACCCGGTCGTGCTCGAGCGCATGCGCTTCCCGGACCCGGTGATCAGCGTCTCGGTCAAGCCCAAGAACAAGGCCGAGATCGACAAGTTCAGCAACGCGCTCGGCAAGATGGTGCGCGCCGACCCGTCGCTGCATCTGGAGACCGATCGCGAAACCAACGAGACGATCCTGCGCGGCATGGGCGAACTCCACCTCGAGGTCACGCTCGATCGCATGCGCACGGAATTCGGCGTCGAGGGCATCATGGGCGAGCCGCAGGTCGCCTACCGCGAGACCATCACCAGGAAAATCGACGAGCAGTACACGCACAAGAAGCAGACTGGCGGCTCCGGCCAGTTCGCCGAGGTGTGGATCACCTTCGAGCCGCTCGAGCGCGGCGCCGGCTTCGAGTTCGTCGATGCGACCAGGGGCGGCTCGGTGCCGCGCGAATTCGTGCCGGCGGTCGAGAAGGGCCTGCGGATGCAGATGGAGGACGGCGTGCTGGCGCACTTCCCGACGGTGGATTTCCGCGCCACGCTCACCGATGGCAGCTACCACGACGTCGACTCGAATGCGCTCACCTTCGAGATCGCGGCCAAGGCCTGCTTCCGCGAGGCCATCCGCAAGGCGGGACCGATCCTGCTCGAGCCGGTGATGAAGGTCGAAACCGTGACCCCGGGCGACTACCTGGGCGACGTGATCGGCGACATCAACCGCCGGCGCGGCCAGATCCAGGAGCAGCTCGAGCGCGGCACCAACATCGCGGTGGTGGCGCCGGTGCCGCTCTCCGAGATGTTCGGCTACATCGGGCAGCTGCGCGGCATGACCAGCGGCCGCGCGTCCTACACGATGGAGTTCTCGCACTACGACCCGGTGCCGCGCAACGTCGCGGACGAGGTCATCGCGGCGGCCGCCAAGCCCGCGGTCTCGGCCTAGGTCGCGCGCGCGCGGCGCGCGCGCTCTGAGCTGCGGCTACCGGCATACGCGCCGGTGGCCGCGGCG
>JAGWPD010000146.1 GCA_028870705.1 Gammaproteobacteria bacterium
CACGACCTGGCCGACGAGGTCGCGCCGGTCGGCTGGATTGAGCACCGGAAGCACGGCATGGCCCGCGTCCGGTGCGCCGGCGCCTGCACGCGCGGCGGCAGACGCTGCCGCGCGCCCGGCCACCTGCGGCACCGCCAGATGCTCATCGCCCAGGCTGGCGCTGATGCCCGCGGCCAGCGCGGCGAGTTGCTGTTCGTCGCTGAGGTCGAGCCCGGCGGAGTTCGGCCGTTCGGCGCCGAAGATCTCGCCCGGCTTCGCGATCTTCGGGTGCGGCGAGCCGGGCGGCCGGATCGCCCGCGCCGTGTCGACCGGATCGGCGACCAGCGCCTCGATGGGCACATCGGGATCGGCGATGCGATTGACGAATGAAGTGTTCGCGCCATTCTCGAGCAGCCGGCGCACCAGGTAGGCGAGCAGCGTCTCGTGCGTGCCGACCGGGGCGTAGATGCGGCAGGGCCGGCGGAGCTTGTCCTCGCCGACCACTTCCTCGTAGAGCGGCTCGCCCATGCCGTGCAGGCACTGGAACTCGTACTGGCCGGCGTAGAAATTGCCCCCGGCCATCTGCATCACGGCGCTCAGCGTGTAGGCATTGTGCGTGGCGAACTGCGGGTACACCGCATCCGGCGCGGCCAGCAGGGCGCGCGCGCAGGCGAGGTACGACACGTCGGTGTGCACCTTGCGCGTGAATACCGGGAAATCCTCCAGCCCGTCGACCTGGGCGCGCTTGATTTCGCTGTCCCAGTACGCGCCCTTCACCAGCCGGATCATCAGGCGGTGCTTCGAGCGGCGCGCCAGGTCGACCACCCAGTCGATCACGCGGTGGCAGCGCTTCTGGTAGGCCTGCAGCACGAAGCCAATGCCATTCCATCCGGCCAGCTGCGGATCAAGGCACAAGGCTTCCAGCAGATCGAGCGAGATCTCGAGGCGGTCGGTCTCCTCGGCATCGATGTTGAGTGCGATGTCGTAGCGCCGCGCGAGCCCGACGAGGCTGGTGAGCCGTGGCAGCAGTTCGCCGAGCACGCGCTCGTATTGCGCGCGCGAATAGCGCGGATGGAGCGCCGAGAGTTTCACCGAGATGCCCGGACCCTCGTAGATGCCGCGGCCGGCGGACGCCCTGCCGATCGCATGGATCGCGCGCTCGTAATCGCGGTAGTAGCGCTCGGCATCGGCTGCGGTCGTCGCGGCTTCGCCCAGGCAGTCGTAGCTGTAGCGGAAGCCCTTCGATGCCATCGCGCGGCTGTGCTCGAGCGCCTCGTCGATGGTCTGGCCGGTTACGAACTGCTCGCCCATCATCCGCAGGCCCAGATCAACGCCCTTGCGGATCAGCGGCTCGCCGCCCTTGCCGATCAGCCGCGTGATCGCGGCCGAGAGGCTGCGCTCGGAGCTGGTGGTGGTCAGCTTGCCGGTGATCAGCAGCCCCCAGGTCGCGGCATTCACGAACAGCGAAGTGCTGTTGCCGAGGTGCGCCTGCCAGTCGGCATTGGAGATCTTGTCGCGGATCAACGCGTCGCGCGTGGCCGAATCGGGTATCCGCAGCAGTGCCTCGGCCAGGCACATCAGCGCCACGCCCTCCTGGCTGGAGAGCGAATATTCGTGGATCAGTCCCGCGACGCCACCGCCGCCGTCCTGCTGCTTGCGGCGCAGCGCCGCCACAAGTTCGCGCGCCAGCGCCTTCGCCGCCGCGGCCTCGGCCGGCGCGAGCGTGGCCGCAGGCAGGAGCGCGGCGATGCATTCGGGTTCCGGCAGGCGATACGCGGCGGTGATGCATGCGCGCAAGGATCCCTGCGGCTGCAGGCCGCGCAGGAACTGCGCAAACGGCGCTGATCGGCCGTTGCTCCCGGCTGCATCGACGTCGGCCGCCATCAGGTTCGCCCCAGCACCGGCACCATGTTGGCGACGAAGAACTCGATCAGCGCCCGCACGCTCGGCGAGCGGGCGCGTCGCAGGTCGGATACCGCGTGCAGTTCCAGCAGGTCGGCGACCTGCCAGTCCGGCAGCACACGTGCGAGCTTGCCCGTGGCCAGGCCCTGGCGGCACAGGAACTCCGGCAGCACGCCAATGCCAGCTCCGGCCGCGGTGGCGGCGTGCACCACTGCCGGGTCGGTCACGACCAGGCGCGGCTCGAGCGGCACCAAGGCCTGGTTCCTGCCCTTGTGCAGCCGCAGTTCGGTGACCTGGTGGCCGGGCACCAGCACCGCGTGTTGCGCCAGGTCGCCCGGCTGCTTCACTGGCGGATTGGCGCGCAGGTAGCCCGGCGTCGCACAGAGGATCACCGGTGGGCGGCCGAGCGGCGTGCCGACCAGTCCCTCGCGCTGCGGCGGCCCGTTCTGGAACAGCAGGTCCCATTGCTCACCGGGTTCCCCGGGCAGCGCCTGCGCCATCTCGACCTCGAGCGGGATGTCCGGGTAGCGCTCCATGAAGCGGGGCAGGAGCGGCGCCAGCAGGAGCCGCCCGTAGGCGGGATCGGCCAGCACACGCAGCGTGCGTCGGCCTTCGGTCAGCGGGCTGATCTCGCGCCATGCGGCCACGGTCTCGGCCAGTATGCGATGCGCGTGCGGCAGCAGCGCGCGGCCGGCATCCGTCAGCGCCACGCGCCGGGTGGTGCGCGTCAGGAGCTTTGCGCCGACGCGCTTCTCGAGGCTCTGCACCGCGCGGCTGATCGCGACCTTGGGCACGCCCAGCGCGCGCGCCGAGGCGGTGAATGATCGCAGTTCGACCACCTGGGCAAATGCCGCCAGTTCAGAGGCAAGCCACATATCTGTAACATATACGAATCAATGGAGTCATTTCAAGGCAAATTGGTGCGAAACGCGGCCTATGATTTCAGCGCCGTGCGGAGGCCCTCGATCGCCATCTGCACCGCCAGCGCGACCAGCAGCAGCCCCATCAACCGCTCGAGCGCGAGCAGTCCACGCTTGCCGAGGAAGTCGCCGATCCTGCCGCCCAGCACCAGGATCACGGCGCTCACCAGCCATGCGCAGGTCAGCGCCAGGAGCCACTCCGGCCAGCGCTGCGGCTCGCGGCTCATCAGCAGCAGGAGCGTCGCGAGCGTGGACGGCCCCGCGACGTACGGGATCGCCAGCGGCACCAGGAAAGGCTCGCCCTTGATGCTCTCGGCCAGCGGACTATCTGCGGACGGGAACACCATGCGCAGCGCGATCAGAAACAGCACCAGTCCACCGGCGATGGTGAGCGCCGGCCCGCTGATGTTGAGCCAGTGCAGCAGGTGTTCGCCGGTGAACAGGAACACCACCAGCACGCCATAGGCGATCAGCAGTTCGCGCGCGACCACGCGCCGGCGACGGTGCACCGGCACGGTCCGCAGCGCGGTGACGAACAGCAGGATGTTCCCCAGCGGATCCATCACCAGGAACAGCAGTATCGCAGCGGACAGCATCGTCATGGCGGCATCATCCCTGGCCCGACGGGGCCGTATATCATGGCAGCCCGGCGTGGCCAATGATCGGGCGGAGGCGGACATGATGACATTGCGGACTGCGCGGTTGATCCCGGTGCCGCTGCTGCCGCTGCTGCCGCTGTCGCTGCTGTTGCTGCTTGGCGCTGGTTGTGCAAGCCAGGCGCCGAGGCCGGCCGCTCCCGCCTCGCCGGTTTATTTCTCGCCTGGCCAGCTCGACTCGCTCGCATTGATCGAGCCACCGCCGATGGCGGGGAGCGAGGCGGATCGGGCCGACCTGCAAGCCGTGCTGGACGCGCAACGCGCCGCGCACGCTGCCGGCACGAGCGCGCGTGCGGTCGCGGACACGGTGATTGATTGCCAGCGCATCGCGGAAGCGCTGTCGCCGGCAAATCCCGTGCAGGTCAGTGCAGCCACTGGCGCGGCCGCGGCGGCCGCGGCGCTCGCGAGCCCCGATGGCGCCAGCGCGGTCGCATTTGCGACCCGCGCGTCCAAGCAGGTGGCCGGCGCGACCGGCCCGCCCAAGTCCTTCTGGGGTCGCGCGCGGCCCTACGTCGGCAACGCGTCGGTCGAGCGGCTGGGAGACGTGGCTCCCGACAGCCCGCTGGCGATCGGCGGTGGGCACGAGCGCGCCCACACCTCCTATCCGAGCGGCCATGCGGCCTTTGCGGCGGGCTGCGCCATCGTGCTCGCGCTGATGGTGCCCGAACAGAGCGCGGCGCTGTTCGCGCGCGCTCGCCGGTACGGCGAATCGCGCCTGATCGTGGGCGCGCATTATCCGGCGGACGTCGACGCCGGCCGGCGAGTGGGCACGGCCGCGGCCGGGGTGATGCTGCAGAATGCGCGGTTCCAGGCCGACCTGCGCAAGGCACGGACGCAATTGCGCCGGGCGCTCGGCCTGCCGCCAATGGCGCCGATGATGGCGGCGCCGGCCGCATCGATGTCCCGAATGTGAACCGGCCCTAGCCGGCCCGCTGGCCCAGCGCTTCGAGCACGTGCGCCGTGTCAGGGCGCACGCCGCGCCACAGCAGGAAGGATTCGGCGGCCTGCTCGACCAGCATTCCCAGGCCCATGCATGCGCGCGCCGCCCCGGCGCTGCGCGCCCAATGCACGAACACCGTGTCGCGCTCGCCGTAGGCCATGTCGTAGGCGAGCGTCTGCGTGCCAACCGCGTGTGGCGGGATCTGTGGCAGTTCGCCCTGCAGGCTCGCGGAAGTGGCATTGACGATCACGTCATAGCCGGCATCGTCACGCAGTCGCGCGCGCCCCGCCGCGCTGCCGTCGGCGGCGGGCACGGCCGTGACGGCCCCGAGGTCGCCGAATTCCTGCGCGAGTCGTCTGGCGCGCGCGCCGTGGCGGTTGCAGATCGCGAGCGAGGCGACGCCGGCCTCGAGGAGCGGTGCGCTCACGCCGCGCGCAGCGCCGCCCGCGCCGAGCAGCAGCACGCGCGCGCCATCGAGCCTGCAGCCGAGGTTCACCGTGAGATCGCGTACCAGCCCGGCGCCGTCGGTGTTGTCACCGTGCAGCTTGCCGTTGGCGGCGCTGGCGAGCGTGTTGACGGCGCCGGCGCGCTGGGCGCGCGGCGTGAGCGTGTCGGCCAGCCGCAGCGCGGCTTCCTTGTGCGGCACCGTCACGTTGAGGCCGCGCCCGCCGTCGCGGAAGAAGTTCCGGACCACGGTCTGGAATGCGACCGGCGGCACGTCGAGCAGCCCGTACTCCAGCGCCTGGCGCGTCGCCTGCGCGAACCATGCGTGGATCTGCGGCGAGCGGCTGTGCGCGATGCCCGAGCCGATAACCGCGTAGCGGTCAATGCTGTTCATGCGCGATCCACCTGACCGTCGAGCCGCCCTGGCGCGTGGCGCCGAGCGCGGCGCCCAGCGCAGGAAGCCACTGCGCCATCTCCACGTCAAGCTGGTACGGCGGATTGGCGATGAGCAGCCCGGAACCATTCAAGCCCACGCGCGCGTCGCGCGGATGCAGCCAGAGTTCCGCGACCAGCGCCGGCACCGGCAACCGCGGTGCGATGCGCTCGAGCCAGGGCCCGGTGTCGCGATCGTCCTTGATCGGGTACCACAGCGCCACGACCGCGTTGGCGAGCCGCGCGAGCGACTTGCCCAGGCCGTCAGTGGCGCGCTGCAGGTCGTCGGCCTGTTCCTCGTAGGGCGGATCGATCAGCACCAGCGCGCGCCGTTCCGGCGGGGGCAACAGTGCGCCGATGGCCTGGTAGCCGTCGACGCATTCGCAGCGCATGCGCGGGTAGCAGCGCAGCGCGCGCTCGAGCGCGCGGCATTCGGCCGCCTGGATCTCGCAGCAGACGCCGCGGTCCTGGGCGCGCAGCGCGAGCGCCGCGAGCACCGGCGAGCCGGCGTAGGCCGATGCTGCGTTCGCATTGCCGCGGGCGCGCGCCAGCGCGTCGAGGTAGGCCGCGACCTGCGGGCGGTCGCAACGGGCGGCCTGCAGCGCGCCGATGCCGAGCCGGGCCTCGGCGCCCTGGTGCGTGTCGGCGCCGTGCAGATCGTAGAGTCCGCGCCCGGCGTGGGTCTCGAGGTAGAGGAAGCCCTTGTCCTTGCGCTGGAGCGAGGCAATCAGCGCCAGCAGCGTCACGTGCTTGTGCACGTCGGCGAAGTTGCCGGCGTGGAAACTGTGGCGGTATTTCATGCGCGCTGCGGCGCGGCGCGGGTGCCGCTAGCGTTTGCCGGAACCGTGTCCCGCCGCGACCATCTTGGGCGGCGCTTCATCCGCGCCGGCATCGCCGGCTGGCGTTTCCGCCTGGCGCGCTGTCGTGCCCGCCCGGCGTTTCGGCTTCGTGCCGGCCTTCGCTTTGGCCTTGGCCTGCACCCTGCCTTTGGCCTTCACCCTGGCCTTGGCCCCGGGCCTGGCCGTGGCCTTCGGCGCCCTGGCCGCAGGTGTCGCGACCGCAGGCGCATCGGCAGGCGCGGCCTTCGCCGGCAGCTTGCGGCCAAAGCGGCCGCGCGTGCCCTTCGCGGGCGCCGCCGCCAGCAGCGCCTTGCACTCCTCGAGCGTCAGCGTCTTTGGGTCGCGATCCTTCGGGACGCGCGCATTCTTCGTGGTGTCGGTGATGTACGGGCCGTAGCGGCCGTTGAGCACCTGGATCCCGTCGGCCGGGAAATCCTGGATGATGCGGTTCGCGTCGGCCAGCACCTTGGCCGCGATCACTGCGAGCGCGCGTTCGAGCGTGACCGTGTACGGATCGTCTTCCTTCAGCGAGACGTATTTCGCGCCGTACTTGATGTACGGGCCGAAGCGGCCGATCGCCGCGGTCACGGTCTCGCCTGCGGCGCTCGTGCCAAGCGTGCGCGGCAGCTTGAACAGCTCCATCGCGTCGGCGAGCTGGATGGCATCCAGCTTCTGCCCGGGGCGCAGGCCCGCGAAGCGCGGCTTTTCGACATCGTCCTTGGTGCCGATCTGCACGAAGGGCCCGAAGCGACCCATGCGCACCGTCACAGGCTTCCCGGTGGCCGGATCGCGCCCCAGCTCGCGCGCCTGCGCGACCTGCTCGCGCGACACCGATTTCTCGATCAGCTCGACCTGTTGGATGAACGGCTTCCAGAACTTGCCGAGCGGCACCGTCCACGGCTCCTCGCCGCGCGCGACCGCGTCGAGCTCGTCTTCCATCGCGGCGGTGAAGCCGTACTCGACGTAGCGGTGGAAATGCTGCGTCAGGAACTTGCCGACGATGCGGCCGATGTCGGTGGCAGTGAAGCGGCGGTTGTCGATCTCGACGTATTCGCGGTCGCGGAGCGTGGAGATGATCGAGGCGTAGGTCGAAGGCCGGCCGATGCCGTGTTCTTCGAGCGCCTTCACCAGCGAAGCCTCGGTGTAGCGTGGCGGCGGCTCGGTGAAATGCTGCTCGGGATGGAGTGCGAGCAGCCGCACCGCATCGCCGACCTGCATCGCCGGCAGCATGTGGTCGCCGTCGTCTTCCGCGGCATCATCGCGTCCTTCCTGGTAGACGGCGATGTAGCCCGGCTTGACCAGCGTCGAGCCGTTCGCGCGCAGCAGGTGGCGGGCCGGTCCGTCCGGGCCGGCCAGCATGTCGACCGCGACGGTATCGAACACCGCGTGCGCCATCTGGCAGGCGACCGCGCGCTTCCAGATCAGCGCGTACAGCTTGAACTGGTCGGCGTCGAGGTAGCGCTCGATGTCGGCCGGCACGATCGCGGCCGAGGTCGGTCGCACGGCTTCGTGCGCTTCCTGCGCGTTCTTCGACTTGGTCTTGTAGACGCGGATCTCTTCGGCAAGCGATTCCCTGCCGTAGAGCTTCTCGATCGTGGCGCGGATCTCGGTGACCGCCTCGGCTGCGAGCGTGACCGAGTCGGTGCGCATGTAGGTGATCAGGCCCACGCTGCCCTCGCCGATGTCGACGCCTTCGTACAGCTGCTGCGCGATGCGCATCGTGCGCTGCGCCGAGAAGCCGAGCTTGCGCGAGGCTTCCTGTTGCAGCGTCGAGGTGGTGAACGGCGGGGAGGGGTTGCGGCGCCGCTGCTTGCGCTCTACCGTGAACACGCGCAGCGAGCCGCCGGAGCTGCCCGCGCTGGCGTCCAGGCCGCCCGCCGCGCGCAGCGCCGCTTCGGTGGCGCGCGCCGTGGCTTCATCGGTGAAGCTGAACTGCTCGACTTTGCGGCCGGCGAATTCCACCAGTTTCAGCGGGAAGGTCTGCTCGCTGTGCTCGCCCTCGGCGTCGATCGTCCAGTATTCCTGTGGCACGAAGGCCGCGATTTCATCCTCGCGCTCGCAGATCATCCGCAGCGCCGGGCTCTGCACGCGCCCCGCCGACAGGCCCCGCCGCACTTTCTTCCATAGTAACGGCGAGAGATTGAAGCCCACCAGGTAGTCGAGCGCGCGGCGCGCCTGCTGCGCGTTCACCAGGTCGAGCGACAGCCCGCGCGGATGCTGCACGGCTTCGCGGATCGCGTGCTTCGTGATCTCGTGGAACACCACGCGCTGAGTACTCTTGCCCTCGAGCTCGCCGCGCTCCTCGAGGATCTCGTGCAGGTGCCAGGCGATCGCCTCGCCCTCGCGGTCGGGGTCGGTCGCCAGCAGCAGCGTCGAGGCCTTCTTCAGCGCCTTCGAGATCGCGGCGACGTGCTTCTCGTTGCGCTCGATCTGGCGGTACTGCATGGCGAAGCCGTTGTCCGGATCGACCGCGCCTTCCTTCGGCACCAGATCGCGCACGTGGCCATAGGAGGCGAGCACCTCGAAGTCCTTGCCGAGGTACTTCTTGATCGTGCGCGCCTTGGCGGGCGATTCGACGATGACGAGGTTTGCTGCCATGCCGTTGAACCCAAGCTCCTCTAGAGCACGCGCTTCCTAAAACGAAAAACCGCGGACATGCCGCGGGTCATCACTGCCGCCGGTTTCGCAGCCGCTCAATGCGGCACCTGCGCGGGCAGTTCGTACATCAATTCTTCCATCTGTTCGCAGGCCGCTTCCTCGCCGGGCTGGCAGGACAGCACCATCAGTACCACCCATTTGACCTGTTCGGGACCGAGCTCGTCGAGCTCGAGCGCCAGGAGCCGCTCGATCACGATCTCGCGCTGCGTCGCCGAGAGGATGCCGCCGCGCTCGAGCGAGAGCAGCTGCCCGCGCACGCCCGCGTCGAGCCGCTCACACTCTTCATTGGTGTAGAGACGGAACGCGCGCTCATCGGCGCGCAGCCCCGGACGCGCGCGCTCGTCGGCCAGATCAGCCAACCAGTCGAGCGCGCGCTCGACGTTGGCGCCGCGGAAGCCGGCGCTCTCGAGGTCACGGGCGATGTCGGCGCGCTCGGCGACCACGGGCAGCTCTTCGAACAGGTAGTGATCGAAGACGTAGACCAGGATGTCGAAGACCGTGTTTTCCATCATGCCTCAGGTCTTAGCCTCGGGCTCGTTCAGCCGATTCGCGCATACCGGCCTCCTGGGTGCAGTCCAACCCTTCCCTCGAGCTCGAGGATCAGCAGCATGGACGCCAGGTGAGGGCTCGGCAGACCGGTCCGGTCGACCAGAACATCGATGCTCTGGGGCTCGAACCCGAGCGCATCTAACAGGATTTCATAGTCCTTGTCCAACCCGGGAGCCTCTGCGCCAGCTTCTGTCGAGCGCGCCGCCTGTTCTGTAATATCTTGTTTTGTAAAAGGAATTTTAAGCTCTGACAGCACGTCGTCTGCGGTCTCGACCAGCTTGGCCCCGGATCTCAGCAGCTGGTGGCAGCCGCGGGCCAGCGGATTGTGGATGCTGCCGGGGATCGCGAACACCTCGCGCCCCTGCTCGGCGGCGAGCCGCGCCGTGATCAGCGAGCCGCTCATGCGCGCCGCCTCGACCACCAGCGTGCCGAGCGACAGGCCGCTGATCAGCCGGTTGCGGCGCGGAAAATTCATCGGTCGCGGCGGCGTGCCGGGCGGGAACTCGCTCACCAACGCGCCGCCGCCCGCGACGATGCGCCCGGCCAGCTCGCCGTTCTCGGGCGGATAGGTTTCATCCAGCCCGCAGCCGAGTACCGCAATCGTCCGACCGGCCGCCCTGAGCGCGCCCGCGTGCGCGGCGGCGTCGATGCCGAGCGCCAGGCCGCTGGTGATCGTCAGGCCGCCGCGCGCCAGGTATTGCGCGAACTCAACGGCGGTACGCGCGCCGCCGGCGGTCGGATTGCGGCTGCCGACGATCGCGAGCTGCGCCGACAGCAGCACCTCGACATTGCCGCGCACGTAGAGAGCGACCGGCGCGCCGGCGATGAGCCGCAGCAGCGGCGGGTAGCGTTCGCTGTCGCAGCCGACGAGCCGCACGCCGGCGCTCTCCATCCAGCGCCGGTCGGCCTCGAGCTGCGCGGCATCGGGCCGAGCGAGCCAGGCGGCATCGGCTTGCGGGATGCCGCGCGCGGCCAGCGCCGCCGCGCCTGCGCCAAGCAGCGCGAGCGGATCCTCGAGCGCCCCGGCGGCGCGCAGGTGGTCGGCATGCAGGCCCGGGGCGCGCGCCAGCGCCAGCCAGCCCGTTGCTGCATCGATCGCCCGCTGCTTCATGGGCGGGGAGCATAAAGCAAAGGGCCCGCATTGCCGCGGGCCCTTTGGTCACCGATCAGCCCAGTAACGGGCCGGCGCAGCCTGGTCAGCGATTGACGGCGTGCTCAGGGATTGACGACGTGATCGCCGACGCCGAGCGGCACGGTCTCGCTCGCGATCAACGCGTAGCTCACGTGCTCGAACACGCGAAACACCAGCAGTGAGCCGCTCGCCTCGACCGGCAGCTTCGTGTCGAAGAAGCTCGCGCAGGTGCCATTGCCGGTGATCCGCGCGCAACGGTCGCGCACGGTCTGCGCGGCTTCATTCACGCGCAGCACGTGGCCCGGTTCGATGCCATCCTGGCTGCCGCGATTGATGGCGACGACCTGGAACTGGCCCGCGAGCAGCACGCCGTTGACGATCGCGATGATGCGGCCATGCACCTTCGCGGCGGGAGAGTGCGGGATGAAGTCGCCAATCGTGCCGGCCGCCTCGGGCACCAGCACATCGCCGGCGAGAACTTCGCGCGCGGAATCGGTGATCTGCACCCGCGCCGGGTCGCCGGCGCGCACCACCTGCGCCGTGCCGGCATAGACGGCGAGATAACCGAGCGCGCCATGGCCATCCGGATCCTTCAGCTTGTCGCCGACGTGCAGCACGCTGAAGCGCTCGCCTTCGGACGCCTTGAGCCGCTTCACGTAGACTTCGTTGCCTGCGCCCGCGATCATGTGACGATCGCGCAGCGCCAGCACGTAGGGCGCCGCCTCGGCCTGGCTCTTCGTGAGCACGCCCGGGCGGGACAGGAACGCGGCGATCGTCGCGTACGGAATATTGGCGATTGGCGCCTCGAGCGAGGTGCTGCGCAGCAACGGGTGCAATTGCGTGCCGCTGCCGCTGGTGCGCACCAGCTGGATCGCCACGGGCGCCGTGCCGGCCGGCCCGCCGGGGCTGCCCTTCGCCAGGCGCAGCGTATCGCCCGGATAGATGCGGTGCGGGTTGCTCACTTCCGGGTTCACGTACCAGATCTCCGGCCACAGCCACGGATCCTTCAGGAACAGGCTGGCGAGGTGCCAGAGCGTGTCGCCCTTCTGCACGACGTAGCTCTTGGGCGCGCTCGGGCTGAGCGCGGCGCCGGCATCGGGCATCACGGTCGTGGTCGCGGCGGCTGGCGCGGCGTCCGCCGCCGCGGGCTCGACATCGGGCAGGTCCGACGTGACGGTCTGCGGTTCGGCGCTGGCCGCCACCGGCGCCGCGCCCGCGGGTTGTGCCGTCATCGGTGGGGCGGGACCGGCATTCCGGTCTGAGCCGTGGAACAGCGAGCAGCCGCCCAGCGCCAGGGCCAGCAGCGAGGTCAGCCCGGCCGCCAGCGGGAACGTCCGGCGGGAGTTCATTGTCTTATGGGGGAACATCCCTCACTCCTGATAAACAAGGGCTTGAGGTGGGGTGGGCCACCTGCAGCTGTTATAAACTCAATGGTTGCCAAACGCACATGGTCCGGTGCGGAGTTTGTGCGCTGGTTCACATGGGCGCAAGCCGAGGTATGAAAAATCCGCCATGGCGCAGTTGACGATCCTGGAATTTCCCGACCCCCGGTTGCGCACCCGCGCGGCGCCCGTGCAGGTGTTCGACGCCGCGCTGGCGCAGCTGATCGACGACATGTTCGAGACCATGTATGCCGCGCCGGGCATCGGGCTGGCCGCCACGCAGGTGAACGTGCACCGACGCCTCATCGTGATCGACATCAGCGATGCGCACGACGAGCCGCAGGTGTTCATCAACCCTGAAATCCTCGAGCGCAGCGGCAGCGAGCTGAGCGAGGAAGGGTGCCTCTCGGTCCCCGAAGTCTACGAGCCGGTCGAGCGCGCCGCCAAGGTGCGCGTGCGCGCCCAGGACCGCGCCGGCCAGTTCTTCGAGCGCGAGCTGGACGGCCTGCTGGCCGTCTGCCTGCAGCATGAGCTGGATCATCTCGAAGGCAAGCTGTTCGTCGACTACCTCTCGAGCCTGAAGCGCGAGCGCATCCGCCGCAGGCTCGAGAAGGAACGGCGCGAGCGCGGCGGCGCGCCGCGCAGCCACGCGGGCGCCCGCATGCGCGCCGCGCATGGCGCCAAGGTCATCTGAAGACGCCACATCCGGCATGCTGCGCATCGCCTTCGCCGGCACGCCGGCATTCGCACTGCCGGCGCTCGATGCACTGGCCGCATCGAAGCACCGGCTGGTCGGTGTACTGACGCAACCGGACCGGCCCGCCGGCCGCGGCCGCACGTTGCGCGCCAGCCCGGTCAAGCAGCGCGCCGTGCAGCTGCAATTGCCGCTCGCGCAGCCTGAACGCCTCGCCGACGAGGCCGCGCGCGCACCGCTCCGGCAGTGGCAGCCGGAGTTGCTGGTGGTCGTCGCCTACGGGCTGATCCTGCCGCGCACGCTGCTTGAGCTGCCGCGGCTCGGGTGCCTGAACATCCACGCCTCGCTCCTGCCGCGCTGGCGCGGCGCGGCGCCGATCCAGCGCGCGATCCTCGCGGGCGATGCCGAGAGCGGCGTGACCATCATGCAGATGGACACCGGCCTCGATACCGGTGCGATGCTCGCGCAACGCGCGGTGCCCATCGGCGCGCGCATGACCAGCGCCGAGTTGCACGATGCGCTCGCGCAGCAGGGCGCAGCGCTCCTGCTCGAGGTGATCGCGCAACTGGAAGCCGGCACCGCGAGGCCGCGCGCGCAACCGGCCGCGGGCGTCAGCTACGCCCGCAAGTTAGAAAAACGCGAGGCGCTGATCGACTGGTCGGCAAGCGCGACGCAGATAGCGCGGCAGGTCCGCGGCTGCAATCCGTGGCCTGCTGCGCAGACCCTGCTCGCCGGAACGCAACTTAAAATTTGGCAGGCTGACGCGTTGGCGACCCCTGGCGGAGGACTGGCATCGAACCAAGCCCCCGCCCCGCCCGGCGCCGTGCTCGGCCTGCGCGATGGCCGGCTGGTGGTGGCCTGTGGCGAGGGGCTGCTGGCGATCGGGCGACTGCAGGTCGCCGGCAAGCGCGTGCTCGGCGCCGCGGAGTTCGCGCGCGGCCATGCGCTGAACGGCCTGCGCTTTGGCTGAGCGCCGATGAGCCGCCACAGCATTGCATCCGTGCGGGTACGTCCGCCGGGCACCGCCGCGCGGGTGCTGAGCGGTGCCGCGGGCGCGGTCGCGGCGGTGCTGGGCGAGGGCCAGAACGCCGAGTCGGCGCTGGCCGTGCTGCCGCCGGATGCGCCGCGCGCCGCAGTCCAGGCGGTCACGCTTGGGACGCTGCGCTGGTACCTGCGGCTGGCGCCGGCGGTGCTGCCGCTGCTGGCGCGGCCGGG
>JAGWPD010000147.1 GCA_028870705.1 Gammaproteobacteria bacterium
GCCGCCGGCACGCCGCGGCTCGACCAGCTCCCACAGGCCTGGCGCGACGACTCCGGCCAACCGCTGGCCCTCGCCGACCTCGCCGGACACCGCGTCATCCTGTCGATGGCCTACACGAGCTGCCACCACACCTGCCCGGCCACACTCAACGAACTGCAGCGCATGCAGCAACGGCTCGACGCACGCGGGGAACAAGCCAGCTTCGTCATCGTCGGCTACGACGCCGACAACGACGACCCGCGCAGCTGGCACCAGTACCGGCTCAACCACCGGTTGGAGCGGCCCAACTGGCATTTCCTTACCGGGGCGGCAAAGGATGTCCGCCGCCTGGCGCGGCAATTGGGTTTCGAATTCTGGAACTACGACACGCACGTGATGCACGACTCGCGCGTAGTCTTTTTTGACAGCAAGGGCGCGTACAGCGGTGCCGTGAGCCCCGCAACCGGCGACTGGGCGGCCATGCTCTGAAATACGGAGAAGTGCCGATGGCTCGCACGATGACGAATTTCAAGCGCTGCCGCAGGTGCGCCGGCGTACTGCTGGCGGTCGCCATCGCCGTGCTGCCGACCGCGGCACTCGGCGCAGCCGCCAGGCCCGACCCGGCCATCGCCGCGATGCAGAAGAAACTGGACCAGAGCCTGGAACTGATCCAGGCGCTGACCGAGCGGGTGCGCGAACTCGAGGCGAAGCAGGCGGCGGCCACAGCGTCCGCGCCACCGGCAGCACCGGCGACAGCGGCGCCGCCCGCCACGACGCCGGTTGCGCAGCCGGCCGCGGCTGCGCAAGTCGCCGTGGACAATGCGCGCCTCGAAGCCGACGAGCAGAAGCTCGAGCAGCTCGAGAAGGCGAACGCCAGCCGCAGCGCCGATGAAACCGGCCTGCCGCTGCACGGATTCGCCGATGTCGGCATCGGTACGCACAACCCGATCAACGCCGACCTCAAGGGCGCCTACGTCGGCAACCTCGACTTCTACCTGGCGCCGCGCCTGGGCGACCACACCCGCGCGCTGTTCGAGATGAACACCGAGGTGGGCTCGGACGGCGCCGTCGGCGTGGATCTCGAGCGCGCACAGATCGGCTACCAGTTCAACGACCGGGCGACGGTCTGGCTGGGCCGCTTCCACACGCCCTACGGCTACGTGAACACGGCGCTGCACCACGGCAGCTGGATCAACAACTCGCTGCGGCGCCCGAAATTCCTGCAATTCGAGGACAACGGCGGCATCGTGCCGGCGCATTCGGTCGGGTTGTGGCTCACCGGCTCGACGCACACGGGTGGCGGCAAGTTCCTGTACGACGCCTACGTGGGCAACAGCCAGGCGATCATTGGCGGCGCGCTCGACCAGCGCAATGCCGGCAACAGCGACGGCCACATCGGCGGCGGCGTGCGCCTGGCCTACCAGCTGACGGGCGGCGCGGCCGAAGGCCTGCTGCTCGGGTTGCATGCGTTCAGCGCCCGCATTGGCGATGATGCGCTGCCGGCGCACGTGACGCGCGTACTCGCCTACGGCGGCTACGCGGTCTACGACACGGATGCCTGGGAGAACATCGCCGAGATCTACCTGTTCGACGATCGCGACCTCTATGGTGGCACCGGCACGCACAACAGCCGCGCGGGTTTCCTGCAGTTCGGCTATCGCGCCGCCTGGGGAGTGCCTTATGCGCGCTATGAGCGCACCCTGCTCGAGCAGAGCGACCCGTACTTCGCCGCGCTCGCGGGCGGCGGCTCCTACCATCGGGTCGCACTCGGCGCGCGCTTCGATCTCGACCTGAAGTCCGCGATCAAGCTGGAGCTCGCCAGCACGCGCCTGACCGATCGCACCCTCGAACAGTACGGCGAAGGTCTGGTGCAATATGCGATCCGCTTCTGAGCAGGCCGCAATGAGGCGGCCGGGCCCGCGTCCGGGAGCCTGGCTGTTCGCCGTCCTGCTGGCCGGCGCCAGCGGCGCAGCCACTACCGCCGACCTGTACGTCGTCTGCAACGCCAATGTCGCGCTGCAGTCCTCGGACGTGCGCGACGTGTTCATCGGCGAGAAGAGCTTCGCCGGCAGCGCGCGGCTGGCGCCGGCGGACAACCTGGCGGCGCAGGCGATCTTCCTGCAGCGCGTGGTGAAAGTCGGCATTGACCGCTACACCAGCCTGTGGACCAAGAAATCCTTCCGCGACGGCGCCAATCCGCCGCCGGTCAAGGCCAGCGACGCCGAGACGATTGCCTACGTCCGGCAAACCCCGGGCGCCTGCAGTTACGTGCAGGCGCCGCCGCCGGCGGGCGTCAACGTGGTAGCGAAGTTCTAGGCGCCGGCCGCGCCGGCACTCAGCGCTCGGCGCTCAGCTTCTTCATGTTGGGCGAGGCCGGATGCTCGTACACGTGCCGCGTGTAGGTGTCGGCCTCGTCGATCATCTGCGGCGCACCGATCACGACCCGATCGCGGCCGGCATCCTTGGCGCGGTACAACGCCTCGTCGGCGATCTTCAGCAGCTTCTCGAAGCGCGGGCTCATCGTGCTGTCGGCCACGCCGAAGCTGGAGGTGAAGGTTGCCGATCCGCCCAGCAGCAGTGAAGTCGCCAGCCCGTCGCGGATGCGTTCCGCCGCCTCGTGCGCCTGCTTCGCATTGGCGTTCGGCAGGATCAGCACGAACTCCTCGCCGCCCCAGCGCGCCGCCATGTCGTGCTCGCGCAGCTGCGCGCGCAGCGTATCGGCGAACAGGCGCAGCGCCTGGTCGCCGGCTTCGTGGCCGCGCGCATCGTTGAGCTTCTTGAAGTGATCGAGGTCGGCGAGCACCACGGCGAAAGGCCGGCCGCCCGCCGCCAGATCGCGCGCGCGTTCCTCTGCGGAACGCCGGTTGTGCAGGCCCGTCAGGCTGTCGGTCGCGGCCCGATGCTGCGTGCTGTGGAAGGCACGCACGGTGCCGATGCGCGCGCCCGCCTGCAGGCCGAGCGTCGTGAGCTGCGCGATCTGGCGCGCGTCCGGCAACTGCCCGGCCGGCGCGGCCGCGTGCAGTACGCCGAGCGCGCGCCCCATGAAGCTGATCGGCACGCACACGGCGGAGATGCGTCCGCAGGGACGGTCGCGCAGCCGCGAGCAGGCGTTGAGCGCTTCGCTGTCGTTGAAGCTCACCGCACTGCCGCGGCGCACCGCCATGCAGCTGAAGGGTGAATCGACCGTGCAGCCCGCGGCGCCCGCCTGCGGGTGGGCGGTGGCGCGCTCGAGGTGCGCGCGGCTGGAATCGGCCAGCAGCAATTCGGTCGGCAGGTCGGGCGAAATGACGTTCATGGCGCGGCCGAGCACGCCGTAGGCCTCTTCTTCGGTGTCGGCCATTTCGAGCGCTTCCACCAGCTGGGTGCCGAAGGCGTCGCGGTCGGCCTCGGCGCGCAGCTTGCCGATCACTTCGCGCAGGTTGTCGGCCATGTGGTTGACTGCGCTGCCGAGCTCGCCGAGCTCGTCGGGGCCGGTGGCGCCGTTGCGCGCGGTGAGATCGCCGGTCGCCAGTGCCTGCGCCACGTCGCGCACGCCGCGCAGCGAGCTGCGGATAGAGCGCGACAGCCACTCCACCAGCAGTCCGACCACGAGGTTGGCGAGGATGAAGGCCGTGATCAGCCATTTCTTCGCATTGGCATCCGCGGCCGTGGCGTCGTCGTTGGCCTCCACGATATGCGTCGAGAAGGCCTGCGTCTGCTTGTCCATCGCCTGGTTCAGCGCCGCGAGCGAATCATTGAACTGCGGCGCCAGCGCCGTGGCCATGCCCGGATCGCGCACCGCGAGGCGCCCCAGTTCGGTGGCGCGCACCAGGTACAGGTCCGCCAGCGTCTGCACCTTCGCCTCGGTATCGACCAGGTCGGCAGGCAGGTCGAGCTTCTCGAGCGTCAGCAGGTCGCGGCGCAGCTCCTTGGAATTCTCATCGAGCGAGTCGAGCAGCGCGGTGCGTTCTACGGCGGAGCCGGCCCGGCCCGCGAGCGCGCCATTTACGTCAGCGCGCAGCTCGGCCTGGAGCGTGGCCGCATCCTGATGATAGCGGGCCGCCTTGCTGATCAGCGCCAGCTCGGACATCGCGCGGTTCTGCGCGCTCAGGGCACGCCAGGCGATCGCGCCGACGAACAGCAGGGCCACGGCCAGCAGGCCGTTGATCAGCAGCAACCTCGCGCCCACCGACCACCCCTGCAGCCGGATGGCCTGGACAAACCGGCCCATTGCCATTGAGCCTCCGCGGCAATGCAAGTGAGACGCAGGTTAACGGTTGCTGGCGACGGAAATGATGATCTGGTTAAGAAACCCGGCGGAACTGTGTCACATCTGCCGCAAACTGCGTCATTTGCCGCGCCGCGCTGCGCACTGGTTCCGGATGCGCAAAAAAACAGGGCGCCCCGTGGCGCCCTGTCGCGAGCCCTGGAGTCGGGCTCGCCTCAGCCGTGCAATCCGCTCTTACTTCGCAGCGGCGGCTTCGCCAGCCTTCGCCTTCTTCTTGTGGTGATGCTTCTTCGCCGGCTTGGCGGCCGCGGTATCGGCAGCCGGGGCAGCGGCGGGCGCGGCAGCAGCCGGCTTCGCGGCCGCAGCCGGGGCGTCAGCGGCGAACATCGGGGCAGCGGACAACGCGGCAAGGGCGGCCGCGACGAGAATGATCTGAGATTTCATGACAGCTCCTGGTTGGTTGGTTGCCCCTCTGGGCAGGGGTGGCGCAAGTATTGCCAGCGGCGACGCGCGGTATCGTGAATTGCGCGTAATGGACGCATGAATAATCCGTAATGCACTCGCCGCGCTCGCCCAGGCTCTTTTCGTGGACGCCAAAAGAACAGGGCGCCCCGTGGCGCCCTGTCGTGCAGGCGGGAATCCGCCCGGGGACTTACTTGCCCTTCTTTTCGTCCTTCATCTTGTGCTTTTTCGCGTGCTTCATTTCTTCCTTCTTTTCTTCTTTCTTCTCTTCCTTCTTCTCTTCCTTCTTCGCTTCGGCGGCCGGCGCGGCAGCGGCGGGCTTGGCGGCCGGCGCGGCAGCAGCCGGCTTCGC